>JALXCV010000087.1 GCA_026990765.1 Hyphomicrobiales bacterium | reverse complement strand
TGGCTTTCATCGATGAATACCAGAGTATTATCGGGCAGATATTCAAACAGGGTTGGCGGTGGCTCTCCCGGTGCCCTGCCGGTCAGATAGCGTGAGTAGTTTTCGATCCCGGCACACGAACCTGTATCCATCATCATTTCAATGTCAAACTGGGTGCGTTGTTCCAGTCGCTGGGCTTCCAGCAAACGGCCATTGCGGTGGAATTCCTCCAGTCGCTGCTGCAACTCGATCTTGATTCGCCTGACTGCCTGATCAAGGGTTGGCTTGGGGGTTACATAGTGGGAATTGGCATATACTTTCAGGCTTTCCAGTACCGCCATTTTATGGCCGGTAAGCGGATCGAATTCAGTTATGCTTTCCAGTTCATCGCCAAAGAAGGACAGGCGCCAGGCCCTATCTTCCAGATGTGAAGGATAGAGTTCAACCGTATCACCGCGCACCCGGAAAGTGCCACGAATGAAATTGCCATCATTGCGCTGGTAATGCAGGGCAATAAGGTCGGCCAGCAACTGGTTCTGGCTGATCTGTTCACCAACTTTCAGCGAGAAAGTCATGGCGGTATAGGTTTCCACATCACCAATACCATAAATGCAGGAAACCGATGCCACCACAATAACATCGTCATTTTCCATAAGTGAGCGGGTTGCGGAATGACGCATACGGTCAATCTGCTCATTGATCGAGGATTCTTTTTCAATATAGGTATCTGAGCGCGGTACATAGGCTTCAGGCTGGTAATAGTCATAATAGGATACGAAATACTCAACCGCATTTTCAGGGAAAAATGATTTGAACTCGCCATAAAGCTGGGCAGCCAGGGTCTTGTTGGGGGCCAGAATCAGGGCCGGGCGCTGGGTTTGCTCAATAACCTTGGCAATGGTAAAAGTCTTGCCCGATCCGGTTACTCCCAAAAGCACCTGATCACGTTCACCCGTTTCTATACCAGCAACCAGTTCCCTTATGGCTTGTGGCTGATCGCCCTGGGGCTTGAAATCAGATACCATTTTGAATGGAGTGCCACCTGCCGATTTTGGTGGACGTTCAGGTTTATAGGGAACAAAATCTTCAACCTCTATGAATTCAGGCCGCAATACACCGCTTGCAGCTGATGCAGCGCGCGCATCAGCCAGCACCTGCCCGGCCCGCGGATCAGGCCGCTGCCGTAATGCTTCAGATGTGGGAATATCAGGATAACCTTCAATCTTGCCCACCGGCGCCTCAGAAAACCCGCCCTGCTGTCTGTTATGTCCCATGGGTTGAATATAGGGATGTTAGAAGGGCGGGGGAAGAGGGCATGGTGAAAGCTGCTGACAATTATAGGTAGCAGCCACCATGGAACCGGTTTTCACATTAAAGCTTGGGCCTCCAGCCCCGCAACAGCAGTGAATTGGTTACTACACTGACAGAACTCATCGCCATTGCAGCACCGGCGATTGCCGGGTTTAGCAGGCCCATTACGGCCAGCGGAATGCCTATTATGTTGTAGATGAAGGCCCAGAACAGGTTTTGCCACAGTTTGTTCCAGGTACGCCTTGAAGCATCAAGTGCACAAGATACCAGTCTGGGGTCGGGGCGCATAAGGGTTATTCCGGCGGTTTCTATGGCGACATCAGTGCCGGTACCCATTGCAATGCCGACATCAGCCAGAGCCAGTGCCGGAGCATCATTGATACCATCACCTATCATTGCTACCACCTTGCCCTTCTTGTGCAATTGTTCAATGACTTTTGCCTTGTCCTGGGGCAGGGTTTCAGCCCTGAAATCAGTTATTCCGGCAGCTTTGGCTATATTGCGGGCGGTCCGCTCGGCATCGCCGGTCAGCATCATGGGGTTGATACCATTGTTTTTAAGGGTTTTAACAGCCTCAAGGGTTTGCGGGCGTAGCGGATCAGAAATGGCAATCAGGCCGGTAAGGGAATTGTCGATGGCTACCAGAACAGCAGTCTTGCCCTGTTCTTCCCATTCAGCCCTCAGGCTGTCCAGTTTTGCGTCATTGCTGATTTTGTATTTTTTCATCAAGGCATCATTGCCGATCATAATTTTTGATCCGTCAACCTCACCAGTCACACCAAAGCCGGTTTTACCGGCAAAATTGCTGACACTGGAAAGCTTTAGCTGATGCTGGCTGGCATAATCTGTAACTGCACGGGCCAGCGGATGTTCGCTGGCTGATTGCAGGGAAGCGGCAAGCTGCATCATTGTTGTCTCATCCATGCCGATTGCCTTGATGCCGGTTACTGCGGGGCGACCTTCGGTCAATGTACCAGTCTTGTCGAAAATCACCGTATCTACACGGTGCGCCTGTTCAAGCGCGGTTACATCACGGAACAGGATTCCGGCTTTGGCGGCAGCCCCGGTGCCAGCCACAATGGCTGTGGGGGTTGCCAGACCCAAGGCACATGGGCAGGCGATCACCAGTACCGATACTGCGGCGATCAGGGCGTTTTCAAAGCTGGAGCCATATAACATCCAGCCAATAAAGGTAATAATAGCAATGGCGATGATGGTCGGGACGAAAATAGCAGCAACCTTGTCAACCAGACGCTGAACCGGTGCCTTGCCGGACTGGGCATTTTCCACCAGGGTAATGATTTTTGCCAGCATGGAATCCTCACCGACCCTAGTGGCGGCAAGTTTCAGTCTTCCGGTTCCATTAAGTGCGCCACCGGTTACCATGTCACCAACTGTTTTATCAACTGGCAGGCTTTCTCCGGTAATCATTGATTCATCACTTTGCGAATTGCCGTCAATGATCTTGCCATCAACCGGGATTCGTTCACCGGGTCGAACAATCACAATGTCACCACTTGCCACATCTTCAACCGGGATTTCATATTCACGGCCATTGCGTTCCACCCGGGCATTTTCCGGTCTTAGCGCCATAAGCTTCATAATGGCTGATGTTGTGCCGCGCTTGGCTCTGGCCTCGAGTATCTTGCCCAGCAAGATCAGGGTAATGATTACCGCTGCGGCTTCAAAATACAAATGCCCGACGGCTGCCTCGCCCAGCCGCAACAACATGACAAGCGAAAAGAAATAGGCTGCACTTGTGCCCATGGCCACCAGTACATCCATATTGCCACTGCCGGCCTTGATTGAACTCCAGGCACCCTTGTAAAATCTGGCGCCTATCCAGAATTGAACAGGGGTTGCCAGTGCCAGCTCCAGCCATCCGGGCATGGATATATCAATGCCGATCATGCGCAAAATCATCTGGATAACCAGAGGAGCTGTGAGGGCAACAGATATGGCAAATATCATCATTTCCCGGCGGTTTTGTGCCTTTTGCCGATCAGCTCTTTCCTGCTGTTGCTGTTTGCGCTGGGCGGCCGCACTCAAACGCAGACTGGCAGCATAGCCACTATTGCTGACAGCATCGGTGAGTATGGAAGTATCACCGCCCAGCCAGTCAACATCAGCCCGGTCAGTAGCTGCATTCACCCTTGCATCAATAACTCCAGGGATTGCCCTGATGGCCTTTTCAACCCTGCCGGCACAGGCGGCACAGGTCATGCCATCAACATCCAGCGATACAGTTTCAGTGGGTACATCAAACCCGGTATCTCTTACTGCCTGTGCAAGTTCTGCCGGATTGGTCTTGTCAGGATCAAAGCTTATATCAGCCCGCTCAATAGCCAGATTGACATTTGCCCGGGTAACGCCATCATGAGCATTAAGTGCTTTTTCCACCCGTGATGAACAACCGGCACAAGTCATGCCTTCAATTGAAAAACTAATCTGCCCGTCAAAAGAGCCTTGCGATTGTTCAATCAACTGTTCTTCCAGATCGCAGATTTGTGTATTTGCCTGATCCATATTCAGTTATCCGTAAAATATCCTGTTGTGCTTCGCTATCGTGCCTGTATCAGCCAGATTGGTTGCTACAATCAACAAATGTGTTCAAGTTGCTTAACAGGTATATGGAGCTTCCAGTCAATGGAAGGTCAAGAACATATTTTACTTATCTGCAATGAATGCGGATAGTTAATTTGTCGCTGTGAGGTATTTCTTGTACATCCAGCCCTTTTGCCCGTCTTCAATACTTTGTACCAGCGCCCAGCCATTTTCATCGCGTATATGAACAAATTTGGCGCCACGTGGATATTGAGTGACAGTTGGCGATGAACTGCCAGGGCCAGAGCGCATTTTAAGATTGGTGGCGTTTACTTCAAGATCAGCCCTTGCACCGCGCATGCTCGCAGCATTTTGTGAACCTGATGTAATTGATATATTTAGCTGCCGGGTGGACTGAAAGCTGTTGGAGGTTTTTCTGGCAACAACAACGGGTTCGGCTTTTTTATCTGCCGGGCTGATTGCCGGTTTGTCAATGCTGGCTGTTGAATATTGCTTTGGTGGCAGTGGTTTACTGGAATATAACCATCCCAATACTGCTCCGGCTATGGCAATATTCACACCAACTAATATTAATGTCCCCCGTTCCATAGCTTCCTTATATATGGATCAATTTGATATGCAACCACAGGGTGTAAAAATGGTTAACTCGTCTGGATAACCAGTAATCCATAGCCAGTTTTCACACTCACCACGGCTTTGTTTATTATAACATTGGACAATGCAAGAGTCGAACCGATTGGCAAATCGGCATTATCAAGCGGCCATTTTACTCCGCTTATACAAAGACCGGAAATATCTGAAAGAGCGATGATGCTGATAATTGTTCCTGCCGGGAAATCAAGCTTGTGCGTATCCGGGATCAATGGCCAGACTTCTTCGATGCCATTTGTGCAGATATTACTGATGCCGGACCGGACAAGATCTATGCTTTGCATGAAATGTGCGACTGCATGATCAGATCTTCCCCCTTGTGCACCGACCAGAATTATCTGTTGTGCAGCCTTGTCAGTCGCATAAGAGATTGCCAGTGCACCATCAGTTGCATTCTTGTCAGTACTGTAATGCTGGCGTTTTATATCAGGATATTGCCGAAGCAGTTGCTCATCAGCCGAATCAAAATCACCAATCCATATTTCAGGGGTAATTCCCAATGACGCCGCATGTCGCATACCACTATCGGCAGCAACATATCTGCCTCCCTTGATCAGTGCAGACAGACGCGGTGTCACAGAAATTTCACCGCCCAGCAAGATTACAAATTTGTTCATGCAACTATCATCTACATTTTTGCTTGCCAATGCGCAATCATCTCGTCATATTGCCAACCGCTCACCGGGGTGCCCTTTTTAAGGGCTGAGAAGCCAAACGCTGACCCGATGAACCTGATCCGGTTAATACCGGCGGAGGGAGTGACGCGTTTTATCCCCGCATTGCACCCATCCGTTAACCACCTGACGCAATTACAGGAGTAAACGCGATGAAAAGATTACTGGTTACCCTGATGGCCATGGCCATCTTTATTCTGCCAGTCAGTGCCAAACCGGTGTTGACTGTTTATACTTATGAAAGCTTTACTGCTGACTGGGGCCCGGGGCCGGAAATAAAGAAGGCTTTTGAAAAGCAGTGCGATTGCAGCTTGAAGTGGGTGGCTATTGCCGATGGTGTGGCGCTGCTTAACCGGTTGCGACTGGAAGGTAACCATACAAAGGCTGATATTGTGCTGGGGCTGGATACCAATCTGGTGGCAGATGCCAAGGCCACCGGCTTGTTTGCACCATCAGGTATCGACCAGCCAAAATCGGCAATATCTGACAAGTGGCATGATGATATTTTCCTTGCCTATGATTATGCACCATTTGCCGTAATCTATAATAGTGAGGAGATGAAAAACCCGCCCACCAGTCTTGATCAACTCATTAATGGTGATACTTCACAGAAAATTATTTTGCAGGACCCGCGCACTTCAACTCCCGGATTGGGATTTCTCTCCTGGATGAAGGCTGTTTATGGCGACAAAGCCGCTGCCAAATGGGAAAAGCTTTCCAAAAGGGTGTTAACGGTTACTCCTGGCTGGAGTGAAGCATATGGACTGTTCACCAAGGGTGAGGCGCCAATGGTTTTAAGCTATGTGACTTCTCCGGCCTATCACATGATAGTTGAAAAGACTGACAAATACCGGGCTGCTGCCTTTGATGAAGGTCATTATCTGCAAATTGAAGTGGCTGGAATGATCAAGGGTTCAAAAAATATTGAACTGGCGCGAAAATTTATGAATTTCATGATAATGCCGGGTTTTCAGGATCAGATTCCAACAAAAAACTGGATGTTCCCGGCTGGCAAAATATCTGGTGCACTGCCTGAACAGTTTGACCGGCTGATAAAGCCGAATAAATTGCTGTTACTGGATGCAAATATAGTAGCCAGTAACCGTAAGGGTTGGATCAGGGAATGGCTGGGCGCTGCCAGCAAATAAACAGGCCAGATTAAAATCCAACAACAATGTGAGCGGAAAACCATATCTCCCGATTTTCCGTTTGCAGGATGAATCTGTTTTTGTCCTGCAAATTTATGTTGGCAAGGTAACGGCCAGAGGTCTAGATATTCATATGAAATTCGGGAGGACAATATGAAGGTCAAGTTGCGACAGGAAAAGATTGTTGATTATGTGCGCAGAAATTCTTCGGCCAGCGTGGAAGAACTGGCAGAGCTTTTAACCATATCGCGCGAAACAATCAGGCGGGACCTGAACGAGCTTTCCCAGCATGGAAGAATCCAGAAAATTCATGGCGGGGCAACCATACCCCACAGGCTTGGCGAAGGCACCTTCGGGCAGAGAATGTCAGAAAATGCAGAAGCCAAAATGGCAATTGCCAGAGCTGCTGTCAAATTGTTCAAACGCGGGGAAACCCTGTTCATCGATACTGGAGCCACTACCCTGTTTTTTGCCGAGCAACTGGCTGATCACACTGACATGACTATTGCCACCAATTCAATAGAAGTGGCCAAAACCATATGTGCGGCTGAAAATAACAATCAGGTTTTTCTACTGGGAGGAAAATTTGCTTTGGGCAATCAGCAGACTGTTGGTGAGATGGTCATATCACAGATTGCAAATTTCAGGGCCCATCATGCGGTTTTAACCATTGGAGCCATTGATACTCATACTGGTGCCATGGATTTCAACAGTGAGGAATCCCAGGTGGCCAAGGCCATGCTGAAACAGTCACAAAATCTGACGGTGCTGGTTGACAGTTCAAAATTCAACCAGCTGGCTTCTTTCAAGGTTTGTTCGATGAAAGCAATAACTTCACTGGTATGTGAAGCAGCACCGCCGGCTGATCTGGCAAAAGAACTGTCAGCAGCCGGGGTTAAGGTTGTAATTGCCGATTGATGTAGAGCATGTAACCATGACATGCTTCGGCTGCAATGTGCGCCCATTTGAGCGCACATTGCATGTCTTGCATTATATCTGATCAGTTTCAGGCAAGGCGATTTGGCGGAGTTGAATTTTGCCGAGCATCCTTGTCACCGAAAATCCGGCGCATGGTCTTTATGCAGCGTTCATTCTCTTCATTTGTACCTGGAGTGATGCGGAAATATCCGGCTTTTCCATGAATTGGTTCAAAGGTCTTGACTGCAACCTTGTCTTCCATGGCCTTGTCGTAGATTTCCTGCGAGGTCAAACCGAAATCATTGGCATCAATCAGCATATAATTGCCATGCGGCTCGAATGGTTTCAGTCCAAGATCAGTGAATTCCTTGTAAAACACTTTCATCCAGTCATTATTGTGTTTTACCTTGAGAGCCAGATGTTCGGTATCTTCCATAACAGCTTCGGCAGCTGCAAGGTTCATCAGGCTCAGATTCCATGGCAGGCTGACACGTTCAAAAGCTTCAACAATATCTTCATTGCCAATCATGTAGCCAAACCGCATGCCGGCAATACCATGGGCCTTGGACAGTGTGTGGGAGGTAAAGGCATTTGGATATTCTTTTACCAGTGGCACCATTGAAGGGACTTCAGGGTGATAGGCCAGATAGGCTTCATCGATACAGGTTGGAATACCGGTATCAAGCAGTCGGCGCAATTCGCTTTCTTCAATGAAAATTCCGGTTGGGTTGTTTGGATTGACAACAACAATCAGCTTGGTCTTGGGGGTAATCGCATCCAGCATGGCATCAGTATCATATTGCAGATCACTTTCGCGCAATGGAACTTCAACTATCTTGCCACCACAGACACTGGCACGAATTCTGAACAGGGTAAATGTTGGTGAGGCCAGCAATACTTCATCGCCCGGTTGCAGGAATACCCGCATCATGTTGTCAATATTTTCTGATGAACCATTGGCCATAAATACGTTCTTGGCCCCAAAGCCGCAACTTTTACCGATCTTTTCCCGCAAACCCCACCAGCGATCTGGATAATGATTGCCGCGTTTGCAAATTTCGGTAACCGCATTGATGACTTTTTCAGAAGGCGGTATCGGGTTCTCATTCAGCATCAATCTGGCGATATCTGGATTGGCCCAGGCAGTGTCGAGAACATCAACATCGTAAATCAATGAATCTTTTAGCCACGGTACAAAGTAATCAGAAGTTTTGGACATTTTTACCTCACGGGGGTCTTTAGGTTAAATACTGGAACGGTTCATGTTCACATTGAGCACAAGCGCGATATTTATGGACTTTTAAACTTCACAAACTGCTAACAGCCCTGAAACTTGAAAAGACAGTTCTGTGAACTGATCTGATTATAGCATTTTCAAATATAATGTATAGACCTAATGGCCATAAATAATGACTGTTTGGTCAATCGATAATAGTCCTTATGACATTATTCTCACTATCATTCAGATAGATTGATAATATCTGTGGCTTTTGCCGGCTGATTGGCAGTTGACACGCATCAATGCCTTGCCTGCATGGCAGCCATGAATGCGGGCTACCAATGTCCATGCGGCTTGACATTCATTTGACTGAAAGTGCTAGTATGCAATTTGCAATGATTGCTATCGGCCAGATTCTGTCCCGTACCGGGTAAATGCCTGGAGCAAAGCAGGTTTGACTTCCTTGTCAGGGACTTGATTTCTTGGCCGTTAATCTGGTTGCCAGACCTGAGTGCTCCTTGTGAATGGCAAGCAGGGTCAAGGCCTGACAGCCAAATTGGTGTCAGCAAACAAACCTATGAAAGGCCCGGAAATATGAGCAAACACGGAGAAGGTCACAAGAGTGCTCATGACAAGTTGCAAGGTTTGAAAACCCTTGAAGAAATTCTTGATACTGCAATGTCATTTGAAAAAACAGCCGAAGCTTTTTATTCTGGAATGATAGACAAGGTCGGAAAGCCTTTGCGCGAACTGGTTAGCGAACTGGCTGAAGAAGAAACCAGGCATTATCAGCTTTTCAAGCAATTGCGTGATCACCCTGATACAGAAGGTCAACTTGCCACCATGATCAAGATGCCGGCTGAAGATCGCGCATTTTCCAATTATATAAAATTGCCCAAACTGGGCAAGGATCCTGATGATCAGTCAATTTTGCAATATGCCCTGCAGCGTGAAGATGCGGCGGCAAAGCAATATGGTGATCTGGCCGAAAATACTCCAGAAGGTCCAATACGTGATTTGTTTGTAGCGCTTGCCAGGGAAGAACTTGAACACAAGGCTGATCTGGAGAAGCGTTATTTTGAACTCATACATACCGGTGGTGTCTAGATTTATACTATGACCGTTGCGGTTACAGATTTTCGAGAATTGGCCAGGGATTTGCTGCCGCAAGGTGCAAGTTACGAGGCTTGTATTGCCTGTGGTCTTTGTGCTTCAGGCTGTCCGGCATCCGGGCTGTTTGGCATGGACCCGCGCCGTTTTATCCGCATGGCTGCACTTGGCCTGAATGAGGAACTGTCATCCACCCCGTGGATATGGACCTGTACCCAGTGCAAACGCTGCATGTATGTCTGTCCAATGGGAATTGATGCGTCAGTACTGGTGGGGGCTGCACGGGCCACCTGGCCGATGGACAAGAAACCTTCCGGAATTGTTCGCTCCTGCCAGGCACAGATGCGCGATGACAGTACCAGCGCCATGGGATTGCGAACTGAGGATTTTCTGGAAATCATCGAAGAAACCGCTGAAGAAATTCGCGATGATGATTCGCGCTTTGCTAAATTGCAAATACCAATCGATAAAAAGAATGCCCAGTTTATCATCAACCAGAATTCGCGCGAACCGGCAGTGGAGCCGGAAGAGCTTGGGCCATTGTGGAAGATTTTTGATTATGTCGGTGCTGACTGGACTTATTCGTCAAAGGGCTGGGCGGCTGAGAATTTCTGCATGTTTACAGGTGATGATGATGTCTGGAAGTCAATGGTTGAAACCAGGGTTGATGCAATAAATGAGTTAAAGGCAAAGACCTGGATCAATACTGAATGCGGTCATTCATTTTACACCATGTGGAAGGGTATCGAGAAGTTTGGCCTTGAGGCTGATTTTGAAGCAGGCAATCTGATAAGCTATTATGCCCAATGGATCAGGCAAGGCAAATTGCCGGTCAATTCAGACTGGAATCGTGATAATCTGAAATTTACCGTTCAGGACCCGTGTCAGCTGATACGCAAGTCTTCCGGTGACCCGGTGGCCGATGATCTGCGTTTCGTTGCCAAAATACTGGTGGGTGAAGACAATTTCATTGATATGCAGCCATGCCGATCTGCCAATTATTGCTGTGGTGGGGGCGGTGGTTTCCTGCAGGCGGGAATGACCAGTGAGCGACGAGCCTATGGCAAGCGAAAATATGATCAGATTATCACTACGAAAGCAGATTACGTATTGACTCCATGCCATAATTGCCATTCCCAGATGGAAGATATTGGCAAATTTTATGGTGGTGATTACAAAGTGGTGCATTTCTGGACCCTGATTTGTTTATCGCTGGGCATTTTGGGGCCAAATGAACGCAAATATCTGGGGCCTGATCTGGCCGGGACAGGTGATGAATGATCAGGACTGTTGAAACCCAGGTTCTGATAATCGGTGCCGGTGTTACCGGTACTGGAATCATGCGTGATCTGGCTCTGCGAGGTATCAAATGCCTGCTGATTGATCGTCAGGACCTTAATGCCGGGGCATCTGGCGGGAATCACGGATTGCTGCATTCAGGTGGTCGCTATGCCAGTTCTGATACTGAAACAGCAGCTGAATGCAGGCATGAAAGCGATTTGCTAAAACGTCTGGCACCACAATGTATTGATGATTGTGGCGGCATGTTTGTAGCTGTTGATGGTGATGATCCCGAATTTGCCGAAAACTTCCCCGAGGCATGTGCCAAAGCCGGGATAGAATGCGAAAGCCTGAGCATTGCAGAAGCAAAAAGCCGCGAACCGCAACTTAGTGACAAGGTATTTGCAGCCTATGCAATTCCCGATGCAACAGTTGATCCGTTTCGACTAACACTTGAAAATGTCAATCATTCCATGCAGCTGAATGGCAGTTCTTTCATGCCCCATATGCAACTGACAGGATTTGAAGTTGCGCAAGGGATGATTAAATACGCCAATGTGCTGGATACAAGAAATAACGAGTCGATACGGATTGCTGCTGAACAATTTGTAAATGCTGCAGGCTGCTGGGCAATGAATATTGCACAAATGGCTGGTTGCGATGATGTCAGTCTGGTTTATTCCAAGGGTACGCTGATTGTATCCAATACCCGGATAACCAGCGGGGTTGTCAACCGGCTGCGACCACCAGGTGATGGTGATATTCTGGTTCCAGGCGGTACGGTTTCGTTGCTTGGCACATCATCGCTCACCATTGATGATCCAGACAATATACATCCGAGCATTGATGAAGTTGACAGGATATTGTCTGAAGGTGAAGCCATGTTGCCGGTTCTTGGCTCATCGCGGTTTATTCGTGCATTTTGCGGGGTGCGCCCACTTATAAGATCAGCAGGTTCGGCCAGTGACGGGCGCAAGGCCTCAAGGGGGTTTTCGCTGTTTGACCATGAAGATCAGGGTCTGGGCAATTTTGTCACCATTGCTGGCGGCAAGCTTACAACTTTCAGGCTTATGGCAGAAAAAACCGGTGATCTGGTCGCGGCCAGACTGGGTAATGACAAGGGCTGCCAGACAGCAACCGTCCCTCTGCCATCTGGTGGTGTTGTGCACTGGAGTGAACCGGGGCTTGCAGCCCGCAACTGGTGCAAAAAGGCAGATCCGTCAGACCTGATCCTGTGCGAATGTGAAATGGTGCCGCAGTCAAGTGTTGATGAAATCTTGTTACAGGCACCAGGCGCAGAAGATCATATGAGCCTTAAGGCCATTGCCTTGCGATCCCGCATTGGCAAGGGGGCATGTCAAGGCGCATTTTGTTCGATGCGGGTTACTTCATATCTTTATGATCGCGGGGTTTATGAAGATAATGAAGGCATGTTGATGATGCGTGATTTCGTCAATGAGCGCTTTAAGGGAATAAGGCCGGTTTTATGGGATCGGCAAATTCCGCAAATGGAGCTTGCTGAAACCCTGCATTGCGGCATGACCGGGCTTGATCTTGTCAATAAGAAAGATGAGCCGTCATGAAGCGGGGATACAGACATATAAAAACCAGACTGGCAGTTATCGGTGCTGGAATAGCCGGATTTGCTGCCAGTATTTTTGCACTGGAAAAGGCCATACCGGTAGTGCAACTGGGCCATACTGGTGCGATTGCCTATACTACCGGCTATCTGGATTTATTCGGGGTATCTGAGGCTGGAATCATTGATGATCCATGGGCAGGGCTTGAGCAATTGCGCAGAACCGAACCGGAGCACCCATTATCACGCCTTGCCAATGAAGATATTCTCACAGCCTTTGAAATCTTTACAACGGTTTTGAGCAAAATGGGGATTGGCTATACTGTTCCAGGTAGTGAAAACCTCCATGGCCTGCTCCCGGCCGGTTTAATCAAGCCTACCCTGTCGGTTCCAGCCACCATGCTGTCAGGCATTAAGGCAATGCGCCGGAACGAGAAAACACTGATCATTGATTTTGAAGGGCTTGCCGGTTTCAGTGCCCTGGAGTTCAAGGCAAATTTTGCCGGTAAATGGGATCAGATTTCAACTCATAAAATGAGTTTTCCCGGGCTTCCGAGCGGTCAGGCATATGCTGAAACCATGGCAAGGGCGATTGAAGTTGCTGACACCAGACAACAGCTTGCCGAAAAAATCATCCAGGCAGTGAATGGCGAGAAATATGTGGGCCTGCCTGCGATGCTTGGCATGCATGAGCCAGATGAAGTTCATGCTGATCTGGAAAGGCTGACCGGGCTTGAAATTTTTGAAATTCCAACAATTCCACCAGCAGTTCCTGGTATCAGATTGCGTGAAATGTTTGAACGTGTCCTGCCAGCAAGGGGTCTTGTTCTTGAACCACAATTAAAAGTCAAACATGTCGATTTTGCTGATCAAAAGGTGCATCTGTTCCTGTCCGGGCCGCTTGAGGATCTGGAAGTTGAAGCTGAAACAGTCATTCTGGCAACGGGTCGCTTCCTTTCAGGCGGACTGAATGCAGGCCGAAATGGACTGGATGAAAACCTTCTTGACCTGCATGTAAGCCAGCCGCCAACCCGTAATGACTGGTACCGGCTGGATTATATGGACCGGCGCGGGCATGCGATAAACCGGGCGGGAATTGAGACTGATATTGATATGCGCCCACTGGACGTTAATGGCAGACCTTATAGTGATCGACTGTTTGCGGCAGGAGCAATTCTGGCGCATCAGGACTGGGTGCGCCAGCGATGCGGAGCCGGACTGGCAATTGCCACAGCATACCAGGCAGTGGAAGCAGCTGGCAGGTTTTTGCATGGCTAAGCATTGAGAACTAGACATAGGTCAAGGATTGCAGATAGTAAAGAAACTAAAATTATCGTTGTAAGCAAAATAAAAAGAACTTGTTCTAATTTGTTCTTTTGGATGAGGTATATGTTCCAGATAAGAATTCACGGACGCGGCGGCCAGGGGGTCGTATCGGCAGCAGAAGTATTGTCAGTTGCCGGTTTTGAGGAAGGGATGCACGCTCAGGCTTTCCCCAGTTTTGGTTCTGAAAGAATGGGCGCTCCGGTCATGGCATTCTGTCGCCTTGATGAAAAGGAAATCAGATTGCGCGAACCGGTGATGATGCCTGATTGCCTGATCATTCAGGATACCACCTTGCTGCATCAGGTGGATCTGTTTCAGGGGCTGGATACAAAATATGGTTATCTGATCGTCAATACCAAAAAACGCTATGACCAGCTTGGCATTGATGAATATGTAAATAATTTTCTGCCGCATCATGTTTGCACAGTGGCGGCTTCTGAATGGGCTCTGAAATATACCGGAAGACCAATGCCCAATATGGCGCTGCTTGGAGCATTTTGCGCTCTCACAAGACGACTTGAACTTGATTCGCTGTTAAGTGCAGTCAGGCAAAAATTTCCCGGCAAGGTGGGTGAGATGAATGCTGATGCGGCATCGCACGCATATGATGCAATCCGGGTTAATTAATATAAGGAACTACCATGCTAAAGCAGATTGAAGGTTCAAAGGCAGTGGCTGAAGCAATAGCGCTGTGCCGCCCGGAAGTAATCAGTGCCTATCCGATTACCCCGCAAACTCACATTGTTGAGGATCTCTCGCAGATTGTCAAAAAGGGTGCGCTTGGCAATTGCCAATATATAAATGTTGAAAGTGAATTTGCTGCCATGAGCTGTGTGATCGGTGCATCTGCCACAGGTGCGCGCGCTTATACAGCTACCTCATCGCAGGGCCTGCTGTTCATGGCCGAAGCGGTCTATAATGCTTCGGGCATGGGGCTGCCAATTGTCATGACTTTGGGCAATCGGGCAATCGGGGCACCAATCAATATCTGGAATGACCATTCTGATTCCATGTCAATGGCCAATTCCGGCTGGATACAGCTGCATGCCGAGACCAATCAGGAAGCAGTTGATTTGCACATTATAGCCTTCCGGCTGGCTGAACAATTATCGGTCCCGGTCATGGTCTGTATGGATGGATTTATCCTTACTCATGCTTATGAAAGGGTTGATATTCCAACTCAGGAGCAGGTTGACAACTTCCTTCCAAAATTCGAGCCGGTACAGATGCTTGACCCGGATGAACCACTGACAATGGGTGCCATGGTAGGACCGGAAGCTTTCACGGAAGTTCGCTATCTTTCACATCACAAGCAATTGCAGGCACTGGAAGTAATACCGCAACTGGCAAGTGAATTTGAAAAACAGTTTGGCCGCAAGAGTGGAGCCATGGTTGATCCCTATCACACCATTGATGCTGATACTGTGGTGGTTTCTCTTGGATCAATAAATGGTACCATAAAGGATACTATTGATATTTTGCGTGAAGACCGGTGTTCTATCGGTTCAGTAAAGCTGGGCGCATTTCGTCCGTTCCCGCTGGCTGAGCTGCGCGAGGCATTGTCAGGTGCCCGCCGCGTCATTGTGGTAGAAAAGGATGTGGCGCTGGGGCTTGGCGGAATTGTCGCCTCAAATGTAAGAATGGCACTGCGCGGCACATCAACTCCCGTTTATACGATAATCGCCGGGCTTGGCGGGCGCCCCATTCCTTCAAAATCTCTGGACAAGGCATTCAGGCAGGCAATGGATGATGATATTGAAGACCCATTGTTCCTGGATTTGAACCACGAGGTTATAGACCGGGAACTGGCTCGAATGAAAGAGCAGCGCCGCTCCGGTCCTGTAGCTGAAAATATTCTGCGTGAAATCGGCCTTGTCGGTCATTCACCTCGAAAGGTATGAGTTAATGCAACAACGTGTCAAATATTATCAGACCGGCACCTTTACAGTTGGCAACCGTCTGCTTGATGAAGAAAAACGTACCGTTCAGGCAACCAAGGAACGCAATAATTCACTTACCTGCGGCCATCGTGCCTGTCAGGGTTGCGGTGAAGCGCTGGGTGCCCGGTTTGCCATTGACGCAGCGATGAATGCTGTAAACAACAAACTAATAGCGGTAAATGCAACCGGGTGTCTGGAAGTGTTTTCAACACCATATCCAGAAAGTTCATGGCGGATACCGTGGATCCATTCCCTGTTTGGCAATGCACCAGCGGTTGCAACCGGTGTGGCAGCAGCGCTCAGGGCAAGAGGTGAAACCAAAACCCGGGTCATTGCCCAAGGTGGTGATGGCGGTACGGTTGATATCGGGTTTGGCTGCTTGTCAGGCATGTTTGAGCGCAATGATGATGTGCTGTATATCTGTTATGATAACGAAGCCTATATGAATACAGGTGTGCAGCGCTCCAGCCGCACGCCCCCAGGTGCCAGAACCGCAACTACACCGCCGGTTGGCGAACATCCGGGCAATTCATATAATCAGGGTAAAAATCCGGCCCTGATCGCCATGGCACATAATATTCCCTATGTAGCCACAGCATCGGTTGCCGATCTGCATGATCTTGAAGACAAGGTTGAAAAGGCCATGTCGATTTCCGGTGCCCGTTATGTGCATATTCATGTACCTTGTCCGCTTGGCTGGGGGGCAAAGCCTTCCAATACAATCAGGCTGGCAAGACTGGCAATTGAAACCGGACTGTTCCCGCTGTTTGAAGCTGAAGATGGTGAGATTGTTGATACGACACCAATACGCAAGCAGCAACCGGTCGATGAGTATCTCAAACTGCAAAGACGCTTTGCGCATATATTGAAAGACCCGTTAGCGCTGGAAACCATACAGGCTATGGCTGATCGTAATATATCGCGGTTTAATCTTGTGCGCGAAATGGAGGTTACCAATAATGGATAAACCATTTGCCATTACTCTGGATATTGAATCCAGCTATTCCAATCATACCGGTTCCTGGCGAACTGAAAGGCCGGTATATATTGACCGGCTTCCACCTTGCAATGACGCATGCCCGGCAGGTGAAAATATTCAAGGCTGGCTGCATGAAGCCGAAGAAGGCAAATATGAAAATGCCTGGCGCATATTGGTGCGTGATAATCCGATGCCAGGGGTGCATGGACGGGTTTGTTATCATCCATGCGAGAATGCCTGCAATCGCCAGCAGATAGATTCAGCCGTTTCCATTCATGCTGTAGAACGCTTTCTGGGCGATCAGGCGCTGAAACATGGCTGGAAAGTAGAAGCTGGAAAAGACAGCGGCAAAAAGGTAGCCATTATTGGTGCCGGGCCAAGTGGTCTTTCAGCTGCATGGCATTTGCGGCTGATGGGACATCAAGTGGTGATTTTTGAAGCCGGTCCCATGGCCGGTGGCATGATGCGTTTTGGTATCCCCAAATATCGCCTGCCACGTGAAGTTCTGGATGAAGAGATCAGCCGTATATGTGACCTTGGTGTTGAGATAAAACTCAACAGCAAGATTGATGATATTCCAGCTTTGATGGATGAAGGTTTTGATGCGGTGTTTGTGGCAATTGGTGCGCATGTTGCCCGCCGTACAGATATTCCGGCACGTGATGCCGGCACTATTCTGGATGCGGTAAGCGTTCTGCAGAATGTTGAAACCGGTGATACACCGCCTTTGCTTGGCCGACGGGTCATTGTTTATGGTGGTGGCAATACCGCATTTGATACTGCGCGGACTGCCAAACGGCTTGGTGCCAGTGAAACCATGATTGTCTATCGGCGTAATCAGGAGCAGATGCCTGCCCATGATTTTGAAATGCATGAGGCAGTGGATGAAGGCATAATGGTACGCTGGTTAAGCACTATCAAGGAGATCGATGATACCAGCTACAAGATTGAGAAAATGCGACTCAATGATGAAGGCTGGCCGGAACCAACTGGCGAATTTGAAACCATTGAGGCTGATACGCTGATTCTGGCCCTTGGGCAGACCACTGACAGTTCATTTCTTGAAAAACTTGATGGTGTCGAGGTTGAACGCAATGGTGTCGTCAAAGTTGATGAATCCATGATGACTGGTTTTCCCGGTGTGTTTGCCGGTGGTGACATGGTGCCGGCAGATCGCACAGTGACCACTGCGACCGGTCATGGCAAACTGGCTGCCCGCAATATTGATGCCTGGATGCGAGGCGAAAAATGGCAGGCTGGTGATCGCCATGAAATTGCCGGGTTTAAACATATTAACCCGTGGTATTACACTGATGCACCCAAAAAGCTGCAACCTGTTCTCGATATTGCCAGACGGCAAAGCACATTCACTGAAGTCGTCAAGGGGCTGGATGAGGATAATGCGCTGTTTGAAGCCCGCCGCTGCCTGTCATGTGGCAATTGTTTCGAGTGTGACAATTGTTATGGAATGTGCCCTGATAATTCAGTGATCAAGCTTGGTCCCGGCAAGGGATTTGAGTTTAATTATGATTTTTGCAAGGGTTGCGGCCTGTGCGCGGCTGAATGCCCATGCGGTGCCATCACCATGATAAAGGAACCGGAATAACCGGTTAGAGCGATATGTGAACACATCTCGCTCTAAAGCCTGTTGGCTGACTGAAGTTGGCCAAGCTTGAAATCAAGCATGGGATCGGCTCCAGAGATAATATCGAGCCGATCCCTGATCGTATCACAGTCAATTTTCATCTGGGCCAGAAGATCATCCAGCTGGTCAAACTTCTTGTCGGGCCGGATGAAATCAATAAATTCAACGATCAGCTCTTGCCCATAAAGATCACCATCAAAGTCAAACAAAAATACTTCCAGAAACAGTCTTTTGGTCTCAAAGGTTGGCCGGTAGCCAATATAGGCTGCACCTTTCCATGTCAGGTTTTTATCCTGATCGGCATGGCGCACCCTGACCGCATATATGCCTTCATGTGGTTCACAACCCTTGTCGAGACGGATATTTGCGGTTGGATAGCCGATGGTTCGTCCGCGCTTGTCACCTTCAACCACGGTCCCCATTATTGACCACCAATATCCAAGCTGGTGAGCTGCATGGGCAACATGACCACGCCTGAGGGCAGTCCTTATATAACTTGATGAATATGGTGCAACACCATCAATATCTGTTACCTGATCAACTATGGTAACACCAAAGCCGTATTTTTTACCCAGTGTCCGCATGGTATCAGGGGAGCCTTTGCGGCCCTTGCCAAAGTGAAAATCATATCCGGTAACCACATGCGATACGGCCAGCCTTTCCACCAGTATCTGTTTCACAAATTCTTCTGGTTCCAGTCCGGCCAGTGACATATCAAAATTGATTGCATCAAGATATTGCACCCCAAGGGCTTTTGCCAGTCTGGCTTTCCAGCGCGGCGGGGATAAACGAAACATTGGTTCATCAGGTCGAAACAGCAGTTTCGGGTGAGGTTCAAAAGTCACAATACCCGATATACAATTATTGGCCCTTGCATATTGTTCTGCCTTTTCTATCAGCGCCTGATGTCCAAGGTGCATGCCATCAAAATTGCCAATGGCAATGGCAGCTCCCTTGCAACCGTTGGGAACGGTCTGGCTATGCTTGATATTGAACAAGGCAGTTATCCTTTAAGTCTTGATGGCACCATTACCAGCGCATTGCCGGTGAGTACTACTGTGTCTGCAACCTTGCATTTACAGGCAAGTGTTACCTGTTTGCGGGCCTCATTGATTCTGGTGACTGTTGCTGTTGTAACCACAATATCATCAATATGTACCGGTGCGCGAAACCGGACATCCTGTGACAGATAAATGCAGCCGGGACCGGGCAGTTTAACCCCTAAAATGCCAGAGATCAGACTGGCTGTCAGCATGCCATGGGCAATACGGGTCTTGAACATGGTGCCGCTGGCATATTCTTCATCCATATGCACCGGATTTACATCACCGGTGATAGCTGCAAATTGGGTGATTTCGGCTTCTCCCAGCTGCTTTTCCATACTGGCAGACATGCCGATGCTCAAATCTTCCAGAAAATATCCAGTCTGCCCGCTCATATTGATCACCATTCAAACCTTGTCATTGCGCCGACTATCTTGACACCCTTAACTGCTTTTTCGGCAATTGCAGCAATTTTTTGGGCTGAGCCATCATGATCATCATCACTGTGAATACCGCCATTGACAAAGACGGCGGCAAAATCATTATTGCGGGCACCTTTTATATCAGTGGCCAGGCCGTCACCCAGAACTGTGACCTGTGATTTGTCAATATCTTGACCCGCAACTTCTTTGGCTTTTTGCATGCAGATATCATAGATGGGGGCAAAAGGCTTGCCGGCCATTTCCACTTCACCACCAAGATTTTCATAGCGTTCAGCCAATGCACCGCCGCATGGCAATAACTGGTCACCATACTGGACAACCTTGTCGGGGTTGGCACAGATCATTTTGAGGTTTCTGGCAAACAGTCTTGCCAGCATCTCATCATAATCTTCAGGCTGTTCTTCATGATCATTATAAAGACCCGAGCACAAAACCGCATCGGCATGTTGTTCATCAACAATTTCCAGAGGCAGACCTTCAATCAGCGGTTTGTCTCTTTGTGGTCCGATATGGAACAGTTTTTTGCCTTTGAACTGCATCAGCAATTTACGGGTAACATCGCCTGAAGTTACAATTGCATCATAGCACTGGGGATCAACCCCGACTGTACGCAATTGCGGCAATATGGCGTGGGTCGGTCGTGGTGAATTGGTGATAAAAATTACGATCCCGCCAGAATTGCGATGTTTTATCAGGGCGTCACAGGTTGGCTGATAGGCATTGCGGCCATCATGCACAACTCCCCATATATCGCAGAACCAGATTTTATAGTTTGGCGACAATTCGCGGCCATTGGTTGCCAGTGGTGTTTTCATTGATCATGTCCAGGTGAGGAAACAGGATCACGGACTAGAACACTTGACCGGATACGTCAAGCAGCCCTAGAAAAAGAAGCTGATTGCTGCTTGTCGGTCTTGACCAGTCGGGGTGGTGAATAAACCGGACCTCTGGCAAAATCCATAAATTGTCTGAAGGCATCATGCTGACTTTTGCGGGTCAGGCTGGAACCAATGATTGCAATATCATGTTGCTTGGCATCATTGCGCATAGCAAATGCCCTGCCGCCGGTAACAAAGGCGCTGACTGAATAGGTTTTGGTGTTGTTGTCCATATCCAGATCAAGATATTTGAAACCAAGCGAAGCCAGGCTGGCAAGGTCAGGGCTTTCAAGACCAGCCCCGCCAAGGCAGAACACCGCGCCAATTCGGGCCAGATATGCAAGTCCTGCCATGGCCTCATCATCAAGTTGCGCCAGTTCGCTCTGGGCAATCTCGATCACAAGTGATCTGGCAACTTTCGGCTGATCATGCAGAAATCTGGTCAGTTCCTGTAAAAATTCTGTTGAAGCAAATGAATGTCTGGATATCTGGCAAAAAATTGGAATATGCCGGTTTCGGCTAGCCAGGCGATTGATTACATCAACCAGTGATTCCAGCAACCTCATATCAAGGTCGCCATAAATCCCCTGCTGATCTATCTGTTGGCTCATATGATGCAGCAAAACATGATTGTCCGGGGTTCGGGCAAATGCCAGTTGCGCCCGGTAGGCGGCAGTCTTGCCGGTTTTTACATCTATAACCGGTTCGAGATAGGTGAACAGTTTTTGCCGGTCAAGCAACTCGATGTCCGGTGTTTCCGGTCTGATTGCAACGGGGTTGTCAGATGGCAGTTGCGGCCTTGATGCCTGGCTAATCAAACCGGCATTTTCTGACATTCTGGTTTGCATGGCAGATATCTGGAGTTGCAGCTCTTCAATTGCTGACAGGATTTTATCATCTGTCAAAGATGTTTTGCTGTTGGAGAAGAACAGTATCAGTTGGGCTATAACCAGCATGATCACGGCAGCTATCAAGGCGCTGGTGGCGCTGGTATCTATTATGAAACCAGCGATCCCGGCGATAAGGGCTCCACCACAAAGAGCGGCAAAAATATAGGCGGTTTTGTCTGGTAAGTGGTGCATTGTACAATCTTTACGAATCACGAGCCTTGCTGCCATATTAGACAATAAGCTGGCTAAAAACGAGTTGGCGTGATAATACACGCCTATGCACAGACAAATTCATTACTTCAAATGGCATATTGCAGTAGCCGCACTTGTTTTTACAGCAGGGCAATCTGTAGCCTTTGCCGGCGCCAACAAGACTGAGGTGATAAAGCCACAGGCGAATGACAATGATTTCAAGATCACCCTGTCAAAAAAGCTGTTTACAGAAAAACCTGAAGACCGGTTTATACGTGAATCCGGCTGCGCAAAGAACTCCGGGCACAAGAAAAGCAAAAAACCCGTTTCTAATTAACCTGAATCTGCTTGGCACCCTTGACGAGATCGGATTGAGTAACTAAGTGATGCGACAAGTTGTTAGCACTCGATGATTGAGAGTGCTAATAGTGGGAGCAGGCAGGATTTCGGATAAATCCCGCTATATGAGTAAATCAAGGAGAAATCATATGAAATTCCGTCCTTTGCATGACCGCGTTGTTGTACGTCGGCTTGAAGAAGACACAAAAACCGCTGGTGGTATCATCATTCCAGATACTGCCCAGGAAAAACCAAGCCAGGGTGAAGTTGTTTCTGTTGGCCCAGGTGCCCGCGGTGAAAATAATGAAATCGTGGCCATGGATGTAGCAGCAGGCGATAAAATCCTGTTTGGCAAATGGTCCGGAACTGAAGTCAAGATCAATGGTGAAGACCTGTTGATCATGAAGGAATCTGACATCATGGGTGTTCTGGAATAGTCCTTTTCCAAAGGAAATTCCCAACACAATTCATGTACAAATATAGCTATTAAAAGAGGTTTTTAACATGGCTGCAAAAGAAGTTAAATTTGGCCGCGATGCTCGCGAGAGCGTGTTGCAGGGCGTTGATATTCTCGCCAATGCGGTAAAGGTTACACTTGGTCCCAAGGGTCGCAATGTAATCTTGGATAAATCATTTGGCGCACCACGCACCACCAAGGACGGTGTTACTGTTGCCAAGGAAATCGAACTGGAAGACAAGTTTCAGAATATGGGCGCCCAGATGGTGCGCGAAGTTGCTTCCAAAACCAACGATCTGGCCGGTGACGGCACCACAACTGCTACAGTTCTGGCTCAGGCAATTGTTCGCGAAGGCACCAAATCAGTTGCTGCCGGCATGAACCCGATGGATCTGAAACGCGGTATTGATATTGCTGCTGCTGCTGCAATTGAAGATCTCAAATCCCGTTCCAAGATGATCAGCTCTTCTGAAGAAGTTGCACAGGTCGGTACAATTTCAGCCAATGGTGAAGCCCAGATCGGCAAAGACATTGCCGAAGCCATGCAGAAAGTTGGCAATGAAGGCGTTATCACTGTTGAAGAAGCCAAAACTGCTGAAAGTGAACTTGATGTGGTTGAAGGCATGCAGTTTGACCGTGGTTACCTGTCACCTTACTTTGTAACCAATTCAGAAAAAATGACCGCAGAAATGGAAGATCCATATATTCTGCTGGTTGAAAAGAAACTTTCGAACTTGCAGGCAATGTTGCCGATTCTGGAAGCTGTGGTTAAATCATCACGTCCATTGTTCATCATTGCTGAAGATGTTGAAGGCGAAGCTCTGGCTACTCTGGTTGTCAACCGTCTGCGCGGTGGCCTCAAGGTCTGTGCAGTAAAAGCTCCAGGTTTTGGCGATCGTCGCAAGGCCATGCTGGAAGACATTGCCATTTTGACCAAGGCTCAGGTTATTTCTGAAGATCTCGGCATCAAGATGGAAAATGTTACCCTCGACATGCTGGGTTCTGCCAAGCGGGTTTCGGTTGAAAAAGAAAACACAACCATTGTTGACGGTCTTGGTGAAAAAGATGAAATCAAGGCACGTTGCGACCAGATCAAGGCCCAGATTGAAGATACCACTTCTGATTACGACCGTGAAAAACTGCAGGAACGTCTGGCCAAGCTGGCTGGCGGTGTTGCTGTTCTGCGTGTCGGTGGTGCTACTGAAATCGAAGTCAAGGAACGCAAGGACCGCGTTGATGACGCACTGAATGCTACTCGCGCTGCTGTTGAAGAAGGCATTGTGCCTGGTGGTGGTGTTGCACTGGTTCGTGCCAAAAAGGCTGTTGATGCCCTGTCGAATGATAATTCTGACATTCAGGCAGGTATTAACATCGTTTCCAAAGCGCTTGAAGCTCCACTGCGCCAGATTGCTGAAAACTCCGGTGTTGAAGGTTCTATCGTTTGTGGCAAGGTCGTGGAAAATGAAGGCAATTTTGGTTTCAATGCCCAGGATGAAGAATATGGTGACATGGTTGCCATGGGCATTATGGACCCGACCAAAGTGGTTCGTATTGCACTTCAGGATGCAGCATCGGTTTCCGGTCTGCTGATTACAACTGAAGCCATGGTTGCTGAAGTTCCGCAAAAAGAAGCCGCTGCTCCGGCAATGCCTGGTGGTGACATGGGCGGCATGGGTGGCATGGGCTTCTAGGCCAGCCAGCCAAATCAGGTTTGAAGGGTCGTTGCAGTTTTCGCAACGGCCCTTTTTTGTGGCATGCCTTTTGCTTCTGTTTCTCCTTAAAAGGTATCAAGGAGAGTTTACAGATGATCCATAAAATCATTCCTGACTGGAAAGACACTGATCGCCAACTGTTTGAAAAACAGATATTCTATCGAAAACATACGCTTGCAGAACGTATTGACGTTTCAGATACAGGTTTGGCTGATCTTATCGATGCTACACCAGATGATATGATCGATGTTGTCACAATGGGACATGCAAAGGATGACAATGCCTCATGGCGAACCGGTGATGTCATGGGGGTTAAGGGAAAAGATGTTATAGAGGCGGTCAAAACTGGCAGGGTCTGGCTTAATCTGCGCGACCTCAATCATGTAATTCCTGAATATCAAAAACTGCTGGAAGAAATTTACGATGGTTTTGAAGCGGCAATACCGGGATTGAAAATCCGGCACCCGCAAATCGGGTTTATTATTTCATCGCCAATGGTGCAATCGATATATCATGCTGATATCCCGGTTACCGTGTTGTGGCAGTTGCGCGGGATAAAGAAGGTTTATGTATATCCGATGGAAGAAAAATTTCTGGCAAGAGACATGCTTGAAGGAATTTATCTGAATGAATTTGATGAGGTCGATATTCCTTTTGGTGAAGATTTTGATGATTATGCCCAAACGGTTGATCTGGAGCCGGGGCAGGTTTTGACATGGCCGCAAAATGTACCGCACCGGGTGCAAAATCATGATGTGCTGAACGTGTCGCTATCAACTGAACATTATACGCTGGAAAGCATGAAGCGCTACGGAGTTAATTTTGCCAATGGTTACCTTAACCGGCACTTTGGTATCGGTTCGCTTTCAAATTCGATAGATGGACCATCTGCATGGTTGAAAAGTGCGCTGGCTATGGGTATAAAAAAGACCGGTATCCAGAAAGGTCATCGCCGGGTGAAGATGGTATCATTCCGGGTTGATCCGCTGGCGCCACAAGGGGTACGCGACATAGAACCTTATGCGCATGGTGATTTCAACACTGATCGGCAAATGCCTGTTTGAGGGCCTGCACGCGTGGATCGGCGTTGGCGGTTTGTGCAACGCCAAGGACAGCTTCTGATTTAAGAATAATGCCATCATCAAGAATTTTCAGATGATTGGCTTTCAGGGTTGAACCGGTGGAGGTGATGTCAACTATAACCTGCGCGGTTCCAGCTGCCGGTGCCCCTTCGGTGGCTCCCGGACTTTCAATTATCCGGTAACCGGCAACTCCTTTTGCGGCAAAGAACTGACGGGTTATGCGCAAATATTTGGTTGCCACCCGCAACCGCTTGTTATGGTGACGGTAGAACTCTTCGCATACTTCATCAAGATCAGACATGCTGGCAACGTCCAGCCAGCATTCAGGCAGGGCCACAACCACATCGGCATGGCCAAAACCCAGCCTGATCTGCATATCAACAAAGCGATCAGTATCAGGAATGGTTTCGCGCAGCAGATCTTCACCGGTCACACCGATATGAATTTTTCCATCCATAAGGTTGCGGGCAATTTCGCTTGCAGAAAGAAAAGCAATTTCCGCATTTTCCATATTGGCAATCTGGCCACGGTAACCGCGATCTGAACCGGTGCGGGAAATTTCATAGCCAGCCTTGGCAAATGCCTTAAGGGTCTTTTCCATCAACCGGCCTTTGGACGGTACAGCAATAATCAGGGTTTTACTCATTGCCTTTCCTTCGTTAAAGCCAGCAATCTTTCAGTATAGATAGCGCAACCAACCGCTGGAACCTGTTCGCAATTGCCGATATCAGAGATCATGTTGTCATAGCGCCCGCCACCTGCAACAACTATATTGTTGCCAGATTTGTCCTTGGCCTCGATCTGGAAAACAAAGCCGGTATAATATTCAAGCGTTCGGCCAAACTCACCGGAAAAAACCGCACTGGCATTATTCAACCTTGCCAGATCAAATAATTCACAACGCTGTTTCAGTCTGGTCAGTGCTATGGAAAACTGCTTGCTGGTACGGGCGGCTAATTGTTCAAGTGATGAATGGACTTTTTCAAGACCGCCTGAAGTGGAAAGATAATCATCAATAAGGTTGGCTGTGGAAATATCAAGTGGCGGCGCGTTTCGATCAGCAACCTTGTCTGCAAGCCTTGCAGCAATATCATCAACACTGCGACCCGGCACCAACACCAGACCACGCCGGTCCAGTTCAGCCTCGGTGGCTGCCAATACAGTGTCAGGTGTTATAGTGGCCAGCAATGGGGAAATCGAGGTTTCAGCCCATGGTTCCTGTCCGGTTATTCGTGACAGCAACTGGTGGAAAGCCTGCGGTCGCCAGAAATCACCGGCCAGCCTCTGGCGCCAGCGCTGTGGCATATCAATTGAATTGAGCAAGGCATGAAACAACCCCAGATCACCAAGCCTGACAGTATAATCATCAAGCCCTGCCTGCTCCATTGCTGCAATGGTCAGGTTGAATATTTCGGCTTCAGATTCTTGTGGGTCAGTGGCACCGAAAATCTCAAGTCCTGCCTGTTCAAATTCACGCGGTGCCGGGCTGCTGCCGGATTGATGGCGAAATGCCGGGCCGCAATAGCAATAACGAGCTGCCGTCGCCGGGCTTGCGGCATTATTGAGATGATAGCGGCAGGTTGGCACAGTCAGGTCAGGACGCAGGCATAATTCAGCCCCGTCAGGATCAGTAAAGACAAAGGTGCGCGAGCGTATGTCCTCCCCGGCGCGTTCCAGAAACACATCAGCCGGCTGGATTATCTGAGGCGAAATATGATCAAAACCGGCAGCTTCAAACCCTTTAAGAAGTTTTTCATTAAGGGCCTTGAGAGCACTGCGCTGGGTTGATGATTTACCGGGCATTGATAATAGCTCCCGATATGATCACATGGCTTTCATACTGCCTGTCACAATAGCCAAAGTTAAAACTTGCATTCATCAGGCAATCAACTTTCACCATTTTCGTATCGCGACAATACTTTTTTAACTTCGCTAACCAGATCAGCTTCTGGAACCGAGATTTGTGCAGCGCGGGTTTCGGTCCATTCCTGGCGGCTGGTAATATTTTCAGATATTTGTTTGCCTTCAAACAAGTCCTTGATCTGTACTTCACCGGCCTGGCGTTCATCTGCGCCCTGAATAATTGCAACAGGGCAATTGCGGCGATCGGCATATTGCAGTTGCTTGCCGAAGTTTTTCGGGTTGCCCTGAAACATTTCAGCCCGGATACCGGCATTGCGCAATTGCTGCACCATATTCTGGTAACGCCCGAGGCTTTCCACATCGCGGTCCATCACACAAACCACCACCGGTGCCAGCAGCCTGCCACTTTCAAGCTTGCCAAGGTTTTTAAGTGCGGTCATTAATCGTGATACACCGATGGAAAACCCGGTTGCCGGGACCGGCTGGCCCATAAACCGCTGCACCAGCCCGTCATAGCGTCCGCCGCCACCGACAGAACCAAATTGAACCGTCTGGCCCTTTTCATTGGTGACATCAAACAGTAATTCAGCTTCAAATACCGGACCGGTATAATATTCAAGTCCGCGCACGCATGAGGGGTCGATCTTAATGCGCTCATCACCATATTCGCAGGCCTTGAAAATTGCTGCCATGGTATCGAGTTCACGCTGGCCATCATTGGCCAGTTTTTCACTGCCCGATATATAACCGATTACCCGTGCCACCCCGTCTGTATCCAACCCGGCCCCCTTGGTGAAATCACCGCTTTCATCCATGCGGCCCTTGCCAAGCAGTTCACTCACCCCGTCAATGCCGAACTTGTCCAGCTTGTCGATGGCGCGCAAAACTGTCAGGCGCTGTGCGGCATGGCTATCACCGGCCAGACCAATTGCTTCCAGCACCCCATCGAGAACCTTGCGGTTATTGACCCGGATTACATAGTCGCCGCGCCTGATACCAAGGGCTTCCATGGTATCGGCCATCATCATGCACATTTCAGCATCAGCCTGTACACCTGGAGCACCAACCGTATCGGCATCAAATTGCATGAACTGGCGGAAACGACCTGGTCCGGGTTTTTCATTGCGGAACACATATCCGGCGCGATAGGTGCGATAGGGCAGGTTCAGATGCTGGTAGCTTTCAGCCACATGCCGGGCCAGAGGCGCGGTCAGATCATAACGCAGGCTCATCCACTGATCATCATCATCGGTCAGTGAGAATACACCCTCATTGGGCCGGTCGCTATCGGGCAGGAATTTGCCCAGTGCGTCGGTATATTCAAACATGGGGGTTTCGATTGGATCAAACCCATAGCGTTCATAAACTTCACGGATTTTTCCGATCATCTCATCGGTTGCCCGTATGTCATCGCCAATGCGATCAACAAAGCCGCGGGGCAGCCGCGCTTTGGGCCGGAATTTTTTCTGCTTTTTGGCCATCAAATATTGTTCTTCTAAAAAAGTGAATATGGCGCGCTTTTACCCTAATGATCAGGCCGCGACAACCCTCTGGTTCTGTTCACCCAGCCCGGAGATGCCCAACCGCATGTGGTCACCAGGTTTAAGGAACATTTGCGGCTTGCGACCAACGCCAACTCCGGCAGGGGTGCCGGTGCAGACAATATCGCCCGGCTCCAGCGTCATGAAGCGGGAAATATAGGCAACCAGAAAACTGACGGGAAAGATCATATTGGCAGTGGTACCGTTTTGTACAAGCTGGCCATTAACCTCGGTAAACAGTTGCAGCTGTTGCGGGTCGCCAATTTCATCAGTAGTAACCATCCATGGTCCAACCGGGCCGAATGTATCGCAGGATTTACCCTTCATCCACTGACCGCCATGTTCAAGCTGGAAGGCACGTTCTGAGACATCATTGACGATGGTGTATCCAGCTATGTGAGACAGGCTGTCAGATTCAGATATGTTTTTGGCCCTGGTGCCAATTATAAAGCCCAACTCCACTTCCCAGTCAGATTTAACAGAACCTTCGGGCAGTTCAATATTGTCATCAGGGCCATTAAGGCAATTGAGATGTTTGGTAAACAATACCGGCTCACCGGGAAGTTCCATGTTCAGTTCAGACGCATGATCTGTGTAGTTGAGGCCAACTGCAATGAATTTTTGCATACCGGTTACCGGGGTGCCCAGCCTTGGCTTGCCAGATACTGCCGGTAATTGTTGCAGATTAAGCCGGCTTAGGCGGTCAAGGTTTTCCGGTATTACAGTCGTCGGGGTGAAATCATCAATTACCGCTGACAGATCACGAATTATGCCATCGCCATCCAGTATGCCGGGTTTTTCCTGGCCTTTGGGTCCATAACGCAGCAGTTTCATGGAGTGTACCGGTAAAGATTGGAGCGATCGAGATTGTTGATGTCGCGCTCACCGCAAAGAGCCATGGTGATATCAAGTTCATTGCGGATGATCTCAAGGGCTTTTTCAACGCCCTTTTTGCCCATGGCTGCTACACCATAAACATATGGCCTGCCAATATAGACACCCTTGGCACCAATGGAGATCGCTTTAAGAACATCCTGACCGGAGCGGATACCGCCATCCATATGTACCTCAATCCTGTCGCCTACCCGGTCGATGATTTCACCCAGTACACTGATTGATGATGGGGCACCGTCAAGCTGGCGGCCACCATGGTTGGATACGATTATGGCATCAGCGCCTGAGCTGATGGCTTTTTCAGCGTCATCACCATCCATGAAACCTTTCAGGATAAGCTGGCCACCCCAGCGATCCTTGATCCAGGCAACATCATCCCATGACAGGCGCGGGTCAAACTGTTCAGCTGTCCAGGCAGATAATGAGCGAAGGTCACCTACACCCTTGGCGTGACCGACAATATTACGGAAGGTTCGGCGCGGGGTCATGGCCATGTGGTAACACCATAAGGGCCGGGTTGCCATTTGCCATAAATGTTTGGGGATGGTTTTGGGCGGGGTTGACAGACCGTTGCGCAAATCCTTGTGGCGCTGGCCGAGAATTTGCAGGTCAAGGGTCAGCATCAGGGCCGAACAGCCAGCTGCTTTTGCCCGGTCGATCAGTTTGCCGGCAAATTCCTTGTCGCGCATGACATAAAGCTGAAACCAGAAGGGTTTTTTAGTGAATTTGGCAATATCTTCAATTGAACATACCGACATGGTGGAAAGTACAAAGGGTACGCCGAATTCTTCTGCGGCCTGAGCTGCATGAATTTCACCATCACCGCGCTGCATACCTACCAGACCGACCGGTGCCAGTGCTACCGGCATTGACACATCCTGACCAATCATCTTGCTGGCAAGGGTGCGGTTGGTCATGTCTACGGCAACGCGCTGGCGCAATTTGATTTTGGCAAAATCTGCTTCATTGGACCGGTAGGTGCCCTCGGTCCAAGAGCCTGAATCGGCATAATCGAAAAACATTTTAGGGGTGCGGCGGCGAGCCAGATTTTTAAGATCGTTGATTTCAAGGATTTGAGCCATGATGCGTCTCCGTTTTTCTTATCTGTTTGCCACTTTTTCCCTGATAAAGCCAATAAAAAACGGTGACAGGAAAACCTGTCACCGAATTAAATAAAACAATCTTTTTATGGCTTATTTTGCCAGTGATTTAAGATAGGCAACCACGTCATCGCGCTGGCCTTCTTTTTTCAGCTTGAAAGTCATTTTGGACTTGCCACCCAGAAATTTTTTCGGGTTTGTGATATATTCCTTGATCTTGGCTTCATCCCAATTGCCGATTTCACCAGCTTTGGCTTTCATGGCTTTGGAATATTTGAACTTTTCAACGGATCCGGCTGCCCGGCCAATAATGCCGACCAGATGTGGTCCAACCTTGTTCTTTTCCTTGGTGGCTGTATGGCAGGCTTTGCATTTCTTGAAAACCTTTTTGCCTTTAACAGCATCGCCATCGGCATAAGCCATGGTTGGAACAACAGCTACAAGCAGAGCGGCAATTGCCAGTTTCATTTTCATGTTAGGTATCCTTCTTCCTAGATCTCTTTGGAGATTCTGCCCAAAAAGGGTTTGATCAAACTCAAGTTTCATATCACAGTCTATGACTGTGGCCAAACAGGGTATATACAGAAATTTATGGCCAAACCGTGAACTGCGACAATTTAGTGACCAATTAGTGACCAAAAACTGCAAAAGAACAAGCTCATGACCACTCCAGTGATGCCTGAAACTGACAAAACAACACTATCTCAGCGTTTGCAGATAATTCAACAGCTTAAGCAGATTTGCCCCGGGGAAGCGGTTATTTCATCTGCAACCGGTATGCAGGTATATGAATCAGACGGGCTGACTGCCTATAGACAGCCACCTTTGGTGGTGGTTCTGCCTGAAACGGTTGAGCAGGTATCAAGGGTTTTAGCCTATTGTGATCAGCAAAATATAAGGGTTGTACCACGCGGGGCAGGCACTTCCCTGTCTGGAGGGGCACTGCCGCTTGCAGATGGTGTATTGCTGGGGATGGGCAAGTTCAGCAAGGTGCTGGAAATTGATTATGATAATCGCTGTGTTACCGTACAGCCTGGTGTAACCAATCTGGCAATATCTCAGGCAGTGGAGGCTGAAGGGTTTTACTATGCCCCTGATCCATCTTCGCAGATTGCCTGTTCGATTGGCGGGAATGTGGCGGAAAATGCCGGTGGGGTGCATTGCCTAAAATATGGTCTGACCACCAATAATCTTTTGGGGCTGGAAATGGTGCTTATCAATGGTGATGTGATACGCATTGGTGGCAAGCATATGGATGCCAGTGGGTATGATTTTCTGGGATTGATTACCGGATCTGAAGGCCTTTTGGGGGTGGTAACCGAGGTAACAGTCAGGATATTGAAAAAGCCTGAAACAGCCCGTGCTTTACTGATCGGGTTTCAGTCAGGCGAGGCTGCCGGGCAATGTGTTGCCGATGTTATTTCGCAAGGAATTATTGCTGCGGGCATGGAGATGATGGACCGGCTGGCGATCAAGGCGGCAGAGGATTTTGTCCAGGCCGGTTATCCGCTTGATGTGGATGCGTTGTTGATTGTTGAACTGGATGGGCCGGAAGCAGAAGTTGATTATCTGATTGAAAGAGTCGCAGGGATCGCTGAAGATAATGGGGCAGTATCGATACGCGCCTCAACCAGTGATGAGGAGCGGGCAAAATTCTGGGCCGGGCGCAAGGCGGCATTTCCGGCAATTGGCAGGATCTCGCCTGATTATTATTGTATGGATGGAACTATTCCGCGCAACAGGCTGGCTGAAGTGTTGGGGCGGATTTCTGAAATGTCTGCTGATTATGGTCTGGCGGTGGCCAATGTATTTCATGCTGGTGATGGCAATATGCACCCGCTTATCCTTTATGATGCCAATAAACCGGGTGAGCTTGCAAAAACCGAAAAATTCGGGGCCGATATTCTTCGCTTGTGTGTTGAGGTGGGCGGAGTGCTTACCGGCGAGCATGGGGTCGGGGTGGAAAAACGCGACCTGATGCCGGAAATGTTCAACGAGATTGATCTGATACAGCAACAACGGGTCAAATGCGCTTTTGATCCGGCAAGCCTGTTAAATCCCGGCAAGGTATTCCCGCAATTATATCGCTGCGCCGAGCTGGGTCGTATTCACATTAGCGGTGGTGATATCCCGTTCCCCGATATTCCAAGGTTTTAGAAAATGAGCAATATTTTGAAACCGGAAAACAGCGAACAGATAATTGATATTATCAAACAGACTGACAGGCTGGAACTGATCGGTACTGGTACAAAGCGCAATATTGGCAATCTGATTGTAGATGCCGCTCTGGTCGATTTGTCTCTTTTCGATAATGTGGAACTGTATGAGCCGGAAGAGCTGGTGATTTCGCTTGGTGCCGGATGCAGGCGAAAGGAGATTGACAAGCTGCTGGCAGGCAGTGGTCAGCAATTTGCTTTTGAACCACCGGACTTTTCCCATTTACTGGGCTGTGATCATACAGGAACCATTGGTGGTATGGTGGCAAGTGGTCTGTCGGGACCACGGCGACTGAAAGCAGGTGGGGTGCGTGACTTTGTGCTTGGTGTGCATGCGGTATCGGGCCGGGCTGAAAAATTCAAGACCGGTGGCCGGGTAATGAAGAATGTTACCGGCTATGATCTGTCAAAGGTGCTTACCGGGTCATGGGGCACTTTGGCGGTAATGAGCAAGGTGACGTTAAAAATACTGCCAAAGCCCGAGATGGAAGTGACATTGTGCCTTGATGAGCTGGATAATGATCAGGCAGTAAGGGTGATGAGTCTGGCAATGCGATCATCCTGTGATGTTTCATCTGCGGCCCATATTCCCGGCTCGGCAACCATGTTGCGGCTGGAAGGGTTTGAAAGTTCAGTGCGGGCCAGAGTTGAAATGATGAAAAATCTGCTGAAAAAATTTGGTGACATAAGAACTGAAGAACAAACCAGTGCTGATATCTGGGCTGATATTCGCGATGTCAGGCATTTGAGCCGGGATGAAAAAACCCCTGTCTGGCGCATTTGTGTTCCCCCTGCCAGTGGTGCAGAAGTGCTAAGGGCCATTGAGGACAAGATTGAAGCAAAGGCTTTTCTTGACTGGGCTGGCGGGCTGATCTGGCTGGAGGTGGTTAATCATCCAGCTGATTGTGCTGATGATATCAGGCAGATTGTCAGCCATTATGGTGGGCATGCGACACTAATCCGGGCCAGCACGCAATTGCGCAAGAACACACAAGTGTTTCAGCCACAGCCAAAAGTTCTTGCAGATTTGTCAAAGCGATTGAAGCAGTCTTTTGATCCAGATAATATTCTAAACCCGGGCCGGATGTAATGGAAACCAGATTTACCGATGAGCAGCGCCAATTACCGCGCATCCAGATGGTTGATGAGATATTGCGCAAATGTGTGCATTGCGGCTTTTGTACGGCTACCTGTCCAACCTATGTACTCAAGGGTGATGAACTTGATTCACCCAGAGGCCGCATATATCTGATCAGGGAAATGTTTGAATCCGGCAAACCGGCAAATGCAGAAGTAACCCTGCATCTTGATCGCTGTCTTTCCTGCCTGTCCTGCATGACCACCTGTCCGTCGGGAGTGGATTATATGCACCTGGTAGATGAGGCACGCGCCTTTGTTGAAGAGACTGGCAAGCGCCCCCTGTTTGAGCGTTTGTTGCGGGCCAGCTTGTCAGTAATCATTCCGTATCCGAAAAGATTTGGCCCGGTAATGGTCCTGTCACGGCTGGCAGCTCCATTGGCCGGGCTAGCTGGCATCGTGCCGGGGATGAAACCGGTGGGAGCGATGCTGGCGCTGGCCAAGGGCAGGCCTGACAAGACCAACTCCAATCCGTCGATCGGTGTGCATCCGGCAATTGGTGAGAAAAAGGGCCGGGTTGGATTGCTGGTTGGCTGTGCCCAGCAAAATCTGCGCCCGTCAATCAATGCTGCAACTGTGCGTCTGCTTAATCGGCTGGGAGTGGAAGTGATCATTCCAGGAGCACAGGTGTGTTGCGGGTCGCTGGAGCATCATCTGGGAAGAGAAAATCATTCACTGGCCAAAGCCAGAACCAATATAGCAGCCTTTATGCAGGAAATTGAGGGTGAAGGGCTGGATGCAATTATCATCAATGCTTCAGGATGTGGTACTACGGTAAAGGATTATGGTCATATGTTGCGACTCGATAATATATGGCGTGAACGGGCGCAGAAAGTATCACAACTGACCCTGGATATAAGTGAATATTTGTGTTCTCTGGACTTTTCCATAAAGGCAAGAGTCAAAGACGCACATATTACCTATCATGCACCCTGTTCGATGCAGCATGGTCAGAAAATCAAGACTCAACCGGTTGATTTGTTGCGGCGTGCCGGATTTGTAGTCAGGGAACCGGGTGAATCGCATCTTTGTTGTGGTTCAGCCGGGGTCTATAATATCTTCCAGAGTGAAATTGCAGATCAGTTAAAAGCCCGCAAGCTGGACAATATCGCAGAAACTGATCCACAATTTATAGCAACCGGTAATATTGGCTGTATCACCCAGTTGCAGACCGGCACTGACATACCGGTTGTGCATATGGTGGAATTACTTGACTGGGCCACGGGCGGGCCAAAGCCAAAGGCGGGCCGGTGACAGCTTTATCCAATCAGCAAAAGGGACTTGCACTGACTTTTACCGGTGCCATGTTCATGACTTTTGATACGCCGGTATTACGATTGATAGATGGCGAGAAGTGGACGGTTCTGTTCTGGCGGGCTTTATTGATGTCACTGACGGTCCTTATATGGTGGCTGATTATGCGAGGTTTGAAGAAGCCTGTGCCAGAGCTGGTAGATGGTAAATCAGGACTGCTGGTCCCGGCGCTGTTTGCCAGCAGTAATATCAGTTTCATTCTGGCAATCTACAATACAACAATTGCCAATACGGTATTCATTCTGGCTCTAACACCATTATTTGCCATTGTCATATCTTTTGTCTGGCTGAAAGAAAAACCGGGACTTGCGACATGGTTGGCGCTGGCGGTATCGATGTTCGGGGTTGGTATTATTGTCTGGGCAGGGCTTGGTGCAGGTGACCTGTTTGGCAATCTGATGGCGATGCTGACAGGGATGGCCATGGCAATGGCATTTACCATTATCCGCTATACCGGCAAGGATATGTCGATGTCACCGGTTCTGACCGGAGCCATTACCGCTTCAATTGCCTTTTTTATCAGTACCGACCTGTCACTGGATTTTTATCAAATGTCCTGGATGGTGGTGAATGGTGTTATCATCCTGCCAATTGCTGCCAGCCTTATGGTATTGGGTCCACGCTATATTTCATCAGCGGAAGTATCGCTGTTCTTGCTGCTGGAAACCGTTCTGGCGCCAATCTGGGTCTGGCTGGCAGTTGGTGAGACAGTGGCCTTTACTACATTTGCTGGAGGGGCAATTATTCTCATCGCCCTGATTTCACACTCGCTTTACAGTATGAGAAGCGAGCTTTGATGAAAATCAATTGCAACCTGTGATAAATTTTCTATTCTTGTGGTCGAGTTTTTGGCATCAGGAGCCACAATATGAAAGATGATGAAACAGAAGTGCTGGCCGAAGAAGCCTATCAGCGGGCGCTTGATTATGAGCTGGAATTTGGTTGCTGCCCGCAATGTGTTCTGGCCAGCGTGCAGGAAGTCATCGGATATGTAAGTGATGAAACCATTAAGGCATCACACGGGCTTTCAGGCGGTGGTGGACTGGCCGGGGAAGGAGCCTGCGGGGCTTTGAGCGGTGGCCTTTTGGCGCTTAGCTGCAAATCGGGCCGCGACCGTGACAAGCTGGACAAGGGGCGCGGAATTGGCAATTTTGAAGATGCGCGTGATCTGGCCGAGAGGTTCAAAAAAGAATTTGGTGGTATTACCTGCAAGGAATTGCAGGAACAGTTTACCGGGCGCACCTATGATTTCTGGGATGCGGCTGAATATCAGGCCTTTGATGATGCTCGCGGGTTAAAATGTGCTGAGGCAACAGCAAAAGTAACACGCTGGGTGGTTGAAAAAATGCGTTCTTAAAGCATCTGCATAAAATACCAGGTGCTGAATTAGTCCCGGCTCAAGGTGCGTTCAACCGCATCGCGCCAACCGGAAATCTTGCGTTGTCTTTGCCTTGCACCCATTTGCGGTGAAAATGTCCGGTCAAGCTGCCAGCTGTCGGCAAGTGATTGCATGTCACTATATATGCCAGCCTTGAGACCTGCCAGATAGGCAGCACCAAGGGCTGTGGTTTCCAGCACTTTTGGCCGGTCTACCTGCGCATCAAGAATATCAGCCAGAAACTGCATGGTCCAGTCAGAAGCAACCATGCCGCCATCCACCCGCAAGGTGGTATCACTGCCAGCGCTCCAGTCAGCTTTCATTGCATCAATCAGGTCACCGGTCTGGTAGCATACAGCTTCAAGCACAGCGCGCGCCAGTTCATTGGGGCCGGTATTGCGGGTCAGGCCAAACATTGCCCCTCTGCAATCAGCATCCCAGTAAGGAGCACCAAGGCCGGTAAAGGCCGGGACCAGATAGACTTCCTGTTCCTTGTCTGCCCTTTCTGCCATGTTACCGGTTTCAGATGCTGATTTGATGATACCCAGACCATCACGCAGCCATTGCACCGCGGCCCCTGCAATAAATATTGAACCTTCCAGCGCATAGGTGGGTTTGCCATCAAGCTGATAGGCAATGGTGGTAAGCAGGCGGTTTGTGGATTTGACAGCAGTGCTGCCGGTATTCATCACGGCAAAACACCCGGTGCCATAGGTGGATTTGGTCATGCCCGGCTTGAAACAACCCTGCCCGAAAGTTGCAGCCTGCTGATCACCGGCAATACCGCATACGGGAATGGCAGCCCCCAGTACCGCCTTGTCAGTGACACCAAATTCAGCAGATGAATCACAAACCTCAGGCAGCAGGCTGGCTGGAATATTTAACAATTGCAGCAATTCATTGTCCCAGCATCCCTCATGAATATTATAGATCATGGTGCGAGAAGCATTGGTGGCATCGGTTTTGTGTTCACTGCCCTTTGTCAGGTGCCACAGGATGAAACAGTCAACTGTACCAAAGGCCAGCTTTCCAGCCTCGGCTTTGGCTCTGGCACCATCGACATTATCCAGTATCCAGGCAATCTTGGTGGCTGAAAAATACGGATCAATCAGCAATCCGGTTTTGGCATTTATCATGTCGCCAACTCCGTCAGCCCGCAACTTGTCACAATAAGCTGCAGTGCGCCGGTCCTGCCAGACAATTGCCTTATAGACCGGATCGCCGGTTTCACGGTCCCAAATTATCGTGGTTTCACGCTGATTGGTAATGCCGATAGCAGTTATATCAGACGGGTTCAGACCTGCCTTGCCTATTGCGCCTGTTGCAGTTGCCAGCGTGGTTTGCCAGATTTCGCGCGGATCATGCTCCACCCAGCCTGATTTTGGGTAAAACTGTTCGAATTCTTTCTGGTCGGTTGCAACCGGATAGCCGTTACCATCAAAGATGATGGCGCGTGATGAAGTGGTTCCCTGATCTATGGCCAGAATATGGTTGCTCATCATATGTGTCTCCCCGTCACCTTGTAACCTTGAGTATCGTTATGCATATTCAACGTAGTTAGTGAAACAATTGCAAGAGAAAAACCGGATTTGATGGATAATAAATTACAACAGAAATACGCCCTGATCACCGGGGCTTCAAGTGGTATTGGCAAGGCGTTTGCGCAATTGCTGGCAGGCAAGGGTTATAATCTGGTTATTATAGCGCGCAATGGCGATGAGCTTAACCGTCTGGCCGGGGTTGAGATGACCAGAAATGATTGTACGATCATCCCGATAGTGCTTGATTTGAGCAAAGCCAGCTCCATAGATGAATTGCAAGATGAACTGGCTCAGCGCAATATTTCACCTGATCTGATAGTCAATAGTGCCGGGTTCGGGCTGGCCGGAGAGGTTGTTGAGCTTGACCGTAAGCAGCAACTGGCGATGCTTGATCTTAATATCAGGGCATTGAGTGATATTACCCTGCGGTTTTTACCGGCAATGGTTGAACGCAATCAGGGCGGTATCATCAATATAGCATCGGTTGCTGCCTATGCGCCTGGCCCCTATATGGCCATCTATTATGCCAGCAAGGCTTATGTGCATTCGTTTTCTGTGGCGCTGGCGCATGAGTTGAAGTCAACCAGGGTTAATGTAACCTGCGTGGCACCGGGACCGGTAGAAACCGGATTTCAGCAACGCTCGGGGATGCAATTGTCAAAATGGATTTTCAAATTGCCGGGAACCAGAACAGCTGAACAGGTGGCAAATGATGGCTGGAGCGGATATTTGCGCGGTGACAGTACGGTATTTCCAGGATTTGCTGCAACACTGAGTGCCTTTATGCTGCAATACCTGCCAAAAATTCTGACCCTGCCGGTGATTGCCAGCATGCAGAAGCCTGCAAGGAAAAAGGTTTAATTATGCCCGGCAAAATCCTGATAATTGTTCATCAGGAGAATTCCACACCTGGAAGGGTGGGAATTCGCCTGCGCCAGCGAGGCTATAAGCTTGATACAAGAAGGCCGGTTCTGGGTGATGAATTGCCTGCAACGCTTGATGAACATGAAGGCGTGATTATTTTTGGCGGACCTATGAGTGCCAATGATGATGATATTGCCGGGGTGCGCCGGGAAATTGACTGGCTTGAAGTGCCGCTAAAGGAAAACCGGCCATTTCTGGGTCTGTGTCTTGGGGCGCAAATGCTGGCCCGGCATCTGGGGGCTGAGGTGAGGTTTCACAAGGATTGTTATGCCGAGATAGGTTATTATCCGATAACCCCGACAGCAAGGGGCATAGAACTTTATGGCGAATGGCCACCTTGTGTATATCAGTGGCACCGGGAGGGTTTTGATTTGCCGCACGGGGCTGAATTGCTGGCAACCGGGGAACAGACATTTCCCAATCAGGCATTTTTATATGCAGATAATGCGGTCGGGTTGCAATTTCACCCTGAAGTAACCCTGGCGATGGTGCATCGCTGGACTGTAAAGGCAGCAAGGCGATTTTCCCTGCCCAATGTGCGCCCAAGACTTACACATTTTAATGACCGGCTTGTATATGATGCAAAGGTTGATGCCTGGCTCGACAGGCTGCTGGATGCCTGGTTGGGCTGATTATAATCTGAAATATCTGGTGTCAGCCTTGAGAGGCATGTTTTAACTGCCTTATAGCTTCGCCGGTGATCATTGCTGCAGATACAGCAATATTCAATGATCGCATATTGTTGTGCATGGGGATAAAGATACGTTCATCTGCTGCTGCATGAACATCATCAGGAACCCCGGCGCTTTCACGTCCAAATAATAATATGTCACCGGGCAGAAAGTTGAAGCTGGTATATTCGCAGGCGCCTTTTGTTGTTGCCAGAATTATCCGGTGATCTGTCATTTCTGCAAGGAAATCTTCAAATGACGGGTGGCGTCTGATTTTTGCACTGTCAAGATAATCCATTCCTGAACGGCGCAGAGAACTGATTGACCACAAGAAACCTGTCGGCTCGATTATATGGGTTTTCAGGCCAAGACAGGCGGCCATGCGCAAAATCGTACCGGTATTTTGCGGTATGTCGGGCTGGTACAGCGCTATTTCAGCCATAATGTCACAAAGCTCGATGATCAAGGTCAATTAAAAGCTGATTCTTTATAAAACTGCGACATATCATAGCTGGACTTTCATTGTGACAAATGTCAAAACACGGCAAATCATTTATGTTTTGCTCCTGCTTGAACAGATAGCGGGTAATGGGAAGGAATAAAAGATGTCCACAGCTGAAACTGTTGATAATAGCCGTCGCGATTTTCTTTATATCGCTACCGGTGCTGTCGGGGTTACAGGAACTGCAATGGCTGTCTGGCCGTTTATTGACCAGATGAACCCGGATGCCTCACAAAAAGCCTTGTCTTCAATTGAAGTTGACATCGCACCGATTGAGGTTGGTCAGGCTATTACTGTTGTGTGGCGAGGCAAACCGGTATTTATCCGGCATCGCACCGAGGAAGATATCAAACTTGCTGTGGAAACAGATGTTGCCGAACTGCGTGACCCGCAAACCGATGCAGAGCGGGCGCAAAAGCCGGAATGGCTGATCATGATTGGTATTTGTACACATTTGGGGTGTGTACCGCTTGGCCAGAAGCCAGGTGATGTCAAAGGTGATTATCATGGCTGGTTTTGTCCTTGCCATGGCTCCCATTATGATAGTGCCGGGCGTATTCGCAAAGGACCGGCACCACGCAATCTTGATCTGCCAGGATATAAATTTCTCAGTGATACTCTGGTCAAGATTGGTTAATCACTGACTGACAGTAACTTACGTTAAGTCTATATTTGAAGGGGAAGAGCCCATGGGGCACCACGAATCAAATTACCAACCAAAATGGGCCATTGAAAAATGGCTGGATGAACGCCTTCCGGTTATCCGCATGATGTCGGATCAGTTTATTGTGTTTCCAACCCCCAGAAATCTGAATTACTGGTGGACACTGGGAATGGTGCTGTTTTTCTTTCTGATCATCCAGATTGTCACCGGGATTGTTCTGGCCATGCATTATGTGGCTGATTCAGGTCTGGCGTTTGACAGTGTCGAACACATTATGCGTGATGTGAACTGGGGCTGGCTGCTTAGATATATGCATGCAAATGGCGGTTCCTTCTTCTTTATTGCCGTGTATATACATATTCTTCGTGGTCTGTATTATGGCTCCTACAAGGCTCCACGCGAGATATTGTGGCTGGTCGGCATTGTAATTTATATATTGATGATGGCTGCAGCCTTTATGGGCTATGTACTGCCATGGGGACAGATGAGCTATTGGGGTGCCACGGTTATTACCAATCTGTTCAGTGCCATACCTTGGGTCGGTGATTCCATTACCCAGCTATTATGGGGTGCTTATTCGGTTTCCCAGCCAACACTGAACCGGTTCTTCGCACTGCATTATCTGGTGCCGATGATACTGGCTGTATTTGTGATTATTCACGTATGGGCGCTGCATGTCGTTGGTTCCAATAATCCAGAAGGTCTGGACGTCAAGACCAAGGAAGATACTCTTCCCTTCCACCCATATTTCACCATGAAGGATCTGTTCGTGGCTATCTCGGTTCTGGGTATCTACGCATTCTTTGTATTCTACATGTCAAACTATATGGGCCATCCCGATAATTATATCCGGGCAAACCCGATGGTAACGCCTACCCACATTGTGCCTGAATGGTACTTCCTGCCATTCTATGCCATACTCAGGGCCGTACCTGACAAGCTTGGTGGTGTGATTGCCATGTTTGGTGCAATTATTGTGGTTGCGATTATTCCATGGCTGGATACTCATCCAATCCGCTCATTGCGCTATCGTCCAATTGCCAGGATAATGTTCTGGCTGTTTGTTGCCACAGCATTGCTGTTGGGCTTCCTTGGTGCGAAACCTGCTTCAGGCTGGTATATTACCGCATCGCGTGCATTGATGGTCTTCTGGTTTGTCTATTTCCTGATCATCCTGCCGATCTTGTCGCGTATGGAAAGGAATAATGACAAACTGCCCGGCAGCATATCTGAAGCGGTTCTCGGCAAAAGCGATGATGCGGCTGAAGCTAGGTAAACAGAAATCAGGAAAGTGAAAAATCAAATGTCTATAAAATCAAAACTTGTAGCACTTGCCGCCATCCTGACTGTTTCAGGGTCGGTAGGGTTTGCAACTATCGCCGAGGCCGGTGGTCATGATGGGGCAGAACATAATGCCTATCATCCTGCCCGCCAGTCATGGACCTTCGGTGGTATCTTTGGCAAATTTGACCGGGCACAATTGCGGCGCGGTTATCAGATTTATGATGAGGTTTGTTCAGCCTGTCATTCAATGAAACTGATGTCTTATCGCAATCTGATGGAATCAGGTGGGCCTGAGTTCACCAAGGATGAAGTCAAAAAGATGATTGCCGACAAGGCGGTTCCTGCTGAACCAAATGATGAAGGTGCAACCTATGCAGATGGTGAGCGCATTACTCGCCCGGCACTGCTGACTGACCGGTTTGTATCGCCATATGAAAATGACAAGGCGGCTATGGCAGCCAATGGTGGTGCCCTGCCACCTGATCTGTCAGTAATGGCAAAGGCCAGAAGTCTGCCACATGCTGGCTCAGGCAAAGAAGCCGATAATATCTTTTTTGCAACAGTTGCCGGTATCAAGGAATATGCAGGCTGGGTGTTTGGAGTTGCCAGGGATATCGTGACACAATATCAGGAAGGTGGACCTGACTATATTTATGCACTGATGACTTCATATGAAGAAGAAGTGCCTGAAGGAGCCAAACCGATTCCTGAAGACAAGAACTTCAATCATATCTTTCCTGGTAATGCTATTTCAATGGCACCGCCCCTGTCTGATGAAACAGTTGAATATGCCGATGGAACCAAACCAACACTTGATCAGCATGCACGTGATATTGCCACATTCCTGATGTGGGTGGCTGAACCAAAACTGGAAGAACGCAAGCGCACCGGTTTCATGGCTCTCGTATATCTGTTCATTTTGTCGATGCTGATGTATATGGTCAAACGGGCTATCTGGTCAGGCCAGAAACACTAGAATATTTGAATAACAGCAATTATTATCAGCCCGGCTTCATGCCGGGCTTTTTCATGGGAGAATAATATATGGTTCAGTCAGTACTTGGGATCATCGGGGGATCGGGGTTTTATGATCTTGAGATGAAGGATGCACACTGGGAGCGGATTGAATCGCCCTGGGGTGAGCCGTCAGATGAGGTAAGGCGCGGAACCATAAATGATCTGCCGGTAGTATTCATGCCAAGGCACGGGCGCGGACACAAAATCCCGCCGGGTGATATTAATTACCGGGCAAATATTGATTGTCTGAAACGGGCAGGTGTTACTGATCTGGTTTCAGTTTCAGCGGTTGGATCATTTCGTGAAGAACTGGAGCCGGGAACTTTTGTGATTGTTGACCAGTTTTTTGATAGAACCTTTGCCCGTGAAAAAAGCTTTTTTGGTCCAGGTTGCGTTGGACATGTGTCAGTAGCTGAACCGATCTCGCCATTGCTGGCAGATCAGGTTGAAGCTGCTGCCAAAGCTGAAAAGGTAAAATATCACCGTGGAGGCACTTATCTGGTAATGGAAGGCCCGCAATTTTCATCGATGGCTGAATCAGCGGTTTACCGGCAGTGGGGCTGTGATGTCATCGGTATGACCAATATGCCAGAGGCCAAACTGGCCCGGGAAGCTGAAATCTGTTATGCAACCATCGCCATGGTTACAGATTATGATTCATGGCACCCTGACCATGGCAATGTGGATATAAACAAGCTGCTAGCGGTAATGCACGCTAATGTTGGCAATGCGCAAAAGCTGGTTCACCGGATTGCGGCAGACTTTCCAAAACAACATCCTGAATGCCCCATCGGGTCAGACAAGGCACTGGAATTTGCTATTATGACCAGACGTGAGGACCGGAACCCGGCACTGGTGCACAAGCTGGATGCGATTGCAGGGCGGGTTATCTGAAATGGCTGGTGTGGATTTTACCTTATGAACGTGCCCGGTTAAATCCGCGCATAATATAGGTGGTAATGGTTGCCAGCAGGAACATTATCAGCCCGACTGCTGTTACAGGCATCAGGCCGGAATGCAGAAAGTTACCTACATCAGGGCCGCAGCTGGTCATTAACTGTTTCAGTGTTGGCCAGAACCAGGCAACCAGAAAACCGATAATCAGACCGGTGAGCAATCTGCCATTACCAGGTGAGAATATGCGGCTATCGCCTGATTTGCTGTATGGAGACAGGAATATTCCAAAGCCCCAGCCCAAAAGACCACCGAAGGTTCCTGTCAGCAATAGTGACGGATACAAATCTTCAGGCAGGCCGGAGATGTAATAGCCAAGTGCAGCCAGCACAGCAACAATAACGAAAAGTGTAAACCAGATATCAAGCCAGTCACCACCAAAGCCTCTATATTGGCGGGGGTGGTCTTGCTCATTGCGGGTTTGTGACATGAATTATCCCCTCAAAAATTAAACTCTACTCATTTCAGACCCGCATCTGAAACAGATAATAGCGGGTTGAAATGCAATTGTAGAGTTAATTCTGCAAACTGATAAGTTTAGCGTTAACGGGATGATTACTGGTTGAACGCAATCGGCTTGTCAGGAGCGCGCAATACAGCTTCCAGATTACCCGCAAGCCTTGCGGTGCTGCCTGTCATTGATACTGATGACATGCGACGGCGAAGCTGGTTTCTGGTCAGCATATCGCTCTTGGCAGAGCGATTTACTATCAGTCGGTCAGACTTTCCTGAAGCTGAACTTTGCTGGTCTGAAACCGGTCTGCTGTTGTTTCCGGTAAGCATGGAAATCATTGAAGCAAGTGCAGACTTGTCTTCATTTGACATGGTTTCATCACTGGTGAATGCCCGTGGTGCCCCATTGTGACGGATCAGTTCGTCCGAGTTGGAGAACAGACGCAAAGAAGGCCAGTTTGAGCTTTCACCTGATGCTGCAGCATTTGCAGTTTGCAATGGACGGATCAGCGGCAGTGATTTTGCCTTGCCAGAGCGGATATCTGCAGCAAAGCTGGATTTGGCCGAGCGGTTTGAACGCTGTACTTCACTGGAAGGTAAATTGATAAGGGCAATTGCATTGTCATGGATCAGTGATCTGCGGACACCAAAGTTCTTTTGTGGAACCGGGGCAGATGCAGGAATTATCATTGTGTCAGCAGCAGCTGCAGCCATGGCAACAGCCAATGGTCGTGGCCGCGGCAGTGGTGTGGCCGGTTTGCTGGCTATTGCAACCTTGCGGATTGATTTTGGAACAATATTGGAAGGACCGCGGGTGATCCGGCCAGATGAATTATTTTTTCGGCTTGCAGCTGTTGCCACCATTGTGGTTGCAACTGAATTACGACGGTATTTTCTGGCTCCTATAGTATTGCGGTAGGTTTTGAAAATACGGGCAATTTTTGAGCTGCTCATCCGGGGCCAATGGCGAACTGAGCCTGAATCAATATGAACAAATCCGTATTTGCCGGAACGGGGATAATAACCAACACCGCCTACACGGCGCACAAAGGCTGAACCACGCAGCCTGCTGATTGGTATATCGGGAAAATACACATCAATTGCCTTGCCGCGCATATGCTGGGAGCGCCGGGCTACATGGCGGCCAATACGGCGCAACATGGCATTGGTCTTGGGAGATCTGTAACCGGAAACAATATGGGCCGGCTTTTTGGCGCCAAGATCAGCGTATAGTTCCCAAAGCAAATCAATGGTTTTTGGATCCATTTTGGTGACAGCATTGCGTCGCCAGTCCCGAAAGAAAAGATTCAGCCTGCGCATGGCGGATGGAATATATCTGCCATCCTTTTTATAGGTAATTTTCAGGGATTCTTTGGTATGGGGAAAATACAGATTGAGAGTGCGGGTTTCTGCCTGGGCAGAAGCTGACTGCATGGTGAATGCCAATAACAGTCCAAGCAGGCTCAACAAGGTGTATTTGAATTTCAGTTTTTTCATATATGAAATATTCGCAAGGGAGTTTGCGATGAAAGGATTACGCATACGCATTTTACACACTGACCGGAAGCTTTAGTCCGATTCCCCATCTGTTTTCCCTAAAAGCATCTTTCCAGTGATTTGTTTTACTCAAAGACAAATACAACACTTTCAGGTTTACTACAAGATTGCGGCACATATTTGGCAGCAAATATTGTCACAAACAATGTATGATCATGCTTAACGGGCAGTTAAAACAGAAGGATTAATTCTATTTCAGCGGTTTTGAGCCAGTTTCTGGGTTCCAAATGCCAGTTTGAGGCGTTGGTCACGCCCATAAACATCTGAAAAATATTCAACTTTTCCGTTTTCATTTGGCCAGGCAGTAAAGTAGGTCAGATAAACCGGAATGGTTTGTTGCAGGTTAACTGTCTGGTTTTTACCGGTGTCAATCTGTTCTTCAATCCTGTCAGGCTGCCAGCCCAGAACTTTTTCAGCAAATATCTTTGGCTGGTAAACCCTTATGCAGCCATGTGAAAATGCCCGGTTCTTGCGTTTGAACAAGTGTTTTGACGGGGTGTCGTGCATGTAAATGGCATGTTTGTTGGGAAACAGGAACTTGATCTGTCCAAGAGCATTTTTACTGCTTGGGGGCTGGCGTACTGCAAATGGCAGAACGCCACTTCCTCCATAATTCCACCAGTCAACACTGGATGAGGAAATCCGTCGACCTGAAGAACTGAAAACCTCATAGCCAAGCCGGTCAAGATAGCCGGGATTATTTTGAAGTTTTGGCAACATTTCATTCTTCATGATGGATTGGGGGACACCCCAATAAGGATTGAAAACCACTTTTTCCATTTTGTCGATGAAAAAAGAAGTCTGGTTCTTTGGCTTGCCAACCACGACCTTGGTTTGCCATATCTGGCGGTTGTTTTTAAACATTTGCAGTTTGTATGCAGCCTGATTGACAAAAATATACTGATTTCCAAAATTTCTGGGCAACCAGCGTAAGCGTTCCATGTTATAGGCAAGCAGCCGGCGTTTGTTCAGCTGTTTGCGGCCATTCATTCTGGCTATGGTCTGATTGCCGATTATGCCATCGGCTCTAAGGTTGTTGGCTTTCTGAAAAGCCCTGACGGCTGCAACCAGATCATCAGTGTAGGTCAGATAGAATTCGAAATCAGCCTCGGGCTTGTCCAAAAATCCCTTGCTGGCCAGATGCCGGGCGATATTTGGCAGGCGTTCATCTTCATTACCGGCCTTGATCAGTTTGCCAGATGCAATAACAGGCAGCTTCTTTTCTGGCTTGCCGCCAATATATTTGGCTAGTTCCTTTTTCAAAGCCTTGTAAGCCCTGTTTTGCGGCTGCAGGGATAACAGATATTTGCCGGGGTTCTGTGTGGTTGCCAGTTCCTGCAGGGTTTTCTTGCGGTTGATTGCTGGCGGGGAAAGGTCATGATAGCCGCTTAACCGGTTAGGAGTAATCCGTCCCCTGACGGCATGTTCACCATAGCGCAGAGCCATTGCTGTCAGGCCAAGGTCCAGCCGGGCCAATGCTGAAATATCTGTTTCTATATCGCTAAAGTCAGTATCAAAGCTTTTTAATACCGGAGGCAGGTAATCATGCGGATCAAGCCCTTCAAGTTCAGCCGCAGCCAGTGTTTTGAGCAGCTCTTTGGCCCGCTCTTTCACGCCGTCCATATCTGTCCACAAGGGCTGATAATTGCGGGCTTTATAGAACTGAACCAGTTCCTTGCGTTGCCGGGCTGTTACTCTTATCTGGCTGGTTCCCTGTTTCAGGGTCTCAAAAATGGTTTGTGCCAGTGAATCATCAAGCCTGTTCTGGCCAGGGGCTGACAGGTTTACTACCTGTTGTCCTTCAGAACCAAATTTTGGGGCAGACTGGCTTGTTGGCTGTTTCAGATTCCGGTCGGCCAGAGCGACCAGCGGAGTGTGATAATATGTGTATATTTTACTTTTGACAGGAGCTGCAGCTCTAATGCGGCGAACCCGGTTTTTCCGCTGTTTTTCAAGCTTTTTGTCACTTCCAAACAGGTTGAATCCACGAAATACAAACACCTGGCCAGACTGCTTGCGTCGCTGGCGCCGGGTTAAATGATCTTTGGTTGGAGAAGCCCAGTTCTTTTTTGTGACAGGCTTTTTGCGCTTGGCCAGAGCGTCGCCCGGATTGAATGCGCTGCCCAATAACAGCGCAACAACGCCTGTAATAATGATACTGCTACTCTTGAATAAAGACATCTTGCCCTCCGTAAAACTGGCCAGACAATAGCCGTGGAGCATCAAGGTTGCAAGCCAACTATTACAGATTGTTTCACGAATTCGTCAGATTGTCTGTAACTGTCTCAGGCCTGGTCTTCAAGTCCCAATGACCGCATTTTCCGGTAAAGGGTGGAACGGCCAATGCCCAGTTTGCGGGCAACTTCTGACATTTGTCCGCGATATCGGTGCAGTGCCAGACGGATCATGTCCTTTTCAATATCTTCAAGCCGGCGAATATGGCCACCATCGGTGATGGCAGAGATTCCGTGCATGTCACCATCTGTTCCTCCAGAGCCTTCCATACCGATAATTGCTGCCTGACCAGATGGCATAACCGGAGCCGGTTCTGCTTGTGGTGCTGCTGGAATAATAGCTTCAAATCCATCAACCAGTGATGCAATTTGCGGGAAATCCTCAATCTGCAGCATGTCGGTTTCGCAAAGTACTATTGCCCGGAAAATTGTGTTTTCCAACTGGCGGACATTTCCTGGCCAGGAATATGCTTTTAACAATTCAAGTGCACGTGGAGCTATGCCTGCAACCCTGCGACCTTCTTCTGCAGCAAAGCGGATAATGAAATGATCGCACAGGGCCGGTATGTCATTTATCCGCTGGCGCAATGGCGGAACATTTACCGGAAATACATTGAGGCGATAATAAAGGTCTTCGCGGAACTCGCCTGCCTTGACCATTTCGATCATGTCGCGATTGGTGGCCGAGATCAGCCGGAAATCGACCTTGACCGGTTTGCGCGAGCCAACAGGATCAATCTCGCCTTCCTGCAAGGCGCGCAGCAGCTTTACCTGCATGTCAAGTGGCAGTTCGGCCACTTCATCCAGAAACAGGGTGCCGCCATCAGCTTCCTGAAACTTTCCGATATGTTTGGATGTGGCACCGGTAAATGAACCTTTTTCATGCCCGAACAGGGTGCTTTCTACCAGATTGACAGGTATGGCGCCACAATTGACGGTAACAAATGGCTTGCCGGCCCGGTCGCTTTCACCCTGAATGGCCCTTGCAACCATCTCCTTGCCAACACCGGATTCACCTTCGATCAATACCGGAATTGTCGATTTTGCCGCCCGCTGACCCAGTCTGGTAACATTGGTCATGGCCGGACTTGAGGCTATAAGCTCATCAAAGGTCATTACACCTGCAACCTTTGAATTGAGCCTTTTGACTTCTTCGGTCAGCTTGTTGACCTTGAGCATTGTCTGAATTGAAACTTTCAGGCGTTCCAGAGAAACCGGTTTGACAACAAAATCATCAGCCCCGGCCCGCATGGCCCTGACCACGGTTTCGATTGAACCTTGAGCGGTTTGCACAATTACCGGCAAATCAGCGCGATGGGCGCTCAGATGTTCTAAAAACTGCATCCCGTCCATGCCGGGCATGATCAGATCGAGAATGATCAGCTCAATCGAATTACCGGTGCCTGAAGCCAGTATTTCCAGGCCCTTTTCGCCGCCATCAGCGGTTAGTGGATCAAATCCAAACCGTTTGGTTGCTTCTTCAAGAATGCGCAACTGCGCCGGATCGTCGTCAATAATTAAAATACGCTGTGCCATATGACTTTCGTTTTTGTTATTTCCAGAGCAGTGAATATTTTACCGGTGGCGGGCTTATGCAATCGGTGTGCAAAACATTACTGTTGCGTTGTTTTCGATGATCACTTTGTCATGCAAGCGTAAATAGCAGCTTAAAATCTCACCATATTGATACAGTTTTTGCAAAATTGGTTGAGAAAAGGATCTCCTGAGGCCATATGAGATGCTTGTTGGTTGTATTTGACAGGATATTTTATGAGTGCGGGAAATAACAAAGCGACTGATAACGGCAAGAATGAAGATACGGGAAAATTGCCTGAATGGAACCTTGAAGATCTGTTTTCAGCTCCTGATGGCAGTGATTTTGTGGGGGCTATGGATAAATGCGCCAGTGATGCACAGAAATTTCAGGCAAAATGGCGGGGCCAGCTAAGTGATGCTGTAAAGGATGGCTCGGAGCTGGCAAAGGCTGTCAGGTCTTATGAAGATTTGAGTGACCAGCTTGGTAAAATTGGGTCTTATGCCCAGTTATATTATGTCGGCAATACTACAGATGCTGAACGATCAAGATTTTTTGGTGATGTGCAACAAAAGCTGAATGACATTTCTACCGGTCTTTTGTTTTTTGAACTTGAACTCAATCAGCTCGATGATGATGCACTGAACAAGGCGCTTCTGGATAAGCAGCTTGCGGTCTATAGGCCATGGCTGGAAGATTTGCGAAAAGAACGCCCGCATCAGCTGGATGAGCGGATTGAAGAGCTGTTTCACGAAAAATCACTTACTGCAGCAGGAGCATGGAATCGCCTGTTTGATGAAACCATGGCAGCTTTGCAGTTTGATGTGGATGGTGAGAGTTTGGCGATTGAACCTACGCTGTCATTATTAAGTGATGCTGACGGTGAAAAAAGACAGGCAGGAGCTGAAGCTCTGGCCAAGACCCTGGGCGATAATATTTCCCTGTTTACCCGGATCACCAATACGCTGGCCAAGGATCTGGAAATCAGCAATCGCTGGCATAAATTTGATGATATTGCCGATGCCCGGCATCTGGCCAACCGGGTGGAACGCAGTGTGGTTGATGCGCTGGAAGATGCTGTGACATCATCATATCCGGCCCTGTCGCATCGCTATTATAAAATGAAGGCAAAATGGCTGGGCATGGAACGGCTTAATTACTGGGACCGCAATGCTCCATTGCCGGATGAGGATACCAGCATTATCAAATGGCAAGATGCCAGACAGACAGTGCTTGCAGCCTATGAGGATTTTGATCCTGAAATGGCTGAAATTGCCAGCAGGTTCTTTGATAATGGCTGGATTGATGCACCGGTAAGGCCGGGAAAGACTTCAGGGGCCTTTGCCCATCCAACAGTTCCTTCGGTGCACCCATATGTATTGCTGAATTATCAGGGGAAATCGCGTGATGTAATGACCCTGGCGCATGAGCTTGGTCACGGTGTGCATCAGGTTATGGCAGCAGATCAGGGTGCGTTAATGGCTCCAACCCCGTTAACGCTGGCAGAAACAGCCAGTGTATTTGGAGAAATGCTGACCTTTCGCAGATTGCTGGAAAATACAAAAGACAAAAAGCAGCGCAAGATCATGCTGGCTTCAAAAGTTGAGGATATGCTCAATACTGTGGTGCGCCAGATTGCGTTTTATACATTTGAACGCCGGGTACACACGGCAAGGCGAGAAGGTGAACTGACGGCTGAACAGCTGGGGCAAATCTGGCTGGATGTTCAAAGGCAAAGTCTTGGTGATGCTATTGAGTTTCACTCAGGATATGAACATTTCTGGGCCTATATACCGCATTTCATCCATGTACCTTTTTATGTCTACGCCTATGCGTTCGGGGATTGTCTGGTCAATTCACTTTACGGGCGCTATCTGGAAAGCGGCAAGGAGTTTACGACCAGATATTTTGATATGCTGAAAGCTGGTGGCAGCAAGCATCACAGTGAGCTTCTGGCCCCGTTCGGACTGGATGCTTCTGATCCCGATTTCTGGCAGATAGGCTTGAAGATGATTGCCGGGATGATTGACGAGATTGAACAGCTTGATGATGAGGTTTGAAACGGTTTTGATACTGATTATAGTTTTTCTGCCCGACCCGATTAGTCATTGTCTCTACAGAAGGTTTACAAACAGGTTCTTGTACCGTATTGTAACGTTACAAATAGTAACGTTACAATATATAAAGTGATGGCATGAATACTGGGTATATAAAATTATTTGAAACAGGTATCGGGATTGAACTGGCGAAATCTTTGCGTCGACCAGTGCATCGGCTGGCTTATCTGATTCTGTCACGTCGGGGGATTCCTGCCATAGAAGCTACCTGCTGGGAACTTGATCCATTGCTTCTGGCAATACCAAAAATCAGCCGTAATTATGCAATACAGGCTTGTGGGGCGCTGGTAGGTGAGCTGATCATTGAAGACGGAGCGACCAGAGCCAAAACCCGCTCTGGTCTACCGCGTAGCGCTCGTGTTAAAGGGTCTCACATTATTAACCGGGCAGCTGTCTGGAATGTTGATAATGTTGACATTGCAAGGCTGATGAAACACGCAAAATGACTGATAATAAAACAAGTGAACATAATCGCCTGTCCGGGCGGATGAGGCGCTATGCGCGCGTTGGTGGCAATCTGGGCGGTACGGCGGTCAAAATGGCTGGTTCCAGGATATTTTCCGGTAAAGATGACAAGTCTGGCGAAGCACGATTATTAAAAGAGATGCTTGGCTCCCTCAAAGGGCCATTGATGAAGGTTGCCCAGATGCTGGCAACCATTCCAGAAGCGGTTCCTGCGGAATATGCTGCTGAACTGGCGCAATTACAGGCGCAGGCTCCAGCGATGGGCTGGCCATTTGTCAAGCGCAGGATGGCAGCTGAACTGGGACGCGGCTGGCAGTCAAAATTTGCTGAATTTGAACATGAGGCGGCAGCTGCTGCTTCACTTGGACAGGTGCACAAGGCAATATCTCATGATGGTAGACCACTGGCCTGCAAATTGCAATATCCTGAGATGGAATCAGCGGTTGAGGCTGATCTTAAACAGTTGAACATGGTGTTTGCGGTGCATCGCCGGATGGGGGCGGTGATTGATACCCGCGAAGTATCGCGCGAGATAGCCGAGCGGTTGCGTGAAGAGCTTGATTATGTCCGTGAAGCAAAGCACATAAAACTGTATCAGAAATTACTGACCGGGCAGCCCGAGATCAGGGTTCCAGGGGTTTATGATGAGCTGTCAACCAAGCGGCTTTTGGTCATGGACTGGCTGGATGGTCGATCGGTTCTTGATTACAAGGATCATTCGCTTGAAGATCGCAATAATCTGGCGCGGATGATGTTCAAGGCCTGGTGGCAGCCATTTTATTCACATGGTATAATCCATGGTGATCCGCATCTTGGCAATTACACAGCCTTTGGTGATGAAGATGACCATCCGGTTGGACTTAACCTGTTGGATTTTGGCTGTGTCAGGATTTTCCCGGCAAAATTCATTGGCGGGGTAGCTGATCTTTATCAGGGGCTTATGCACGATAATGAAGAACAGGTTGTGCATGCCTATGAAAGCTGGGGTTTTGAAAATGTTGACAGGGAACTGGTCGATATTTTGAATATCTGGGCCAGATTTATCTATGGCCCCTTGATGGATGACCGGGTACGCACCGTGGCTGAAGGGGTGAGCGTTCCTGAATATGGCCGCAAGCAGGCGATGAAGGTTCATGCAGCGCTCAAGCAAAAGGGTACATTAAAGATTCCAAAGGAATTTGTGTTCATGGATCGCGCAGCTGTCGGGCTGGGCGGAGTGTTTTTGCATTTGCGGGCGGAAATGAATTTTTACCGTCTTTTCAATGAGACAATAGAAGATTTCAAATTGTCCGAAGTGGCCCCGAGACAGAACGAATTGCTAATATCTACCGGTTTATGAGAAAACCCTCATCTACACTTGTAAAATTGTCGCACCGGGTATAAATCTTTGTTTGTTAGAATCTGAAACATAAAATTCAGGGACAATCAGAAAATCATGAAAATAGCAGTGTTGGCAGAAACCGGCAATGATGAACCACGCGTTGCCGCTTCGCCTGATAGTGTAAAGGCCTTTACAAGAAAAGGTCACACAGTCGTCATTCAGCAAGGTGCCGGTAAAGGCTCTTTCTTCTCCGATAATGATTACAAGGATGCCGGTGCAACACTGGCAAAAGGTGCTGCAGCAACTGTTAAGGATGCTGATGTTGTATTGAGTGTCCGGCGCCCTGCTGCAGCAGCAGTCAAGGCCATGAAAAAAGGTGCCATGGCAGCTGGACAAATGGATCCGTTTGGTGATCGAAAAGAGATTGAAGCCATGGCCAAGGCCGGGATTTCAGTTTTTTCAATGGAGCTGATACCGCGGATAACCAGAGCCCAGTCAATGGATGTCCTGTCATCACAGGCCAACCTTGCCGGATACAAGGCAGTCATTGATGCGGCCGCGAAATTCTCGCGGGCCTTTCCAATGATGATGACAGCTGCTGGCACTGTGGCACCTGCCAGAGTGTTCGTTATGGGGGCCGGTGTTGCCGGTCTGCAGGCAATTGCAACTGCCAAACGCCTGGGGGCAGTGGTTACTGCCACTGATGTGCGCGCTGCAGCGGGCGAACAGGTTGAAAGTCTTGGCGGTAAATTCATCTTTGTTGAAGGCATGAAAGATGAATCAACAGCTGGTGGCTATGCCAAGGAATTGTCTGATGAAGATAAAAAGCGTCAGGCTGAACTGGTTGCCAATCATATCAAGACCCAGAATATTGTTATTACCACAGCGCTTATTCCCGGGCGACCTGCTCCGGTTCTGGTGAGCAAGGAAATGGTTGAATCCATGCCGTCTGGTTCAATAATTGTTGATATGGCGGTTGAACGCGGGGGTAACTGTCCATTGTCAAAAGCTGGTGAGATTGTTGAACATGAAGGTGTTACCATTATGGGTTACACCAATCTTGCGGGCCGTCTGTCCGGTAACGCTTCACAGCTTTATGCAAAGAACCTGCAAAACTTCCTTGACCCGATGGTTGATGAAGATGGTGCACTGAAAATTGACTGGGAAGATGAAATTATCACTGGTTGCGGTCTGATCCGCGATGGTGAAATTGTTCATCCGATTTTGAAAGACGAGGCATAAAATGGCTCAAATGACTGCAATTGAGGCCGCTCAAGCGGCAAAACAGGCGGCTGAACAGGCATTGTCGGCTGCTGA
>JALXCV010000086.1 GCA_026990765.1 Hyphomicrobiales bacterium | reverse complement strand
TACCTCGACTTGTGTTTCCAATCGCCCACAAGCAAACCCTTCCAAGGCTTCCTGAATAATTGAAGCCACAGGCTCGTCACGCACCAGCATTTTGCCCTGATCACGGGTTTTCTCATAGCGGTAGCCATTGGGCTTCCAGAACACCCAATAGCCATTCATGAGGCGTGCCCTCATACGGTTGAAGGTTTGCTCGGCATTCTTCTCGCGCTGATGTTGGGCAGCGCCAGCCAACACATTTTCAACCATGCGGCTGTCAGCATCTTGTTTGAATTCGATGGAAAGTGATTCCAGCTTGCCGCCTGCGGGAAGGATGGTACGGCGCAATTCCCAATGCGCTTCACCGCCGGTGATTATCAAGTATAATCGCAAGGATTGAGAATTGCCCCGCTCATGGATGCCGGAATGAACGCCGCCCGCAAATGAAAAGCGCCCTCACGGTGCTTCGGACGGCGCTTGCAGGATCCCTTGCCATTGAGAGCCTTGATCTTGCGTTGCCGGTAAAGCGGCTGGGCAAGGGCCCGGGCGGTGGGGCTTCGCGGTCTGGGTGGTGGATGTTTGCGTTTGTTGGTCATGGGTGTCTTCTTTTTACATGTTAGTTGGCAAGAGCACGTTCCACTGCTTCCGGTTCGTTCTCAATGACCGTAAGCAGCACACGTGCCGCCTTGTCAGGAACCCGGCGGCCTTGCTCCCAATCCTGAATGGCCCGGACATCAAGACCAAACCGGTCGGCGAATTTCTGACGGCTCAGCTTCAGACGTATCCGCAAGGCCCGGATGCGTTCGGCGGACGGGTCATCAACAATGCGGCAGAGCAAGCCGGTTTCCCCGCGAACATGCGCAAGCACTTCGCCCAAGGCCTCCTCGACGTCGCGACCCAGTTCCGTACGTTCATTGCTCATTTGTCTCGCTCTTCTTTCTTGATGGCCACGACCAGTTTTGCCCATGCTTTCTTGTCTGCCGGGGTCAGGTCGGATCGTGCCGCCTTTGCATAGGCGGTCAGCAAATAAATAGCTTGCGGACCGGCAAAATGAAAATAAATGGTCCTGATGCCACCACGTTTGCCACGCCCGGAACCTGCCCAGAGAATTTTCCGGATGCCGCCGGTACCGGGGATAACAGGCGCATCCGCAGGGTTTGCGGCGATTGTATCCTACATTTCCTTGCGGCTTTCCGGCGTCAACAGTTTCGAGATTGCCCGTTCATAGGTTTTGGTCGTGAATATCTGCATTACTTGTTTATATGCGGCACTGCCGCATTAATCAAGGAAAAGCTGTCCGCAAATCTACAAAACCCTTAATGTGAACAATCACCGCCGCCCACAAGGAGCGGCGGCGGTGCTGATGTTTGCTGATACGGAAGTTGGTCAGTTGAGGCCGTGATTGCGATAAAACCGGATCAGCTTCTGGAGCCTGTCATGCACCTCTTCGCTTAGCGGGATGGCCCAGTTCCCGTCTTCCAGCTGCTCGGAGGCCGTCTTGAAGTTCGGGAAAATATCCGGGTCGGTGAGCGCCAGATCCATGATTGCATGGTAGGTGGTGGCGCTGAAGGTTATGATTTTCATCGTTGCCTCCCTTAGCTGGCTATTTTGTAGATACGGTTGTCGGAAGAATCCTTGGCGGATGTGATGGTGAGACCGAGTTTCCTCTTGAGGGCGGACATTGAACCTCGGCATAAGGCACATTATGCCGATGCCCGGATTATGCCGAGGTAGGCTGGTAAGCCATTGTCACTGGTGGGGAACGCTGCGATGGGGTCGGCATAATCAGAGGGCCTCGAGGAAGGCGAGAAGTTTGTCGGCCGGCCGGAGGCAGCCCGGTTTCGTTGTTGTCGGAGCTGTCCTTTCCAAGGCGCGTTCTTTGATTTGCAGATCCGCATGCAGGTAGATTTGAGTCGTTTCGATCTGTTCATGGCCAAGCCAGAGCGTGATCACCGAAGTGTCGATCCCGGCACGCAACAGGCGCATGGCCGCAGAATGTCGGAGCACGTGCATGGTCACCCGTTTTCGTGCCAATGACGGGCATAGAACGGTTGCGTCCTCGATATATTTGGCGAGTCGGCGTTCGAGCGCATCGCGGCTGAGGGATCGTCCGGTCCGTGTGGTGAACAATGGATCCGAAGGCAGACCTTTGCGCTCGGCCAGCCAGGCCCGCATGACGGCGACGGTGCCGGATGTGAGCGGCGTGATCCGCTGCTTTCGTCCTTTACCGTTGCAACTGACATGGGCACCAGTTCCGAGATGGACATCGGTGCAGTTGAGACCGATCACTTCGGAGACCCGAAGTCCCGTCTGTACGGCGAGGCTGAACAGCGCCGTGTCGCGCCGTCCCGTCCAGGTCGTCCGATCCGGCGCAGCAAGCAGAGCGTCGATTTCCGTCTCAGTCAGGAATGTCACAAGCCGCCGCTCGAAGCGCTTCGGCGGAATAGCGAGAACGCGCTCGATGACGGCGGCATGTTCGGGATGCCACAATGACGCAGCAGTTTGCTGAATGTCGATTGCACGTTTTTGTAGCGCACCCGTCTGCCGGCAGAACTGGTCAGCAGGGCCGGCGTGCCCGCCTGACGGGGATGATCGTCGCGGCGCAGATATGTATCCAGAGCCGCGACCGTGGTTGGATGTAGCGGCAATTCGCGGGACTTGCCGAATTTGCCGTTGCGGACCGTGAGGATACCATTGGCCCCGTCGAAGTCGTCGTGATCCAGGCCGATCGCCTCGCCGACACGCATGCCGGTTGCTGCAAGTATCCCGATCAGCGTCCGGTACGTCGCCTGAAGGTGCGATCCGCGCACGATCGCCGTCGCCTTCATCAGGTCTGAGATTTCCTGCGACGTGTACAAATACGGTGTTGCCCGCCGGGTCCGTGCAGGCAGAAGGTCTACGGGCGGGATCTCGGTAAGGTGGCTTGTTTTCTGTGGCAGGTCAGGTTGGTACAAAAATTGTGTTGTAATACTATAAATAAATGCAGAAAAAGCCAGAAGAATTCTTATGCCAATTTACTGCAGGTAACATGTTTGATTTCAAATGAAACGAGCAAACCGCCAGATGATGATTTGTTCAGGTGAAGAGTTTCATTGTAGGCATCAAGTACATCGCCGATAATGGCCAGACCCAGACCAGAGCCAGCGACTGATTCATCCAGACGCACGCCCCTTTTTTGTGCTGCCTTACGTGATTGATCTGATATTCCCTTGCCATCATCCTCTATCATGAACCTGGTGTAATTTGCTTCCTGATAAACTCTGACAGAAATTCTTGAATGTGCATGCTTGACGGCGTTTTCCAGAAGATTTCCCAAAACTTCAATCAGGTCATCCTTGTCCATTTGGACGGTCAGATGTTGCTCACACGCTATATCAAAATTCTTGTTGTCGCTATCTGGTGTTCGCATCAGTGTTTTGACAATCTGGTTGATGGCCGGAGCAATTTTCACTGGTGTTATTGTTTTTATATTACGAATTCGGGCCTTGTTTAATTCCCGTTCGATTTGCCGGCGCATAATCAGTGAGGTAGCCTCAATGTCGTCGGCTATCTCATTTTGACCGATCTTGCGTAAACGGGACACATCTGTCTTCAGTGCCGTCAGCGGGGTTTTGAATCCATGTGCCAGATCACCGGCCCGGTTTTTGGCTTTTTCAAGGGTTTTTTCCTGGGCTGCAAGTAGATCATTTACCTCATCAACAAGAGGAGAAATTTCCACAGGCATTGATGCCTCGATGCGGGATGATGTTCCATTTCTGATTTCTGCAATAGATTTTTGCACCAGTTTCAAAGGGCTAAGACCAATGGTTATCTGGACGGCACCGGCAACCAGAAGAAACACCCCCAGCATTAGCAGGGCAATCAGAACTTCATAGGAGAACTGGGCACTCATTGCCTGTAATTCGGCTGTATCAATTCCCACGACAATTCTGACAGTTTGTTTGCCTGTTGCAGATGAAAACTGTAAACGGCGTTCATGCACAAGAATGGTAGAGTTCTGCGGGCCCTTGAGCTTGTGGATATGGACCTTCCCGAAGTCAAACCTGTCATCAGGCAGAATTAGTCTTGTATCCCATAATGAACGCGACAGGGCTGATTTGCCACTGGTCTCATCATTGATTTGCCAGTACAGACCGCTAAAAATTTTTTCAAATCGCGGGTCAGCCAGTTTGCTGGTCATGTGAGGTGTATCTGTACCATCAAAAACCAGACCAGCGGCTATCTGGGTAATATATGTATCCAGTTCAGCACTGAGACGACGTTCACCATGTCGCCCGAACAGATAAATCAGCCCGTAACCCGTAACCACCAGGGCCAGTGTCATGCTTATAATCTGGATCAGAAAAAATCTGGCCTTTAAAGACTTTGGTTTCATGCTGGCCTGATCATTCTGGTTTGCCCACTATTGATAAGTTTAGCCTTTATTCTGAAGGATTGATTATTGCATAGCCAAAGCCACGTCGGGTTTCAATTATGCCTGAACCCAGTTTGCGGCGCAAACGACCAACCAGCACTTCAACCGCGTTGGATTCGCGTTGCTCATATTCCCCTTGCAAATGTTCTGCCAGTTCCTGTTGGGAAATAGTGCGTTCATTGTGGTGCATCAAATAAGAAAGCAAGCGATATTCCTGAGGGGTTAGCGTTTTGGGTACACCTTTGACTGTAACGCGCATCTGGCGTGGATCAAGCCTGACATCACCAATAATGATTGAGGGCGTCGCATGGCCGGTAGAACGTCGGATAATGGAACGCAATCGCGCCAGCAACTCATCCATTTCAAAGGGTTTGGGCAGATAATCATCAGCCCCGGCATCAATGCCTTCAACCCTCTCACTCCAGCTGCCACGGGCCGTTAATACCAGAACAGGGAACCGCCGGTCATTTTCCCGCCACTTCTTTAAAATGGTTAATCCGTCCATTTCAGGCAGTCCAAGATCAAGAATTACCGCAGCATAATCTTCAGTATCACCCTTAAACCAGATTTCCATGCCATTGCTTTCATGGTCAACAATATAACCGGCACCAGTTAGTGTCTCACCAACATCCTTGATGATTCTGGCATCATCTTCAGCAAACAGAATGCGCATCAGTCGACTTTTTCCCTGATAATTTTTCCGGTCCGTGCATTGACATACAGCTCCATCACCACACCGGTTTTTTTGATATATTTAAACTCATAAATAGGAACCCCATCTTCAAACTCGAACTCCGTCTCAATCAATTCACCCCTGATTTGCGATTTTACCATTTTCATGATTTCTTCAAGCGGGCGTATCTTTTCTGCCTCACGTTGCTGCAAAATCCGTTTCCGGTCCGAATCCCTTGAATAATCACTGGCAATGGCATGTATTTGCAAACCCGCAAAACTGGAAATAGTTGCAACAAGTACGATAAAAATTTTTTGCCTGACTTTATTATTCATAAAAAAACCTTACGCGATCCAACATGACAATTTGCTGAATTTGTTCGTCAGCGATGTGTCATTACACCTCATTTATACAAAGATCATCGTCATTGAGCGATCCAAAATCTGAACCAAAATCAAAGGAAAATATCATGAAAAAGTTTTTTATTATCTCTGCTGCAGCTATCACTCTTGCTGCAAGTGCCCCGGCCTATGCCAGCGGCAATGCCTACTGTGGTCAGGCAAGCGGCAACTGGATGTCAATTGATGCTGTCAAGGAAAAGGCTGCGGGCATGGGATATGATGTTCGTCGTGTCAAACGTGAAGATGGCTGTTATGAGGTTTACGCAGTCGGCAAAAATGGCGGGCGTGTTGAAATTTACATGAACCCGGTGACTGGCGACATTGTTAAAGTCAAAAACAAGTAATGGTTATGGCAACCACAAGCAACTCATCAGAGGCTGACCGTAATGAACGGTCGGTCGCTGAACCCAAACAGGTCAAGGTTTGGGATATTGCAGTACGGGTGTTTCACTGGTCACTAGTTACCTCGTTTGCTATTGCCTGGTTAAGCGCAGATGAATGGGACAGGATCCATGAAATTGCTGGATACATTATTGCCGTACTGGTTGGGTTTCGCCTGATATGGGGCTTTGTTGGCTCAAAGCATGCTCGCTTTGCAGACTTTGTCTGTAATCCTGTATCTGTTCTTGATTACCTGAAAGATACGATCCACCATAAAGCAAAACGATATATAGGCCATAACCCGGTGGGTGGTGCAATGACCATTGCATTGTTATTATCGCTGGTGACAATAACAGCATCAGGCATTGCAATGTCCTCCAATATGTTTTGGGGTGTTGAATGGGTGGAAGAAGTTCACGAAATTTCCGCCAATTTAACAGTTGTTCTGGTTGGTCTGCATATTGCAGGCGTTATTTTTAGCAGTTTTAGCCATAGCGAGAATCTGGCCAAATCCATGATTACCGGATACAAGCGCGGCTTGTCTGATCAAGACAAATAATTCCCAGCTCCATTATATTGAAATGTTTCTGCTTCTCATGGAAGCAGAAACACAAACTATTGCCAAGTTCAAACAGGTTGATTGATACAACTTGTTATTGTGCTTCCAAGCCGACAAATTTCTGTTCAACACATAGCTGCAACCTGAATTTCCTTATAATACACAAGGTGTATTTGCCCTGACCAATATATATGGCAAGGTGAATGTGTGGGCATGGTTGATTATCCGCTGTATATTCAAACCGGTTGCCGGGCGCAAGGGGTGGAAAATGCAGGACCTCCAGATGAGTGAAGTTTTGCAGAAAGTTGATATTAGCATATGAAAATGACAATTATGAAGCTGTTTGGGGTGTTGTTTGTATTTCTGCTGACAATGGCTCAAACCGCCGTGGCATTGGAGTTGAAAACTGAAAAGGTAACCGACAGGATATATGCTGTTGTCGGGCCGATTGACGGGCGAAATTATGACAATCATGCCCTGAACAATACTATGGGGTTTATCATTACCGAAAAGGGTGTGGTGCTGGTTGATTCAGGTGCCAGTTATCAAGGTGCCGCACTAATTGAAAAAGCCATTGCCGGGGTAACTGACAAACCGGTCAAATGGGTTATCAATACCGGTGCACAAGACCATCGCTGGCTGGGAAATGGCTATTTTGCTGCCAAAGGGGCACAGATTATTGCCCTTGCGCGAACGGTTAAAAACCAGAAAGAAAATATCCGTCCACATATGATCCGGTTAAAGCAGGTGCTAAAGGATCGCGCTGCTGGTACTTCTGCTTTTTATGCACCACACCCGATTAAGGCCGATAGCAAAACCCTCAATCTTGGAGGCATAGAGCTGTCGCTTGTCTGGCCAGGTGGCGCTCATTTTCCCGATGATATTATTGTCTGGGTGCCGTCAGAAAAAACCGTGTTTACCGGTGATCTGGTTTTCAATGACCGCATGCTGGGCATTCAGGGTGATGGATCAAGCCTGGTTCGCGACTGGGCCAGAGCATTCAAGGTCATGGCAGCGTTAAAGCCTGAACATATCATTCCCGGACATGGCAGTTCCGGCAACCTTGCCAAAGCCCGGCGCGATACTGGCGATTACCTTGACTGGCTGATAATCAATATTGAACCGGCTGTTGGCGAAATGGAAGATATTGGCCATCTTGTAGACCGGCTTGGTGATGCGCCTTTCAAGCATCTCAAACACTTTGATGTCTGGCACCGAAAAAATGTCAACCGCACCTATTTGCAACTTGAAGCAGAATAAGAAAGAACCAGTAAAATGAACAGACTCCTTCAAATGGCCCTGCTGGCCCTTATTGTTACCTTTTCAGTACCAAACTTTGCCTCAGCAGATCAAGCTCCTGGTTTTCTGGTATCGTCAGAATGGCTGGAAGAACATATCGAAGATAAAAAGCTGATTGTGCTTGAAGTACGCTATTACCCGCATCGCTATTACACTATTGGCCATATTCCAGGTGCTGTTCAGGTTCAAAGGTTTCGTGACCTTGGCGATAATAACGGACAGGGAACGCTGATGATGTTCCCGTCAAAACAGGCGTTTCAATCCACCTTGCGCCGCTGGGGGGTGAATGATGATTCCATGCTGGTTCTATATGATGATGCCCGCACGGCTCTTGCCTCGCGCCTGTATTTCCTGTTGAAACTTTATGGCTATGACATGTCCAGAGTTAAACTGCTAAACGGGGGAACAGTTGCCTGGCAAAGCTTTAATGACATGTCCAGAGAACCGGTTAAAAAACAGCCAGGTAATGTGACGTTGAAAGATGCTGACACCAAACTGTTTGTTGACTGGAGCGTGGTTTATGACCGTGTGGTTTCCAGCCGTTCCCCCGATTATGTCCTGATAGATGCAAGGCCCAAATTTGGTTATACCGGTGAGAAGAAAACCCACGCTGTCCGCGCTGGTCACATACCCGGTGCCATAAATATCGTCAGCCTTGATGGGACAACCGGTGGTGATGAACAGGTCTGGAAACCTCTCAGTCAGATTGCTGAAATGTACAAATCTGTACCCAAAGATAAAAACATCATTGCCTATTGCCATGATGGTTTCCGTATGAGCCTTGCCTATCTGCAACTGACAGCTTTGGGTTACAAGAATGTACGCCTGTATAATGGTGGCTGGGGCCATTGGGGCAACAAGTTTTCGCTACCGGTTGTAAAGGGAAGCGAACCGTTTGCAGGTGATTTCAAACTGTAGGTCAAAGCGGATGTTTCCGATCACATCTGGACCGGAAACGCCCCCTCTTGATTATTGGTGCTGACCTTAACCTGTCTTATCAGGCATTATTGTCATTCAGATACCGTACCCGATACCCTAAAATACGGCTTAGTTCGGTTATTTCGCCCAGCACATCACCATATGCAACAGCGATATGATTGCTCATATAATGCGCCATCAGGCTGTCGCGCGAAAGGCCAAGATCAGCGGTCATTATTGGCCATTGCGGAGTGGTGCCCTGCCACATCCTGTCAAGCTGATCACCGCTTATATCGACTACTTCTCCGTGCCCTACATCCATTACCGCTTCATCACCATTCAGCCAGGCTCTGGCCCAGGTGATTTTGCCGGGAAGGGCCTTGCTGGTGAAAGTACCGCCGGGAACCGGGAAAAACTGGGCAGGCTGGCGATAGGAATGGACATTTTCAAGGCTTTGTTCATCCATATTTGCCGCATAAGCACCCGCTGAACCTGAATTCAGCAATACCCAGATAAACCGGCCATTCACCTTACATCCCCAGCGTATATCATGGAAGGCAACCGAATGATGCATGCCTTTGGCATCAAGCAGGCGTTTCAGCATTTCCATTGGCAACAGATTGCCCTGATCAGCCTCGGTGGCATCGATTATAACACTATTATTGCCTTCGGGTCGACACACAGAATTAAGCAGCCCTTCGGCAAAATCAGATGGCGGGCGCTGTTTGATCAGCCCCAGCTGATATTGCCAGCCTATACAATCAGCCTTGAACTCGTTGACGATATCAAGCACTGCCAGATAGTCGCGCAATTGTTCACGTGTCGCATCGCTATCAAAATCCTTGGCACCTTTTTCGCCATAATGAAAGGTAACTCCCTTGTCATTGACGAATTTGAGCGCATCCTCGATCCGGCTTTGTGATACCTGGCGGCCATAATCAATTAGCCATGCCTGATCGACCTTGTGTTCGGCAAAGCCAAGCTGGTGCAATTTGCGGGCGCCGAAATAGCCATTGGTCATGCCCATTGAAGTATCACCCAGCATCAGGGCAAGCGGGCGGCGTTTGTGCATGGCATCGCCAACCCTGGCTGCTATGGCCTTTGCTTCATCCGATATTGGCAAAGGTTGTTTGATAGCATGATCAGGATGTGAGATTTCACCATTATTGCACCAGCTTTGCAACTGGTCGATGAAGGTTTCATCTTCTGCCCAATCATTGCTATCAGTCCAGATACGTGAATGCGCCCGCTCTTCTGCTGCAAGACAGGCACCGGTATTTAGCAGACCGACCAGTCCGGGCCATTTGCCCGAGAAATTGGATACCATCAATAGCGGATTATCCTTGCCGACAACGCCTTCGGTAGTATGTGGCCCATATACCCAGTGGGTGTACATGCCGATCACCGGATCATCAATGCCGGACAGTTTTTCAATTGCCTCATGCGGACGGGTCAGGAAACCTTCCACCCGGTAGTGCTGTTTCCCCAGACGGTCAAGCGCGTCTTCAAGCCTTGAAGTTGCCGCTTCCAATTGTCCAAGTGCTGTCCGGTTGGGAAGTTCGCGGTAATCACCGGGCCAGAAAATTGCAATTTTATCACTCATGGCCGTCTCCATTTTACGGGGTTGGTTTATCGTTCCTCAATCTGAAAATGCCCGGCTTCTGGCTTCGCTGATATGGTCGCCAAGCGCCTTGACAACCTGTTCCTCATCACGAGCCTGCATTGCAGAAATAATCCGTAAATGCTCGCTGAAAACCCGTTTCAGATCATGTGCCCCGATCCTTGATCGCGAAAGCCGGATCAATCTTACCTTGATTGAATTGACCCGGTATATATTTGAGATGATTTCATTGTTGAGAGCATCAACCATAATCTCATGGAACCGCCAGTCGGTCTGTTGTGCATGTTCCAGCAAAACCCGTGAGGGCTGATCACCTGCCGTTGACAGAATATCCTCATGGGTTTGGCGCATGCTGGCAATTTGCCGGTCACTGGCCTTGCGGGTAAATTCCCTTGCTGCATGAAGTTCCAGCACCAGTCGCAATTCAAAAGCATTGCGGATCAGGTCCATGTCAATATGGGTTACTTGCAGGCCGCGCTGAGGGATAGTCCTGATCAGTCCGTCAGCTTCAAGTCGTGGTATCAACTCGCGGATAGCGCCAAGCGGCATATCGGTAATTCCGGCCAGTTGTTTCTGGGTCAGAAACTGTCCCGGCTTGATTTGCAGCTTTAACAACAAATCGGAAAACTGCTCATAGGCAATTTCGCGTTTCTTTAATACTGGTTCCAGTGTTGCTGATATATCGTCTGACATTTATATATCCGGTTTATTGCCCGAAAATCCTATCATAATCCCTGAGCAGCTTTTCTTCCAGACTTGTTTCCAGCCTTTCAAGTGGTGGGCGTATCTCCAGCCATTGCCGGTTGTCATACATCCTTGCTGCAAGAAGTTTTATTGCAGCGATTACCGGCAATGATTTTATTGCATCAGCAATAGCAACGATTGAAGCATCCTGCTCACCGGTAGTTGCTATTTCATTCAACTGCCGGCTGAAAAGATTGGCCATACCGGATATGGAACCCTTTGCCCCCAGCCTGACACCATCTGCCAGCAGGCGTTCATCACCGATAAGTATGGCCAGATCATCTTTCAGGGCCAAAAACTCCAGGGCAGAATCCCAGTCACCTGATGAATCCTTGACGCCGTAAATCAAACCGGGGAAATGTTTATACAGTTGCATCGCAACTTTGCTTGAGATTTTCACGCCCGTAAGTTGTGGGATATTATATAGAATTATCCGCAGATCACGTTCAGCAAAATCGGCAAGTACCCGTTCATACCAGGCAAAAACTGCATTATCACTGACCCCTTTGAAATAATGTGGTGGTGCTAAAAGAAAGCTGTTGCATCCAAGACCAAGCCCTGCCTTGATCTCATTTGCTGCCTGTGTGATGGCGTCTGCCTTGATGCCAAAAATTATCCTGTCTGCATCAATTCCGGCCCCTTCAAGAAAGCTGACAGCCTTGATGCGTTCATCAAGATTGTGGCTTGTGCCTTCACCGGTAGTGCCGAACAGGGTGACAGATTTACATCCATTTGCAAGTACGTGATGTGCATGTTCAGCCATCATTTTATAATTAATACTGCCATCATCGTTAAACGGTGTCAGCAAGGCAGCGGAAATACCAAAAAATTCAGACATGGCTTTCAGACTCCAAAAAGCAAGATTCATCATTTATAACTAACATGTTAGTTGTTGCATGTCTAACATGTTGCCGAATGTTCTGTAAAAATGAAAATGGTTCAGAAAAGCCTTATCGAATTTCCACTGCTGGCTGATAGCTTGACGGCCTCGATAACCCGCAAGGTCTCAAGACCATCCCTGCCAGAGACAACCGGCTCTATACCGGTTTTGATAACCTCAACGAAATGGGCAATCTGGTTATCCAGCGGGTCATCAAAGCTGAAAGGTGGCCTGGTGGCACTTATCGGATTCCACCAGCCTGGCTTTCCTTCATGTCGCCAGATATTCAGATCAGGAAGTGAAAGCGAGGCCCTGGTGCCGCCGATCAGATAACAGCTTTGCGATGTGGCCGGGTAGGCCGGGTTCTCACGGGCTGTCAGTTCCCAGCTCCACGGCGCAACTGCCGTATCAGATACATTGACAGTCCCAAGAGCGCCATTTTGAAACCGCAGCATGATCACAGCACTGTCTTCAACCTGTAGCTGTCTGATTTTACTTGACTGCATGGCATGCACGGTTTCGATCTCGCCGCAAAGATGCCTGAGCAGGTCAATATCATGGATCAGATTGATAAAAACCGGGCCTGCGCCGGGTTGGGTGCGCCACTCAGTATTGAAATAATCATCCGGCTTGTAAAACCAGCATGTAGCCTGTATCGAAGCGATACGGCCAAGTGTTCCATCATCGATGATGGTTCGGGCCTTGCCTATCAGGTCATTATGACGCCGGTGATGCCCGGTAAGCACCGCAACCCCCGCCTTGTCTGCGGCTGCTACCAATTGTTCAGCTTCTGCCACATTGGTGGTTATTGGTTTTTCCACCAATATCGGGATTTGCCGTTCAATACATTCAAGCGCATTGGGCAGATGCAACTGGTTGGGAGTGGCAATGATCACCCCGTCTACCTGTTGTGTGGCAAATAGCTGGCTCAAACTGTCATAGCAGTCAACCTTGCAACTGGCTGCAAATTCGCGTCCGGTGTCTGCAGGATCAATAATTGCTGTCAGTGTGGCTGTATCACAGGCTGCAATCGCATCTGCATGTCGTTTGCCGATTAACCCTGCCCCGGCAATAGCTAACCTTGCCGGGTTGCTCATTTTATCACTGAAGCCATGCGGCGCAGTGCCAGTTGATAGCCTTCGACCCCGAAACCGGCCATAACCCCGTCAGCTCTTAGCGATACATATGAATGATGCCGGAAAGATTCGCGCTTGTGCACATTGGAGATATGCACTTCGAAAACCGGTCCGTCAAAAGCATTGAGCGCATCAAGGATTGCAACAGATGTATGAGTAAATGCACCCGGATTTATAATGATTCCAGCAGCTTCCTGCCTGGCTTCATGTATCCAGTCAATTATCTGGCCTTCATGGTTGGATTGTTTGAACTGGCATTCAATACCCAGCTTGCTGCCCAGTTTTGCGCAGTCAGCCTCAACATCTTTCAGCGTATCATAACCGTAAATCTCCGGCTGGCGTTTGCCAAGCAGGTTAAGATTGGGGCCGTTAAGAACGTAAACAAGCTTGGTCATTGCTGTAATTCCTCTTTGCGGGGTTTCGGGCAGTATTTATCGGTTGTCTGGCTGCTTTAATTCTATCGGAATATCACCAGACAATCAATTTATTTTCAGGTAAATTTGCAAACCTATGATGATATTGCAAAATTAATTTTCACTGGAGTTTTTGTGTTTATTATATAATAATGCCAATATGCAAAATTCAAAAGAATCAGCAAATGTTGGTATATCTACCTATGCCGCCATTCGGAAAGATATAATATTCGGTCAACTTGAACCGGATGAAAAACTGAAACTTGAAGCCTTGAAAGCCCGTTATGGCACCAGCGTTTCCACTTTGCGTGAAATGCTTAACCGCCTGTCATCTGAAGGTTTTGTAATTGCCAGGGAACAAAGGGGCTTTTTCGTTGCCCCGGTATCGGCAGATGATATGCGCGAAATTGCCGATCTGCGAATTTTGGTTGAAGGCCATGCGCTGGAGCTGTCAATCAAAAATGGTGATACTGAATGGGAAGGCCAGATTGTGGCTGCCCATCACAAGCTGCAACGAAGTGAGCAGATCATGCTTTCCGGTGATGAATCTATCCGGGAAACCTGGAAGCGTTATGACTGGGAGTTTCATCAGACCCTGATCCAGGCCTGCAATTCAAAAAACCTGATGGATGTTCATGCCACGGTATTTGACAAATATCTGCGCTATCAATTGCGGGTTCTGACTTTCCGGGGTGAGATTGCAGCGCGTGAACACCGCCAATTGCTGGAAAGCTCGCTTGATCGCGATACAAAAACCGCACTGGAAATACTCCGCCAGCATATTGAAGGTGGTGTTGAGCACAGTCTGCAGAACTGATTTGCTTTTTTGTGTATTTATCATCCTATATTTTTCAAAATACATGCTATTAGCAAAATATTCGTTTGTATTCCGGGCTTAACCATGTCAAACTATTGATCAGGCCTTTCCGTAGTCTGGAAGGTTTTGGAATTGTTGTGAATCAGGGAGAAAACAGATGACTATTAAAATAGCACGCCGAACCGTAATCGCCACCATGGCAGCAGCTGCAATGGCAGGCACCATGGTCAGCACCGCCTATGCCGGTAAAATCAAGCTGCGCATGTCAACACCTGCTACTGCGACCGATTTCCGTTCAAAAGGTCTGGAAAATATTTTCGCCAGGGAAGTAGCTGATTTTGCAACCTATGAACCTCACTACAATGACACATTGTTCAAACAGGGCACCGAACTGGTAGCCATTGCCCGCGGCAATCTGGAAATGTCAATTACCTCGGCTCAGGAACTGGCCAAGCTGATTCCTGAATGGTCAATTTTCACTGCCGGTTATCTGATGCGCGGCCCCGAACATCAACGCAAGGTGTTTGAAGGCGATATCGGCAAGGAAATGTACAAGCTGGTTGAAGACAAGCTTGGAGTAAAGCTGCTTTCCGTCATGTATTTTGGCACCCGTCAGCTTAATCTGCGGATTGACAAGAAAATCAACACACCTGCTGACCTTAAAGGCGTAAACCTTCGTATGCCCGGTACTGATGCCTGGCAGTTCCTTGGTCGCGCTCTTGGTGCCAATCCGACACCAATGGCATTTACCGAAGTGTATACCGGCCTGCAGACCGGCGCCATTGACGGGCAGGACAATCCGCTGCCGACTGACAAGGACAAGAAATTCTACGAAGTTACCAAACAGATCGTTCTGACCAGTCATCTGGCTGACATGAACTTCCTGGCATTTTCCAAAAAGGTCTGGGACAAGCTGACACCTGAACAACAGGCTAAAGTTATGAAAGCGGCCAAGGATGCTTGTGCTTCCATTACGGCTTCCATCGTCAAGAATGAAGCTGAACTGGTTGATTTCTTCAAGGAAAAGGGCCTGAAGGTCTATACACCAGATGTTGATTCATTCCGCAAACGCGCCCAGAAGATGTATCTGGAATCTGACTTCTCCAAGAACTGGCCCAAAGGTATGCTGGATCGTATCAACGCTGTTAAATAAGCATTTGCAATGCAAAAGCTTGTAAACTGGCTTCGTGCCAGGGCAGATAATGTGGCAGTGGCTCTGCTCACTGTCATATTTCTGTCGTTCATCTTGCAGATTGTGTCGCGTTATATCATCCGCCATCCGCTTGGCTGGACGCTGGAATTGTGTCTTTTGTGCTGGCTGTGGCTGGTTTTCTGGTCCTCTGCCTTTACCCTTAAAGATGAGGATCATGTGCGCTTCACAATTTTGTGGGACCACTCAAGTAAAAGGCTGCGCCGGATTTATGCCATCTTTACCGGTATCTGCATTATCGGGGCATTCGGTGCGGCATTGCCGGCAACCTATGGCTTTGTCAGCTTCATGGCCATTGAAAAGACCTCACTGCTGAAAGTGCGGTTTGACGTGGTCTTTTCTGTTTATCTGCTATTCACAATTGCCATTATCGCCCATTATGCCGGGCGAATAATAAAAATATTGCGCAGGCGCGATGAGGACTTCATTGAATGAGCGTTGAATTCATGATTTGCTTGGCAATGCTGTTCGGGCTGGCTGCTTTGGGGGCGCCCATTGCTCTGGCGATGATTGTTGCAGCTGTCAGCTATCTGGCAATATCGGGTCAGGACCTGTCACTGGCAGCCGAGCAGATAATGCAGGGTCTGTATAACTCATTCATCCTTCTAGCCGTACCGCTATTTATAATTGCCGCCAATATCATGAATGCCGGGACCATATCAGACCGGCTGCTGAACTTTTGTGTTGCGGTAGTTGGCCGGTTTCGCGGTGGTCTGGGTCACGTGAATATTGTTGCCAGCCTGATTTTTTCCGGCATGTCCGGTTCAGCCATTGCCGATGCTGCCGGGGTTGGCAAGATCATAATTGAAATGATGACCAAGGAGGGGCGCTATCCTTTGGGCTTTGCCGCTGCCATTACCGCCGCATCTGCCACCATCGGCCCGGTTATCCCCCCTTCCATCCCCATGGTCATGTATGCGCTGGTCTCTGATACATCAGTTGGCTATCTGTTTCTTGGCGGGGTGACACCCGGCCTGATCATGGGCGGTGTGCTTATGATCATGGTTGCCTATATTTCGAAAAAACGTGATTTCGTAACCGAAGCTGCCACCCCTTTGCGCGAAATACCAAAACTGGCAGTAAATGCCTTTCCTGCCCTGATGATGCCGGTAATATTGCTGTTTGGTATTTATGGAGGTGCCACCACCCCCACCGAAGCTGCTGCAGTTGCCGCAACCTATGCCTTCATATTGGCAGTGGTGTTTTACCGGGCAATTAGCTTGCGTGGCACCTATGATATATTGTCCAGCTCGGCCCGTTCTTCTGCCGCTGTCGGACTGGTAATCGGCGGGGCACTGATCTTCAACTATATTGTTGCCAGTGAGAATATTCCAAATGCGGTTGCCGGGTTTATGCGCAGCATTGATTTGTCGCCCATGGCATTTTTGCTGGTGGTCAATATTATTTTACTGCTGATCGGCTGTGTACTGGATGCAACCACAATCTTGCTGGTTATTGTCCCGCTGTTCCTGCCGGCATGCCGGGAGCTGGGCATTGACCTTATTCATTTTGGTGTAGTTGTGGTGGTAAACACCATGATCGGCCTGATAACGCCGCCCTATGGCATATTGTTGTTTGTCATCAATGCCACCACTGGCGCGCCGATGAAGGGCATGATCAGGGAAGTTATGCCATTCCTTGCCGTGCTGATACTGGCCCTGCTGGCGCTGACTTTCGTCCCTGAACTGGTTTTGTGGTTACCACGCATTTTCGGCTATCAGGGCTAAGTGACAAGAATATCTGATTTCATCATAGATTTTTTAAAAAATAGATAAAATAATGTAATCTATGTTGAATTGATGAGGATAACATGCTTCACTTGCATGGAGGTTTTGCATGTATTTGCCTCAAAAACATATGTGACAAACCAAGGGAGTGAAAAAATGTTTCGTAAAATACTAACCACCGCTGCAGCGGTTGCCATCATGGCATCAACTGC
>JALXCV010000085.1 GCA_026990765.1 Hyphomicrobiales bacterium | reverse complement strand
CTGGCCAGAAGCGGCGCTGACCCGGAAGTGAAAAGCCGCATATTGGCGGTTTTTTCTTTGGTGAACCTGTCATCATCAAGCAATCTTGTATAATGTGTCGGCACTCCCATGAGCACGCTTGCCTTGTCAATTTGTGAAACAACCGCAGCAGTTGAAAATTTTGGCTCAAAGATAATCGATGCTCCAGCCAGCATGGCAGTATGGGTTGCCACAAACAGACCATGCGCATGATAGATCGGCAATGTATGCAACAGGACATCATCAGATGTGAATCGCCATGCCGTTTTCAGGCTTTCAGCGTTACTCAACAGATTATCATGTGTCAGCATGGCCCCCTTGGAACGCCCGGTGGTGCCCGATGTGTATAAAATGGCAGCTATATCACTCACCGATCGCTCTGTGGCATATATGGCACTACAGGTAATCTCCTGAAATGCGCGCCATTCATCTGGATTCATTGTCTTGACAGATGTCTCTACGCCCTTGTTTTCACAGATAAAAACTGATGGTTCAGCATCTCCAAGGAAGTAACCGACCTCGGCTGCGGTATAGGCAGTGTTTACCGGAACAAAGATCGCCCCTGCCCTTATGGTGCCCATATAAAGGGCCAGCATGTCGATGGATTTTTCTGCCTGCATCATCACCCGGTCACCTGGCCTGACGCCCAGCTTGATGAGTGAGTGCGCCGCCTGCCCGCTCATTGCGGCAAACTCGCGATAGCTTATCGCGCGCTCAAGGCCCGGTGTGGCAGCATCAAACAAGGTTGCATTGCTGTCACCATGTCGGCCCAGCAATGCGTCAAACAGTGGATTGGCCATTTCAGCTCCATTTCACCGATTGCAGATTTCCAATATCAATGCGTTGCTTGATTTTCTGAATATTGTCCACCACTTTTTCCAGAAAACCAGCCAGTTCCAGTTGCTGTTCCTGTGTAAGTTTGTCTGTCTGACCCTTGATAAAGGCAGCAAAGGAGAAAGGTGGCTTTTCTATATATTCAGCCAACCCAGGAGACAGCACCGGCAACACGATCTCGCCCTGTTTGGAAATGTCACTATAGGCAGTGAAACTGTCAAATTTGCGCAAGGCAATATCAGTATCCTCACGGCGTATGGCTATAAACCGGTCTATCGAGAAATTATCATGGATAAACCGCGCCTGACCCAGTGATTTTTCATTGATTTCAACCACATAAAAAACCACCACATCAAACCCGGCATCGCGCGCACCATCCATGAACCCGATATCATCCATGGCTGTAAACAGCCGGTCGAGATGGCGGGCTGGAACATCCAGAATATAATCACGTGTCGGGTTGGATAACAGCCAGTCGAACAGTTCCACCTGCCCTGGCACTGTCATTATGTCGAATACTTCGGCATCGCGATAGAATTCGCAGACATTGCCGGTTGGGGCATCAAGGTCAAGGATAAATGGTTCCTCGCCCTGCAGGGTGAATACATCAGCTAAAAGCCGCACCACAAGCGACTTGCCATTGCGTGTCTGGTCAGAACAGACAATGTGAATATGCGGCTTTTGCTTCATCCTGATTCAAGGCGCTGTATCAGGCGTCTTTTTTGTCCTTTTTGGGCGCTGTGGCGCTGCGTCCGGCAGCCCGCAATGACTGGATAAGATTGGTCTTGTTCAGCTCTTCATCAATATCATTGCACCATTTTTTCACATAGCCGCGCAAGGTGAACGAATAGCTGGCATTGGAGCCATCAGGAGCCTTGTTGTCGATGAAGTCCTTGAAAGTGACACCAGCCAGATCAACCTGCTCATAAGCCATTTCATTGAGCTTGGGAATTTCCACTTCATGGGCGGAATTAAGATCGGCAAAGTATTTCTTGAAAGTATCTTCATCCCATTCAAAGAAGTTGGTTTCATTGATGAAATTGCGGGTCAGAATATAATCAATACCTTTTACATATTTGGACACTTCGTTGATTTCATCAAGCGAAGCAATTGATGGTCCGATCACATGTACCAAAGCCAGATTGAACTTGCCGTCGCGCGCTGCTTCCAGCACTCCGATACGGTCAAACAGATCAAGAGCCATGGACAGATTGCCGGCTTTCAGATCAACGATGGTTACCTTGGCAGCATCGCTGTCAAGCGTATCAAGAATTGCCATCTGGTCAGCAACATCATTAAGATCAATAATCTGGGTATTGCCTGGATAAAAACGCTGAAATGTACCGCGTGGATTTTCAGTATCAAATGCGCGGGCGACAATATTGTTGCGGGCCAGATAATCCATGAGGATACGTGATATGGTGGTTTTGCCAACGCCGCCCTTGTCAGCGCCTACGATAATCAGTGTCGGTGTCATTTTAACTTCCCTTCATGCTGTTTTTTACGCCAGTAACCCCCTTACCGGCGATCAGGCAAATATTGCACATAGAATATGACTATTGCATGATTCTTTTGCTCTCACTAGCCTTGCAAGTTGATTCTGCATTTTTAGCGAAAAAGTCCCACTGGAGATTTTGCCCCATGTCAAAACCTGCCGCCACCCTGACCGGTTTTATTGCGGTATTATTATGGTCATTACTGGCGCTGTTCACCGCAGCCAGTGGCAAAATTCCGCCATTTCAACTGGCCGCCATGAGCTTTGCCATTGGCGGGCTTGCAGGTGCTTCAAGCTGGATATTAAGACCACATGGCATTCATGCCCTGCGCCAGCACTGGCAGGTATGGCTGTTGGGAGTTGGCGGATTGTTTGGTTATCATTTCATGTATTTCTCGGCCCTGCGCGCCGCCCCTGCGGTTGATGCCAGCCTGATTGCCTATTTGTGGCCATTGCTGATAGTGGTATTTTCCGCCATGTTGCCGGGAGAACGGCTCAAGGCTAATCACATTATCGGTGCTCTGTCCGGTTTTGCCGGTGCCGGGCTGATCGTACTTGCAGGACACAATATTGATTTCAAACCGGAATATACATCCGGCTACATCATGGCCTTTATTGCCGCCCTGATCTGGTCGGGATATTCTGTGCTTTCCCGCCGGTTTTCTGAAGTTTCAACCGATGCGGTTACCGGCTTTTGCCTGATCACATCCATTCTGGCCTTTTTCTGTCACCTGCTGCTTGAACAAACCATATGGCCACAAACTATTATCCAGTGGCTGGCAATAATCGGCCTTGGTCTGGGTCCGGTCGGCCTGGCTTTTTATGTCTGGGACATAGGGGTCAAACATGGCGATATCCAGATACTGGGCGCCGCCAGCTATTCTGCCCCCCTGCTTTCAACCCTGATACTGGTCGCCAGCGGCTTCACAGCTTTAAGCTGGACGATAATGCTGGCCTGTCTGCTTATAACTGTCGGTGCTGTAATTGCAGCATGGGACATGCTGTTTCGCTCAACGTGACAACAGCAAGTCCCTTGCCTGATTGATCCTTGCTGCCAGATAGTCAGAACCACCATGATCAGGATGATACTGCTTCATCATACGCTTGTGAGCCTGCTTTATTTGACGAGGAGTTGCATTATCCTCAACCCCGAGTATCAGCCGTGCCTCACTGACAGACATATCACCACCTGGCATTTCAGCTGTATTGTCACCAGCTTTTTGCCCCTCTCGCCATTCCGGGTGCATCCGGTCGAGATAGCTTTCCAGCAATTGGTCAGACTGATCGCCGGCTGCAACACATTCATCATGCAGTTTCACAAAATCATCGGCTGAAAGCTCCGCCAGTTGTTTACCGGCAAAACTTCCGGCAACAACCTCTCCACTCATTGCCCCGCTATCATGATCCAGCTGCATTGACAATATTGCCGTTCGCACTTGTGATGTCTGGCCAGGCGATGGCTTGTTGCCAAATGGCAAATCAATTCCAGCCAGATGCCCCAGTCCTAACAGGTCCAGACCAATAAAGAAAATCGGCATTGCAATGATCAGCCCGCCGCGCAATGTCAGCACCACACCCAGAATCAGCAACCCAACCCCGACAACCTTTCGCAAGTTGGCTGCCAGATTTTTGGGGCTGGCCGCAGCCATCTGCTTGTAGCCGAACCACAATAACGCCCCGAATAAGATTGCCAGTAAAAGTGTCGGCATTATTTCAATTGCTCCAGTAACAGTTTTCCCTGTGCATCATTGCCTGCATATTCAACCAGCGCCGCATGACCACCGGCGGCATAAACCGCCACTGCTGACAGCAGTGATTTCAGATCTGCAGCCGAGCGCGAAGAAAACTGGCACCATGCCCCGCCAGTCAATCGGGCTATTTCCTTAAAGGCTGCTTGTGCGGCAATATCATGGCCTTCCTGAAACATGAAGATTTTGACACCGGCCAGCCCGATTTCTCCAGCCTTTCGGCACAGCGTATCAACATGTTCTTCCATGCAATCACCTACATAAACCACAGCGCCAATCTTGTGCCGGGCATTTTCACGTTTGATATGATCCAGCACCTTACCTATTTGGGTATGGCCACCTCGACAATCAACTTTTGTCATTAACCGAGCCAGCTGATTGGGATCGCTGACCCATTTTGAAGACTTGCATTCGTTAAACCCGCGAAAGAATACCAGTTGCACATCAAGGCCGCCTATCCTGGCAGTCTCGGCAAACATTTCTGACTGGATATTCAGCGCCTGATCCCATGCCGGTTGCCGCGACATGGTGGCATCCATGGCAAATATCAGCCTTCCCCGGGCACCGGCCTTTGCCGCTGCCCCCATGGATTTAACCTTGTTGATAAACTGGCTTACATCATCTCGAGCAGAAACATCATGCCGGGTAACGGGTTTTTCTGGTAACTTGGCCATGAGGCCGATCTTACTCCGTTTCCCTGAATAATTCACGCCCTATCAGCATTCGCCGGATTTCCGAGGTTCCAGCCCCTATTTCATAAAGCTTGGCATCACGCAGCAACCGGCCTGTAGCAAATTCATTGATATATCCATTCCCCCCCAGACACTGAATAGCCTCAAGCGCCATCCATGTAGCCTTTTCAGCTGCAAACAATATGGCACCGGCTGCATCCTTGCGAGTGGTTTCGCCGCGATCACATGCCTGCGCTACGCTATAGACATAAGCTCTGGTGGCATTAAGCGTAGTGTACATATCGGCAATTTTGGCCTGCATCAGCTGAAAAGTGCCTATCGGTTTGCCAAACTGCTTGCGGTCATGCACATAGGGCAAAACAATATCCATACATGCCTGCATGATACCGATTGACCCGGCTGCCAGCACGGCACGCTCATAGTCAAGCCCCGACATCAGCACATTTACCCCCTTGTTGAGTTCTCCCAGAATATTTTCTTCAGGCACTTCACAATCAGTAAATACCAGCTCACCAGTATCAGATCCGCGCATTCCCAGCTTGTCCAGCTTTTGCGCTGTGGCAAACCCCTTAAAAGAGCTTTCAACAATAAATGCGGTAATCCCGCGTGGACCGGCATCCGGATCAGTTTTGGCATAGACAATAAGCGTATCAGCACAAGGCCCGTTGGTGATCCACATCTTGTTGCCATTAAGAATAAAGCGATCACCTTTCTTTTCTGCTTTCAGCTTCATACCCACAACATCAGAACCTGCCCCTGGTTCGGACATGGCCAGTGCTCCAACATGCTCACCAGCAATCAATTTTGGCAGATAGCGCTGTTTTTGCTCATCAGAAGCATTTTTGCGCAACTGGTTGATACACAAATTGGAATGGGCACCATATGACAATCCAACCGAGGCAGAACCGCGCGAAATTTCTTCCATGGCAACACAATGTTCCAGATAGCCCATGCCCGAGCCGCCATATTCTTCTTCAACCGTAATTCCGTGCAGCCCCAATTCTCCCATTTTCGGCCATAGCTGAATGGGAAACTGATTACTGCGGTCAATCTCTTCAGCCAGAGGAGCAATTTCATCTGCGGTAAATGAACGTGTTATATCGCGCAACATGTCGGTAGTTTCGCCCAGATTGAAATTCAGGCCTGGAAAATCATTAGGAATCATCTTGTATCTTTCTTGCTTTATCTGCTGGATTTGTGGCGAATGAACCGCATGTAACTGTTTGGCCCGCCAGCCATCTTGTCAAACAACATGCGCGATCTAATATCTGATGGCAATGCGTGCCAGAAAACCTGTGAGGCATTCTGGGTTTCGCTGGCCTTGTAAACAGCCTCGATCAGGGCGCTGCCACCGCCGCGACCGCGAAATTCTTCGCCAACGAATAAATCCTGTATCTGGCATTCCGGCCCCATGGCCCATGGCCCATGATGAAGGTGCAAAGGAGAAATGCGCAATACCTGCCAGCCGGTAAGTGTCAAGAAACACCCCGACACCCCACAATTCCACATCCGGTGCCATAAGTTTTTCCCAGGTATTCTGGGTCAGGCTGTCCGGCAATCTTGTCAACCGGTAAAGTTGCAATTCCTGCCACAATATCTCCCAGCCGGCGCGATCATCCTCACATAACATCTGGACAGAAAATTCATGCCTTATACCAGCCACCACGATGCCAACCCCAAAAATGCAAAAAACCCGACCACATCTGTTACCGTGGTTACAAATACACCAGATGAAACGGCTGGATCAATATCATAATAATCAAGGCCCAGCGGTATAAGGATTCCTGCCAGCGCCGCCATCAGCATATTGACGATCATGGCAACACCAATGACCATGCCAAGAGTGTCAGAACCAAACCACCACCATGCAAACAGCCCCAGCACCACAGCAAAGGCCAGGCCATTGATCAGGCCAACCGAGGTTTCACGCAAAATCACCCGCGCAGCATTGACCGGTCCCAGATCACGTGTTGCAATGGCCCTTACCGCCACCGTCATTGTCTGGGTTCCAGCATTGCCCCCCATGGAAGCAACAATCGGCATCAGGATGGCCAGCGAAACCATCTGTTCAATGGTGCCATCAAATAGCGAAATAACCCAGGATGCCAGAACCGCAGTGAACAGATTTACCGCCAACCAGCCAAATCGAGACTGTATTGCATCCATAATGGTCGAGGTGATTTCTTCATTGCCAACCCCGCCCAGACGCAAAATGTCTTCTTCAGCTTCTTCCTGAAGAACATCAACCATATCATCAATGGTCAAGGAACCCACAAGCCGCCCATCTTCATCCACCACGGCTGCAGATGTCAGATTATACTGTTCAAAATAATAGGCAACATCTTCATCCTTGTCCGTAACATGAAAGATCTTGGTATGCTCAAGCTTGATATCATCCACGATTGTTTCGCGCGGATTGCGTAATATATGGCTGACCGGTACAAAGCCGGTAGTATGAAAATTGGTGTCTATCACATAGATTTCATAAAAATTATCCGGCAGATCATCATCATCGCGCATATAGTCAATCGTCTGGCCAACCGTCCAGAATGACGGAATGGCAACAAATGATGTCTGCATTAACCGCCCGGCGGTGTCTTCAGGATAATCCAGCGCCCGCTTCATGGCCTCGCGTTCAGGCCGGGGCACTTTTTTCAGGATTTCATCACGATCATCCTCATCCATCTCTTCAATCAGATAGACAGCATCATCAGTGTCCAGCTTGCGCACCGCAGAGGCAATGACCGAATTGGGCAATACCTCCATCAGCTCATCGCGAACATCTTCTTCAAGTTCAGGATAGGCATTGGCATCAAATGTACGGCCAAGCTGGTCAATCAGCTCAACACGTTCAGAGCGCGGTAATTGTTCAATAAGGTCGGCAAGGTCAGCCGCATGCAGCGATTTGGTAAGCTGGCGCGCGGTCTTTTTGTCATCATCAACCAGAGCCGAAGACACCGCCCGCACAAAATCAGCAGTTAGCGCCCCGTCCTCATCATGCGTGATAATCTTGTCAATATTTTCGCTCATGCCACCACCTTGTCCACCAGTCCCCCAATTTATAAACTGACTCGCCCCCCAATTCATACAGAATTCATAACAAGGGATAAATGCCGCAACTTGTCATGGGACAGGTGAGCGTAAGCGAACTATCGTGAGATAAATAAATGGTGCGGCCGAGAAGACTCGAACTTCCACGGGTGTTACCCCACAGCGACCTCAACGCTGCGCGTCTACCAATTCCGCCACGGCCGCACGATGAGGTGAGCGGTGTTTATCAAGCCCGGAGAAGCAAATCAAGCGGTAAAACAACTTTGCACTAATATGATTGCTTCTTTATACACAAGACATGTCATTAAAACACTTTGCCAATCGCAATAATTATATGCGATTGGTATATTCGTGCATGTTGTAATTTTTGAAGGCAGATTGAAGAGCTGGGACATGGTTGATTATGGGGATTGGATCGAATTTGCCTGATGATGCTTTGCCGGTCGGGAGTTGTACTCCAGATCGGAATGTTCATGCAGATGGTTATGGTGTTGATGGTTTTGGCATGAATGTTCAGGTCGGGGTTTCAAACCCCGACCCGCCTTTAGGTCAGACGGTTACCTCACACCTGATTACCCCCCCTGACGCAGCAAATAACATCCCCACATTGCCCCAACACACCGTCATTCCTGCGAAGGCAGGAATCCAAATGGATGGGGCAAACAATGGCGATAAACCCACGTGGATTCCCGCCTTCGCGGGAATGACGGAGGGTGCAGGTTCACTGCGAGGGATAAACCCTGTGCCGGTCAGGGTTTCAAACCCCGACCCACATCAACTGACAAACCCTAACCAGCTATTGGCATCTGGCTTCCCTCCCCACAAGGTAAAGAAAGGCTTCTGGATTGCAGGCGCTTTCTTTCCCTTCTCCCCTCGTGGGAGAAGGGTATGAAGCGGGATGATATTTTACCATCTGACTGGTTGGCAACACCGAATGCTCCGGTTGTCTGGGAAATCAGTGAGGAACCGGTGCCTTACCTTGAAGCGGTTGCGCGGATGGAGCAGGTTGTGGCGGGGATTCATGCCGGGACTGAGCCGGAGCGGGTCTGGTTGCTGGAACATGGCTCGCTTTATACTGCCGGCACATCGGCCAATATCAAGGACCTTCGCGACCCTAACCGGTTTCCCGTATTCAAGACCGGTCGCGGCGGGCAATATACCTATCACGGACCGGGGCAAAGAGTGGCTTATGTGATGCTTGACCTTAACCGGCGGCAAAAGGATGTGCGCGGCTTTGTGGCGGCATTGGAGAATTGGCTGATAGCCACCCTCGCCCGGTTCAATGTGCATGGCGAGCGGCGCGAAGACCGGGTTGGTATCTGGGTTGAGCGGCCCGGTCGCGAAGACAAGATCGCCGCCATTGGCATTCGCCTGCGCAAATGGGTGTCATTTCACGGGATCAGCCTTAATGTTGACCCGTGCCTTGAACATTTTGAAGGCATCATACCATGCGGAATTACCGATCATGGCGTAACATCTCTGGTCGACCTTGGCCTGCCATTATCCATGAATGATGCTGACATTGCTCTAAGGGCTGCATTCGAAGAAATTTTCGGCCCGACAATTATGAACCCAAAATGAATGACAGGCTCACAATTGGTTCAGCCACCAGATTCTATATTATAACCACATTAACAGAGCCACTTCGAACTATCCCCTGCAAACCAAGTCCGACAAGCTCAAAATCCACCCCCCCCGCATTCTCCCCTCATGCGGGGGTTTTGCTTTGCAAGCTGGCCTTGCTGTCTAATCAAATTCCATAATTACAGCATCAACCGCCAGAGAATCGCCTGCTGCACTGTGAATTTTTACTATGGTGGTGTCGCGTTCGGCGCGCAGGATGTTTTCCATTTTCATGGCTTCCACCACTGCCAGCCTGTCGCCTGGAGCCACCTTGTCGCCTTCAGCCACATCTATTGATACTACCAGTCCCGGCATCGGGCATAAAAGCTGTTTTGAAGTATCAGGGGGCAGTTTTACCGGCATCAGTTTGGCCAGTTCGGCTTCGCGGGCTGTGTAGACACTGGTTTTTATCTCAATTCCGCGATGTGACAGCTTGTAGCCATTGGCGATCGGGGCAATCTGCACAGATAAAGGTTCACCATTGATCCTGCCGCGCCAGATCACCTCACCTGGAACCCAGTTGCTTTCTATTGCATGGCTTTCACCATCAGCCAAATCAATGCGCACCAGTCCCGACCTTTCGGTACTCACAGACAGGTTTATCCACTCACCTGATATTTTTACCACCCGGTTACTGGAAAAGCTTACCTTCTTGCCGCTCATCTGGTCGGAAATATTGCGTTTGCGGTTATTGTGCATATCATCGATAAAGGCAGCAACCAGTGCCAGTTTGCCGATCAGATCATCGGCGCGTTCAGCCCCTTCAAAACCATCAGGAAACTCATCATCAATGAAACTGGTGGCAAGCGAGCCTAATTGCCATCGGTTTAATCCCATAATAGCGGCAAGAAATGGAATATTGTGTTTGATGCCCTTGATATAAAACTCATCAAGCGCATCAGACATCTTGTCGATGGCATCGGCACGTGTTTCACCATGAGTGCATAATTTGGCAATCATCGGATCATAATAAATCGAGATTTCACCGCCCTCATAAACCCCGGTGTCATTGCGTACATGTGCAGTTTCCTGTGGTGGCTGATAGCGCACCAGCCTGCCGGTTGATGGCATGAAACCGCGATATGGGTCTTCAGCATAAATCCGTGATTCAACCGCCCAGCCATTCAGCCTGATGTCAGACTGTTTCAGACTGAGTTTTTCACCAGCTGCCGAGCGGATCATCTGTTCAACCAGATCAACCCCGGTAATCAGTTCTGTGACAGGGTGTTCAACCTGTAATCTGGTATTCATTTCCAGAAAAAAGAAACTGCGATCCTGCCCGACCACAAATTCAACCGTGCCTGCCGTGTCATAATTGACCGCCTTGGCAAGTGCCACAGCCTGTTCCCCCATTTTCTTTCGGGTTTTCTTGTCAAGCAAGGGTGACGGGGCTTCTTCTATGACTTTCTGGTTGCGGCGCTGGATTGAACATTCACGTTCACCCAGGTGAATGACATTGCCATGCTTGTCGCCCAGAACCTGAATTTCAATATGGCGCGGATTGACAATGAATTTTTCAATGAAAATCCGGTCATCACCAAAAGATGATATGGCTTCAGAGCGGGCCGAGTTGAAGCCTTCTGCCACCTCTTTGGCTGAATGCACAACCCGCATTCCCTTGCCGCCGCCGCCGGCAGACGCCTTGATCATCACCGGATAGCCGATCTCATCGGCAATGGCTATTGCATCTTCTGCCTTGCTGATTTCGCCCAGATAGCCCGGTACAATCGACACCTTGGCATCAGCGGCAAATTGCTTGGAAGCAATCTTGTCACCCATAATTTCAATGGCTTGCGGATTGGGGCCGATAAAGACTATGCCAGCTTCTTTCAAAGCCGCAGCAAACCGGGAGTTTTCTGACAGAAAACCATATCCTGGATGCACAGCCTGGGCGCCGGTTTGCTTGCAGGCATCAATAATCTTTTCAATAACCAGATATGATTCACTTGCCGGGGCCGGACCGATATTTACTGCTTCATCAGCCATATCAACATGCAGTGAGCGCAAATCGGCATCAGAATAAACTGCAACAGTGGCAATACCCATCTTGCGGGCGGTTTTAATAACCCTGCAGGCTATCTCGCCACGATTGGCAATCAGAATTTTTTTGAACATCTTTTGGCTACCCGATAAGTTTTAAGATTGTCAGCCAGTGCGCAAACCACACAAGAGGGCTTTCTTTTAACTACCCTTGTTACTATCTTATAGGGCATACTGACAGACACAAATAATAAAAAGACAAAGCAGATGCGCAACAAAACGTCAATTACCCTAATTGATAAGCTGACCGACTGGATTGTATCCCAGGCGCTTGATGATCCAGACCTTGAACAGATAGTTCGCGGCACCTGTGAAAGGCTGGCGGCAGCTGGAATACCGGTCAGCCGGATACATATGTCTTTTTCGGTTCTCCACCCGCTATATCATGCCATGGGTTTCACCTGGATTCGCAATGAAGGCATCACGGTCGATGGATATCGCCATGCTGATACTATGGGTGACCGTTTTACCAAAAGTCCTTATTTCTACCTGATAAATAATGGCCTTCGCCATATGAGGCGCCGAATTGAGGATAATGACTGCCTGGATTTCCCGATTTTTGAGGAACTGCATGAACAGGGCTATTCAGATTATCTGGCATTTGTCCGCCAGTTTGAAATTGATACCGGCAAAGGCATGCTGGGTTCATGGGCAACCAAACGCCCGGGCGGCTTTTCCGAGGATGAACTGGCAGCACTGATGCGAATTGAAAAGCGTCTTGCTGTAACTGCTAAAATTGCCGTTCTTCGCGACCTTACCAGTAATGCACTTACCACATATCTTGGTGAAGATGCCGGAAAGCGGGTTATGGATGGCCAGATACAGCGCGGCGACGGTGAAACCATCCGGGCAGCGATTGTCATGGGCGATATAAGAAAATCCACCCAACTTGCCGAAGAGCTTGGACGTCAGGCCTATATCGAAACCCTGAACAGCTTTTTTGATAATGTTGCCGGGGCATTCTCAGATGCCGGTGGTGAAATTCTAAGCTTTATTGGCGACGGGTTTCTGGCAATTTTCCCGTGCAATTCCAATACAAAAGCTGCTCGCGAAAAAGCCTGCCGGCTGGCGCACAAGGCGGCTCTGACAGCATCTGTGCGCATGCACGAATCCAACAAGCAGCGGATTAAAAACGGTGATGAGCCAATCGGATACGGGCTTGGCATGCATATAGGCAATGTCATGTTCGGCAATGTCGGGCTGGAAACCCGTCTGACTTTTTCTGTTTTCGGGGCGGCTGTGAATGAAACTGCTCGGCTTGAAGCATATACCAAGAAGTTCAATCATACTGTGATTGCTTCTCCTGAATTTCGCAAACGCTGCAAGGGTGAATGGCAAAGTCTGGGCAAACATGCCTTGCGGGGCTTTGAACAACATGTTGAGCTGTTTGGCGCTGATACCGGCATTGCTCTCAAATCTGGCGAACAAATTCCTCGCTGTCACCGCGAAAAGAGTTTAAGTGATGCGGAAAATGTGATTTTGTTACACCAGAAAACCATTGAAAAAAGGCCTTGAAGCTCGTGCCAGCATCATCACCGCCGACAATCGGCATTGTCTCACTTGGCTGCCCCAAAGCCCTTGTTGATTCTGAACGCATACTCACCCAGCTGCGAGCCGAAGGTTATCTGATATCACCTGATTATGCAGGTGCTGATACGGTTATCGTCAATACTTGCGGCTTTCTTGATTCGGCCAAGGAAGAATCACTTGCCGCCATTGGCGAAGCCATATCAGAGAACGGCAAGGTCATTGTTACCGGCTGCATGGGCGGTGAAGAAGATGTTATCCGCGCGGCCCATCCGTCAGTTCTGGCTGTAACCGGACCGCATCAGGCACAGCAGGTCGTCAGCGCCGTGCATGAGGTCATACCACCTGCCCATGATCCAAAAATGGATCTGGTGCCCGATTGTGGTCTCAAACTGACACCTGCCCATTATGCCTATCTGAAAATCTCTGAAGGCTGCAACAATAGCTGCAATTTCTGCATCATCCCCGATATTCGCGGCAAGCTGGTCTCTCGCCCGGTAGTATCGGTGTTGTATGAAGCTGAAAGGCTGGTAAATGCCGGAGTAAAGGAATTGCTGGTAATTTCCCAGGATACCAGTGCCTACGGTGTCGATATTGGTTTTCAGCCGGGAAAATGGCATGGCAACGAGATAAAGGCACGGTTTTTTGAACTGGCTAAACAGCTTGGATCACTTGGAAGCTGGGTCAGACTGCATTATGTCTACCCCTACCCGCATGTTGATGAAGTGATCGAACTTATGGAAGACAATATTGTTTTGCCTTATCTGGATATTCCGTTCCAGCACGCCTCCCCGAAAATCCTGAAAAACATGCGCCGTCCCGCCAATGATGACAAGGTTTTAAGGCGCATTGAAAACTGGCGCAATATCTGTCCTGACCTGGCACTGCGCTCAACCTTTATTGTTGGCTATCCCGGCGAAACCGAGGAAGATTTCCAGTATCTTTTAGACTGGATCAGTGAAGCTAAAATATTACGGGCCGGCTGTTTCAGATATGAGGCGGTCTCAGGGGCCAAATCCAATCAACTGCCAGACCAGATACCAGAGGAAGTAAAGCAAGAACGCTGGCATCGTTTCATGCAGGCCCAGCTTGAAGTATCAAATGAGCTGATGAGTGCAATGACCGGAAAACAGGTGACAGTTCTGGTTGACGGCATTGATGAGGAAACCGGCGAAGCTATAGCTCGCGGCACCTTTGATGCTCCTGAAATTGATGGCAATATCTTCATCAGCAATGACGGTCACTTACAACAGGGGGATATGGTCAAGGTGTCTCTGGACGAGGTGGATGAATATGATTTTCTGGCGCATCTGGTTTAGCAGCTAACCTCTTATATTGATCATATATAAAACCCATCATCTGATGAGGCATCTTGGCTTATTGACATAATGTCAGCAAACATGGGAGTTCATGCCAGTTTTTTCTCTAATCAAGGAATCTATATGGCCCTCCCGTTCATCCAGAAAGCCCTGCATATCAACCTGTCCAATCAGGACCATTTTGTTGAGGATATCGGCGTCAGGTCTGGCATTATTGGCCCTGTGGATTTTGGCTGGGATGAATACCGCAAACATTCTGAAGTTTTCACCTTTGGTATCGGGAAACTTGCAACATCTCCCATTCAGGGTTCGCGGCGGCTGGTATTTTGCTCTTATTCTGATCAATGGGAAGGTTTCTATATCTCCTCACTTGGGGGAGCTGGACATATATTCCAGCATGTCGGGGTAAATTACATAGCTTTGACCGGCAAGGCAGACCAGCCATCAGTACTGGTCTTGAACAACAAGGGCAACGGACCTGAACAACGCATTGAACCAATGCCGCAATATGCCGATATATGGAACGGATATGCCGACCAGAATGGCAAAAAACTGATCGGCATTTATGCGCTGCAACGAGCAGTGCTTGATAAATATGCCGGTGAATATGATATTCGCCGCCACCGTGTGGTCTGTGTAGGCCCTGCGGCGGATAAAACCATTGAAGGTGTTATTGGCTCCAACACTTTGAAAAAAGGTGAGTTGACCGGTGTGGTTGACTGGGCCGGTCGTGGCGGCCTTGGCAGCAGGTTGCTGAAAAAGCACAATATTGTTGCCATCATCTTTGGTGGCGACTGGCGCGACCCGGATGCTGCAAAGACCCGCGATATCAACCCTTATTTTCTTGATCATTATGGTGACAAGGCGGTCAAGGTCGACATGTCGCTGACCAAAAAATATCATTATGACCCCAAGCTTGAAACCGGTGGCACATTCGGCTCCAACTACGCCACGCTTGGCGACAAGATAATGACCTTTAATTATCGCTCCCTTTTGCACAGCAAGAAAGAACGCAAGCAACAGCACCGGGATTTTATTATTGATCATTATTTGAAGGAGTTCAACGAAGCCACCATCAAGCCAAAGAATTTTGATCATTGCGGCGAACCGTGCAATGTGGCCTGCAAGAAACTGTCTGATAATGAATATAAAAAGGACTATGAACCTTACCACACATTAGGTCCGCAATGCGGGGTGTTTGATATTGCAGCTGCCGAGCTTTTGAATGACCACGCTGACGCTATGGGTTTTGACGCCATCCAGATTGGCGGCACAATCGCCTGGATAATGGAATGCGTGGCCACTGGTGTCATGGATCCGGCAGAATATGGTTTTCCGCCGGCATCTGAGCTGACATTTGCTCAATTCACCGCCAACAGGCAAGAGTTCGATCTGATAAAGGATTCGATGAAGAATTCGCGCTATGCAATTGCGATTATTGATGCAATCTTGAATGATGAGCGCGCCAGCCTGTTTCATAATGGCATCAGAAGCGCTGCTGAAAGCCTGCATCATACCGGCGCCATGGATCTGGCTGTTTATCTGGGCCATGGCAAATCAGGCTGCATGGTTCCAAACCAGTATTGGGTTCCCGGCATGGGTTCACCAATGCCGATAATGGGCAAATATTACGTTTATTATGGGGCTGAGTTTTTAACCCCGGATGATCTGGGCCGCAAGAATGTAGAGCGCATGGTGCATGAACTGATCAACGATAATTGCGGCGTGTGCCGCTTCCATCGCGGCTGGTCGGAAGGCCTGATGCCGATTATCATGAATGACCGGTTTGGTCTGGATATTGATTTCCAGAAGCATCATTTTGAACTGGCAAGCCAGATCAATGATCATCAAGGTGGTGGCTCGCAGCCATGGTCAACCAAACGCATGGCAAAAATGCTGGAAAGCTATCTCGATAATATCGGCTCTCCTCATTCAACCGAGGAAGAACCGATTGACATGTATTTTGATCATGAAAGTCCTCTGGGTTCCGCCCATGCCTTCTGGCGCGCCATCCGTGAAGGCCAGCAACGCGCCTTCCGGGCCGGACCGGATGCCATCACCACGGTTCTGACACCAAAACAGAATCGTGAACGCTTTGGTGATTAGCGCATGTCGCGTTTGAATGGATTCAGGTATTCACTTGCAGATATGAGGCAGGTCTTGCAAAGCAAGGCCGTTCATATCAGCAAAGTGAATTCAACTTAACGCGACAGGCGCTAGCCGCCCTTTCTCAGTGACATCAGACGGTCATAATTGGCTTTTGCATGTTTGTTTCCCTGCCCGGCTGACTTTTTATATAATTCGGCAGCCTTTTTGCGGTCGGCTGTGGTTCCCCAACCCATTTCATACAGGCCACCCAGATTATTCTCAGCCCAGGCATTATTCTGTTTGGCTGATTTGGTAAAAAGTTCAAACGCCTTGGCAAGATTTCTGGCTCCATGCTGGTCAGAAAGATATATCAGACCCAGATTGTTCTGGGCAACTGCATGGCCGTTGTCTGCAGCTTTGGTGTACCATCTGATAGCCTGTTTGATATCTTTTTTAATCCCGTCACCATTTTGATAGGCATAGCCCAGCCAGTATTGAGCATCGACAATTCCCTTTCTGGCCGCAGATTCATATAATGGTACTGCCAGTTTCGGGCTTTTTTTGATACCTTTGGCACCTTCATGGAATATTCTGGCCAGTTTGTACTGGGCCTTGCCATTGCCCTTTTTGGCAGCCATCCGATACCACTGGGCGGCTTTCACCATGCTGACCTTGATCTTGCCATCACCGGTTTCATATGATCTGGCAACAGAGAGCTGGGCTTCAACATCACCGGCCCTTGCAAGTTTGAAACGTTTCCAGAATGGCAGGCTGGAAAGTGTTGATTGTGCCAGAACCGGCCCTAATCCAACAAATAAAGAAACTGAAATGGCAATAAGAGCTGTAGTCAGTGTCCGCATTTTAATCTTCTCTCAACAATCATAACAAGCAACAATCACAGGACTATAACTGCTTTTTGAATTAATTGTGGCAGTATTTGCATAGTATCTGATTT
>JALXCV010000084.1:33285-55909 GCA_026990765.1 Hyphomicrobiales bacterium | reverse complement strand
ATCACACCCAAACATAACAATAACAGTTGATTAAATCCAGACTGGTTTTACAGCCAAGTAGATTGTATCCTTGCCAAAGGTGACAAGATTTTGACCAGAATAGAGTTCTTGCCAGAATAATCAATGGAAAATCATGCAAGCTGTATTATGTACCAGTTGGGGGCCGCCGGAAAAGTTGCAGCTTGATGAGCTGGAACCCCCGCAACAATCACCGGGAAATGTCATAATTGACGTAAAGGCGGTGGGCCTGAATTTTGCCGATACCTTGTTGATCAACAACAAATACCAGTATCACCCGGAACTTCCGTTTTCTCCAGGCGGTGAGATAGCCGGTATCGTACATTCAACAGGTGATTATGTAACCTGCTGTGAACCGGGCGACAGGGTCATGGCATATATTGGCTGGGGTGGTGCCCGCCAGCAATTATCTGTTGCCGCAAACATGATCACCCGGTTGCCAGATAATATCTCTTATGAAATGGCCGCTGGTCTGGCTGTTACCTATGGCACAACCCTGCACGCACTGCGCGATCGGGCAAGATTGAAGAAAAACGAAACCATAGCCATCTTGGGAGCCTCAGGCGGTGTTGGACAGGCTGCCATTGAAATAGCCCGGATTATCGGGGCAAGGATCATCGCTGTTGCATCGACGGATGAAAAACTCAAATTCTGCAAGCGCTATGGTGCTGATCTGACAGTTAATTACACCACGCAAAATTTGAAAGAGGCTTTGAAAAGCCTGACAAACGGTGAGGGTGTTGATGTCATCTATGATTGTGTCGGTGGTGAAATGTCCGAACAGGCCTTGCGGGCCATTGCCTGGCAGGGCCGGTTTCTGGTTATAGGTTTTGCATCCGGCACCATCCCCAATATACCGCTAAATCTACCTTTGCTGAAATCATGCCAGATAATCGGTGTATTCTGGAGTGAACATGTCAAACGCAACCTGGAAATGCACCGCTCAAACATGTCACTACTGCTAAACTGGTGCGCAGAGGGCCGCATATCCCCTCATATCCATAAAACCTGGCCACTTGAACAAACCGCCACAGCCCTTGAGGCAATTGCCCGGCGAAAGGTCAAGGGCAAGGCAATCATCAAAGTCTGATACTAGCGCATGTCGCGTTTGAATGGATTCAGGTATTTACTTGCAGATATGAAGCAGGTCTTGCAAAGCAAGGCCGTTCATATCAGCAAAGTGAATTCAACTTAACGCGACATGCGCTAACGCGACACGCGATAATGGTCAGGCTGCCGTCTTAAGCTTGTCAATTTCTTCAAGGGCTGTTTTCAGGCTGGATGATATGTCTTTCAATGAAGCTTCAAGATCAATCGGTTTTCCGGTTCTGGAGGCCATTTCAAGCTTTTCACAATATGCTGCAGTTTCCACCGCCCCCATATTGGCGCACATGGACTTGAGCGAATGGGCAGCATCGGCAAGCCTTTTTATATCTGTGCCGCTGGCCGCATTTTCAATTTCACTCATGCAGGCTGGAACATTTTCTTCAAACAGTCTGATTACCCGCATCAACAAGCTGTCAGGTCCGCTGCCGGATATTTTAAGGCCTTCAATCACATCCATATCAATAACCCCATCATGTGCATCTGCTTGCGGCTCTTCATATGTATCATCGCCCATAATCATCTGATCATCATGATTTTCTCTCATCGCATCCTGATCCGTGGTGACCGCATCAGGTTCACCAAGAAAATCTTTCAGTGTCTGGGCAATTGTGGTTATCTTGAATGGTTTGGTTATATAGGCATCCATCCCCGCTGCACGCCACTTTTCTTCATCATCACCAGATATATGCGCTGTCAGAGCAACAATTGGAATCCTGGCTCCCCGGCCTTTATGTTCCAGCCTTCTTATCTCGGCTGTTGCCTGATACCCGTCCATTACCGGCATCGAACAATCCATAAATATCATGTCATAGTGATTGTTGTTCCATGCAGCAAGCGCCTGTTGTCCATCTGTTGCAACATCCGGTTTTATTGCAAGTTGAGACAAAACCTCGATAATAACTTCACGGTTCACCGCATTATCATCTGCGATCAGAATGCGCGCCCTGGAAAATTGTGGCATATTGCCGATCTGGATAGCTGTCTGCCTGTCCAGCGCATCCAGTTTTCTGGGTTTGCCTTCCATCAAACGTTCAATCATCTGGTAAATATCCTGCCGGGCTACCGGTCTGGTCAACAGATCATCAGCTCTTTCTGCCCTGATCATTTCATCACCATAAGTATCGCCAAGCTCTGTCAATGCGACCACATATGGCCTGTCATAGCGGTCATGCCGGAACTCCATGATGGATTTTGGAGTGGCAAATACCACATCGGTTGTTGCTTTTTCAAATGCTGAACATTGTCCCGGCTCATAGCTTGTGGTGCTTATGCCGGCTGCTTTCAGATAGCTTGCCAGACTGAAGGTGCTGGCAGCACCATCCAGAACAATCGCAGCTCTTTTGATCTTTGGCTCGCCACTTATCTCGATTAACGGAGCAGCACTGGCATTCTTTACCGGGATATGGAAGAAGAACCTTGATCCCTTACCCTCAACACTTTCCACACTGATAGTACCACCCATGGCAGCAACCAGCTTGCGGCAAATGGCCAGACCCAGCCCGGTCCCGCCATAATTTCTGGTGGTTGACTGGTCGGCCTGGGTAAATTCGGAAAACACATGATCAAGTTTCTGGCTTGAAATACCAATACCGGTATCAATAACAGAAAACTCCAGACAGCTTTCATCTTCTGGCTCTGGTGTGCGCTTGATACGACTGATTGAGATTGCCACATAGCCTTTTTCAGTAAACTTCAAGGCGTTATTGACCAGATTGGATAATATCTGGTTCAGCCTGATGGCATCAGAAATGATTGCTTCGGGCACATCAGGGGCAATATAGGCTGCCAGGTCAAGCTTTTTCTGTCTGGCCCGCTGCCAGAACAGACTTAAAACATCATTGGTCACAGCACCTGGAGAAACGCTGACAGCTTCCATTTCCAGCTTGCCTGCTTCAATCTTTGACAGATCAAGAATATCATTAATGATGGTCAAGAGGCTTTGGCCTGAGCGGACAATTATTTCTGAATATCGTTGCTGCCTGGGTTTGAGATCGCTCTTGGCCAGCAAATCAGCCATAACCATAACACCATTCATTGGTGTTCTGATTTCATGGCTCATGGTTGCCAGAAAATCAGACTTTGCCGCATTTGCAGCCTCTGCAGCCTGCATGGCCACCTGCAACTCGCGGGTACGCTCTTCAACCGTCAATTCAAGTTGTTCACGGTGCATTGCCAGCTTGTTGTCACGTTCATTCAATTGCGAGATCAGTTCATTGAAACTGTCAACCAGTTCACCGGTTTCATCATCACTCTTTCTGGCCACCCGGATCGCATAATCATGATCTGAACGCAATTTTGACATCTCGCTGGTAAGATCAATAATCGGATTGGTAATTGACCGTTTCAATCTGGTTGCCACCAGCAGGCCCAGCGTGGTCGCAATCAATACGGTAACTGCTGCCACCCACAGACTCTTCAGCAATGCGGTTCTCAAATCAGAAATATCTGCCAGCAGCAATAAATGCCCCACCAGTTCACCGCCTGCAATTATCGGGACCTTTATCGGAAAGGCCGATGAGGAAAATAACGATAAAACCCCGGACGGCGTTGATCTGTTGCTTGCAGGTTTGTCCTGTGGATCATTAGTTAGAACAATTGCTGTACCAAGAGTTGCAAATCTGTTGCCATTACGATCCAGCACCACTGCATATGGAATCGAGGGCATATTGCTGATCGCCCGCAAGGCCACCATGGTTGCCCCGCGATTGCCAGCTTTTACACTTGGACCAATGGCTGATGCAAATACATGAGCCGTTTCGCGAATCTGTGATTGCCTGGCTTCAAGGGAACTGATGGTTTGCTGCCAGATAAAAAAACTTGTCGAAATCCCCATTGATACCAGAATGGCCGAGATCACCACCCTTGATATCTTGCGACCAATGGACTGTTTTCTTTTAGTGAATTTTATACGCAATTTATTGTTGAAACCTGAAAGAAGTGATTATCAGGAATTACAGTAAACAGAATTGGTTAATTAAACATTTTCTGGATATTGTACAGCTCTTGCAAATTATTGGTTTTAGCAAAGGCATTAAGGCGATTTGTGAAAGCCCTTCAGGAAACAAACTACTGCTTAACCTTTTGCCTATAAATTAGGTCAAATGAATCAGCATATGCTCAACAAGAATGATCAGCAAAGTGAATAACAAGCAAAAACGCACAGCAAGAATCCTGGCCGCTGATGACGATCCAATCATGCGCGAAATGATGAAGGCCCGCCTTGGTGATGGCTTTGATGTGATTGTTGCCGAAAATGGCGAAATTGCCTGGAATATGCTCGCCAAGGAAAAGTTTGATCTGGCAATCATCGATCTTGCCATGCCCAAACTTGACGGTTTTGGTCTGATTTCACATTTGCGGCAAACCCCGAAAACTGTTGATATGCCGATTATTGTAGCAACCAGCAGGGGGGATGAATCAGCAATTGAACAGGCATTTTCCGCTGGCGCATCCAGTTTTGTCACCAAGCCGATAAACTGGTCATTGTTTCAGTATCAGGTACGGTTTGTTCTGAAAAATGGTCTGGCAGAACAAAAACTTAGAAGAAAACTGGCAATTCTGGAAAAGGCCAGCCATATCAAGGACAAGATGCTGGCAGCTGTTGGCAAAAACCTGTCCAAACCGGCTGAAAACCTGTCCGGTCTGGTTCATGATATTATTCACAAGGATAGCGCTGATACTTCCCTTTTTGAACACGGAACCCCAGATGAGCTTGAACAGTCAATCACCAGCCTGAAGAATATTGTAGAAAATGTATTGCCGCTTGCCGACCTTTACGCCTCCAGCTTCAAATTGACTGAAAGCTGGCAGGATGTGAACAGCCTGATTGGCGAATGCACCCAATATCATCAAAAACTGGCATCCAGCCGGTCTGTCAGAATACTTGGCAGACAGATGATGGATTCGCCACATATTCTGATCGATAAAACAGTCTGGCAACAATCCCTGTCAGTTATCATGGAACAGGCTTTGCGTGCTTCTCCAGCTGGAGGCACTATAGAGATAATAGCAGCCCTGCAACGCGATGGTTCTTTTGTGTTTTCCCTGCGTGACAATGGAGATATCACCTCCATTGACAGCAAAACCCATTCCGGCCTTGGGCTTGATCTGGTTAATCGCGCAATGTTCCTGCATCAGGGCCGGTTCATCCAGCAACCAGCACCCGATCATGGTCGCATTTCCGCATTATGGCTACCTGCTGCCAGAATTGAAAAAAAGCCGGAAAAGCAGTTCAGCTACCAGCGCCAGTCCGACAGGGCCTAGCAGTCAGTCGGATTTTCTTTGATTTTTTCTGACTATAAGCGGGACTGGATTTGTGATAATTCGCCATAACAAATTTTCATTCTCATAATCGTTCATAACGGCTTTTGTTGCCACAAGGTTTCAGCCGGTTCGTATTTTTGTTTGCTAGACCGGACCCAGCATCCACAAGATGACTGACACGCTGAACAGGGCGATCAGGACGCCGAGGGCTATGGCTCCTGATACCGGGGCTATGGCTGCCTTATAGCGCGAGGCAAACAGGAAGGCGTTGGCACCTGGTGGCATGCTGGCAAACAGTACTACAACAGATGCAGTAAGAGGTGGCAGGTTGAATACCCAAAAGGCCATTATTGCAGCAATGATCGGGAAACACAGCATTTTCAGCAGCAAGATCATAGTCAGCCCGCGAATATTGCCTTTCAGCCCGTATGATGCCAGTGACAGTCCAAGTGCAAATAGCGCAGCAGGGCCACCGGCGCGGCCCAGAAACGAGATTGACTTGTCTATTACCGGATGTAGCCCCAGGCCGGTAAAGCCCCAGGCAGAACCTAAAACCAGCGCCATGACTATCGGATTTGCGGCCAGATTCATTATCAGTTCACCAAACATTTTGGTGGTGCTGGTGGACTTGCTGGAAGAATATTCAGCCCGCAAGGTGGCAAAAAACCATTGCACCGGGGCATGAATGGCAACGATCAGGGCGGCGGGAAGAGCTGCATCGGGGCCATAATGGGCAATGGATAAGGGGATGCCCAATAATACCAGATTGCCAAAGGATGAACTTATGGCGGCAATCGAGCCTCCATAGGGGGAAAGTGAATTGATGCCCGGAGAAATGATTATTGCAGTGATCCAGACAATGGCGGCTGAACCGTAATATGCTCCCCATAATGCCCATGGTGCAGATGAGGTTATGTCGGCCTGCATTGAGGTGCGAAACAGAAATGCCGGTATGGCAAACAAAAACACGAACCGGCTGAGACCAGTAGTTCCGGCCTCATCAATCAGTTTCAGTTTTGCTGCTGCAAATCCCAGTGCAATCAGAAAAAACACCGGTATGACAGTTTCAAATATCGCCTGCATGATACCGGTGTTAGCAGTATGGTGAATTTAGTCAATCAGGTTTTTTGTGACAGCTTGTTTGAAGCAAAGCTCCAGATGATCCAGCCGGGTATCAGCATAGCCAGACCAATCTTCCAGAAATCTACCAGAATGAATTCAAATTCGCGCGGATCGCCAAAGTTGATTGATGGATTTGCACCCAGCACCATGCCTGCACCCTGACATGCAAGGAAGAAAATACCAAACGCCATGGCCCCTCTGGACAACCATAATGGCGGTTTGTATCCGGCTTTTGAGGCCAGCAGATACAGCACAACTGCAAGCACTGCCAATATGCCGCCAATCCATACCAGTGGCACCATGGCGGGCATCATCGCAGTCATCATATTCAGCAAAAATTGTTTCATCTGTTCGTTCCCTCTGTTGTTTTCCAGATTGCAGATTCTGGTTTATCAAAATGTATTCAAAAAATGTAATATCAAAAAAATGCGGAAAAGCGTAGTAAAAAATCATTGAAGGGCGTGGCATGATGGCTATGGTATTTTTTAATCCTGCGGGGTAAACCTGCGATGACAAGCAATTTTTCATTTAATGGTGCCATGACAAAACAGCCGAAAAATCATTCTGTTTCGCCAGAAACTATAACTGAAATCCTGTCTGACGCCCTGCCATTCATGCAGCGTTATGCCGGAAAAACCATAGTGGTAAAATATGGCGGGCATGCAATGGGCGATGAAAAACTGTCAAGGCAGTTTGCATCTGACATGGCCCAGTTGAAACTTAGCGGTATCAATCCGATTGTGGTGCATGGTGGTGGTCCACAGATCGGGGCAATGCTGGAAAAGCTGAAAATCAACTCAAGATTTATTGAAGGACTGCGTGTTACCTGCGGAGAAACCGTGGAAGTGGTGGAGATGGTTTTGTCCGGCTCCATCAACAAGGGCATAGTCGGGGCGATTAACAGGGCGGGCGGCAAGGCAATCGGTATTTCCGGCAAGGATGCCAATTTGTGTATTGCCAGAAAGCTGGAGAAAAAAGCCGACCTGGGGTTCGTTGGAGAACCTGACCTTATACAGCCTGAATTGCTTGAAACCATTATAAAAACCGATGCGATACCGGTTATTGCCCCGATCGGGGTGTCACGGCAAGGCGATACCTATAATATCAATGCAGATACATTTGCCGGAGCCATTGCCGTGGCAATGAAGGCCAAACGGCTTATGCTGCTGACTGATGTTCGTGGAGTGCTGGATACAGATGGTGAGTTGATCAGCGAGTTATCTGTTGAAAAAATAGACAGGTTTATTGCTGATGGAACCATTCATGGCGGCATGATCCCGAAAATCCAGTCCTGTAAATCAGTAGTCAAGGGCGGTGTTGAAGGGGTTATTATCCTTGATGGTCGCAAACCGCATTCAGTACTTTTGGAACTGTTTACCCCGCATGGTGAGGGAACCCGGATCAGCGAATGGCACTAGGTAATAAAAAGCCCGGCTTTGAGCATGTCGAAAGCTGGGTATTTGATCTTGACAATACCCTATATCCTTCAAGCAGCCGTCTGTTTGACCAGATTGATGAACGCATGGGAAGCTATATTTCCTCGCTATTGTCAATTGACCGGGTTAAGGCGCGCAAGATTCAAAAATACTATTTTTATCAATATGGGACAACACTGGCCGGTCTGATGAAGGAGCATCAGGTAGAGCCGTCAGATTTTCTGTCCTATGTGCATGATATTGACCATGCAGGAATTGCGGATAATCCTGAACTTATCAAAGCGGTTGATGCCTTGCCGGGAAAGAAATTCATCTGCACCAATGGCACGGTCAGGCATGCGGAGAATGTTTTGAATGCTATCGGGTTCAGCGGTCAGTTTTCCGGTATTTTTGATATTGTGGCCTTCAAATATGAGCCGAAACCGGCTCGCTACCCATATGAAATGATGATAGCTGATGCCGATATCAAACCGCAAAAATCTGCAATGTTTGAAGATATTGCCCGCAATCTGCAGGTACCGCACGAAATGGGAATGGTGACGGTGCTGGTAAAAGATGAAGACAATTATGATGGGGCGATGATCAATCACCTTGATGGTGATGCCACAAATGCAGATTACATCCATCACACGACAGATAATCTTGCCGAATTTCTGGCAGATATAAATCAGAATCAAGGAGACAGGAAATGAGTGATATCAAAACAGTAATCGAGGCGGCATTTGAGGACCGGGCCAATCTGGGATTTAACACCGGTGGGGAAATCCGCGAGGCGGTTGAAGAAGCTCTGGAGATGCTGGATAGTGGCAAGGCGCGGGTAGCTGAAAAGGTAGATGGTGAATGGCAAGTCAATCAGTGGCTGAAAAAGGCAGTTTTATTGTCATTCTCACTCAATGACATGCAAGAGATTCCAGGCGGTCCGGGCAATTCTGGATGGTGGGACAAGGTGCCGTCAAAATTTGATGGCTGGGGAGAAAACCGGTTTCGTGATGCCGGCTTTCGTGCAGTACCTGGCTGTGTGGTTCGCCGCTCGGCCTATATTGCCCCGCAAGTGGTACTGATGCCGTCATTCGTCAATCTGGGTGCCTATGTTGACAGCGGAACCATGGTTGATACCTGGGTGACAGTTGGTTCATGTGCGCAGATTGGCAAGAATGTGCATTTATCCGGTGGTGTTGGTATTGGCGGGGTGCTGGAGCCGTTGCAGGCCGGGCCGGTAATTATTGAAGATAACTGTTTTATCGGCGCGCGCTCGGAAGTGGTTGAGGGCGTAAAGGTTGGTGAAGGCTCGGTCATCTCCATGGGGGTCTATATCAGCCAGTCTACCAAGATTATTGACCGGGCAACAGGGGAAGTAATGTATGGTGAAATTCCGCCCTATTCGGTTGTGGTGTCGGGCAGTACCCAGGGTCGCCCGCTGCCAAATGGCGAGATGGGGCCAGGTCTTTACTGCGCGGTGATTGTCAAAAAGGTTGATGCAAGGACCCGCTCAAAGACTTCAATCAATGATCTGCTGCGTGATTAGGTCGTGATCTGAAGCAATCTGGTGATTACAATACTGCTTCACGGTTCATGGCGTATTCGAAAACCCGTTCCCTGGGGAAATAAATCTGGATGATTGTTCCCCAGCCAGAACCTGAGGCAATTGAAATCTTGCCACCCAGAAGTGATACCAGCTGGTTGGCAAGGGTCAATCCTAGCCCGGCGCTGAAAGGGTCAGATGTTTCATCCGGCTCAGCGCTTGTCTGGCCTTCAATGCGCCCAAACGGGGCGAGTGCCTGGGTTACACGATCAGGGGCAATGCCTGGTCCCTGATCAGCCAGCTGAATCCATAGATCCCCCTTGGTATCAAGATCACCGCTTAAACGGACAAAGCTGCCTTCAGGGGCATATTTGACCGCATTGGACAAGATGTGATGCAGAATACGGGCAAAATGCTGTTTGTCAGATTTGAGACTTGGCAGTTCAGTTGAACCAACAACATCGATATTCAGTCTCTTGCGGGCGATTTCATCGGAAAACTCGGCGATTGTTGCCCTTGCAACAGCATCAAGAGAGAACTCCTGAACATCGACATTTACGGCTCCTGATTCCAGTTTTCCCAATTCACCAATCTGTTTCATATTGTTGAGCATGCGTTCACAGCCGGTTGCGATGCCTTTTGCGCAGACTTCATATGACTGGTTGCTCAAAGGCCCGAATTGTTCATTCGCCATGCTTTGGGCCAATTGTACCAGTGTGTTGAAATGCTCACCGATTTCACCGCTCATGCGGGTAAGGAATTCAGATTTTGACCGGTCGGCGATTTCTGCACGATCCTTGGCCCGGGCCAGCTCCTGCATCATCTTGGTGCGTTCAGTCTGCAAGGCTATCTTTTCTGCAGCTCTGGCTACAACTGTCAGTAACTGATCTGGCTCGAATGGTTTTACCAGATAATCATAGACACCTTCGCGCAGGGCGCTGATCACTACTGAAGAATCCGAATTGCCGGTCTGGACGATAAATAACAGGTCAGGAAATTCATTGCGCAGGGAATTTATGACATCCAGTCCCCATTCATCCTTGAGGCGCAGGTCAACCAGCGCCACATCCGGCGACATCATTTTTGCTGCCTTCATCGAGGTTTCAAGATTTTCTGCCAGACCGATTGTATGACCTTCCATTTCCAGTATTTCCTGGACACCTTCTGCGGCCTCGATTTCATCATCAACTATCAGCACACGGACGCTGCGACCGGTTCTGGAGTGGGGCGTCATGGAAGGATCAGCTGTCATAAATTTATTCCTGAGCAAAATTCTTGTTGGTTGCCATTATGAGATATCAGTAAAAATACCCATTTTGCGTTAATGAAGCCTTGCAAAACTTCAATGAAGATGTGGATTTTTGAGCAAATAAATAAATTGTCTTTTAATCTGATTGTGGTTCAATGAGCTGAACATGTTGTGGAGGGAGAAAAGTCATGAGCGGCAGTCTGAAAATTCTGGTAGTCGATGATGATCGTGATGCGGCGGATTCGATGGCTGAATTGTTCGAAATGGAAGGCCATGAAGTTGTGGTGGCATATGATGGTGATGAGGCCATAAATGCCTATAAATCCATAGATTTTGATGTGGCGTTCATGGATATAATGATGCCCGGTCGCAACGGGGTTGAGAGCTTTTTCGAAATTCGCAAACTGAAACCCGATGCCAGGGTTTACATGATGACCGGTTTCAGTGTTGAGCAACTGGTGCAACAGGCAATAGATCATGGGGCAATGGGGGTTTTGAACAAGCCGTTTGAACCGGGCAAGGTATTATCGCTGCTGGATGAAGTCAGCCCGGCTGGAATAGTGCTGGTTGCCGAAGATGATCCCGATCTTGGCCCACAACTTGAAGAAGTAATCAGCGGAGCAGGTCATAAGTGCAAACTGGTCAGCACTGGCAGTGATGCGCTGGATATGGCCAGCTCATCAGGTGTTGATATCATGATACTGGACCTGCATCTTCCGGTTATTGATGGAATTGAAGTTTATACAAAATTGCAGGAAATGGGAAAAGCTGTCCCGACCATCATCATAACAGGTCATCTGGGTGAACATGAAGATGCTATTGAGGCCATGCGTGATGTTACAGTGACCGGGGTGCTGAACAAACCATTTGACCCCGGGGTGCTGCTGGCAAGGCTGGATGATATTGCAGCTTGACTGCAATTTGCGAAAAAAGGTAAATCTGTAACAAGTCGATATTACCTTTGGAATAAAGATGCGGCCTGAACATGAAAAGAAAGAAGTTGTAGCGGCCTGGGCTGTGCATGCTTTCACTGCTTCAGGCATTGTGCTTGGGTTCCTGGCCCTTATAGCCATTCTTGAAGGTGACCGTATTGCCGCTTTCATGTGGCTGGGTCTGGCTTTGTTTGTTGATGGAATTGATGGCACTCTTGCCCGTTTCGTCAAGGTCAAGGAAATGACGCCTGAAGTTGATGGCGGCACTTTGGACAATGTCATTGATTATTTCACCTATGTTGCTGTACCGGCAATGATGATTTACTGGTTTGGTATTGTTCCGCAAGGCTGGGAACTGCCGGTATCAGCGGGAATCATGGCGATATCACTTTATACATTTGCCAATACCGGGGTTAAGACCGATGATTATTTCTTTGTGGGTTTTCCAGCTTTGTGGAATCTGGTGGTATTGTATTTCCACGTGCTGCAAACATCGCCATGGACCAACCTTGTTGTAATTATAATCTGCGCGGTTCTAACCTTTGTGCCGATTAAATTTGTGCACCCGCTCAGGGTTAAAAAATTACGGGCGATAACTATTCCGCTTACAGTGTTGTGGGCTGCAACCTCTTTGCGGCTGGTATTGATTCATCCTGAATTTGCCAAGGCAGAAGAAGCATCCCCGTTCATTTTCTGGCTGTGGGTTGCCGCCTCAATTTATTTTGCCATTATTTCCCTGTGGAGGTCTTTTACTCCTGAAACCCAGACTTGAGTTTATTGCCCTGAAACTTCCCTTGTGGCGGTTTCAATATCGTGCTGCATGCGGCGTGAAAATTCACGGCGGGTGAGGCCGGGGGGGATGGGAGCTGAAAATTTCACCCTGATGGTTCCTGGATATTTGAGGAAACTGCGGCGCGGCCATAATTCACCGGAATTGAGACCGAACGGCACTGCCGGTACGGACAGGCGCAGATAAAGCGCTGCGGCACCTGGCTTGTAATCAGGTTTGGCGCCGGGTTCCTTGCGGGTTCCTTCGGGGAAAATGATAATCTGCCTGTTTTGGGCAACAGCTTTTTGAGCAGATGCTATCAGCTTCTTCAAGGCCTTGACTCCGGCACCGCGATCAACCGGTATCATCTCAAACTTGATGGCAAACCAGCCAAGTACCGGTATGAACATAAGCTCGCGTTTAAGCACGATGGCTGGATCATCAAGCATTGAGAACAGGGCAAATGTCTCCCACAAGGACTGGTGTTTGCCAACCAGCAGGCAGGCATCATGAGGTATATGTTCCTTGCCGATGATCTCAAGATCAATCCGGGCAATGGTTTTCAGCATCCACAGGAAACTGCGTGACCAGACCTTGAGCGCAGCTATTGCAGCCTTTCTGGTGGTGAACAGGAATGGTAAGCCAAATATCAGGAAAACTATCAGGCCAGCGTAGAATATAATCTGGAAGACCAGTGAGCGAATGAAGATCATTTCAGTTCCTGTCAGATGGCATTTTGCAGAATACGCATTATTGCCAGGCGAGCGGCAATCAGACAAATCAATGTTGCCACTAACGGTATCAGAAAGAACAGCATATAGGAAATGTAGTTGACTTCTGGTGCGCCCAGCAACAGGGAGTATGAAGCTTCAACGAAACCGCTGGATGCAGCCGTAGCTGTTGACAGGCCAAGGATCAAAAATGTCAGAACGCCCATTGCCATGCCGGCAATACCGGATTTGAGCCCGGCCAGCAGGAATTGCCATTGGACCTGACGGGCAATATAGGGGTCGGTAGCACCGACGAAATGCAGAACTTCCACTGTGTGGCGGTTGGCTTCAAGAGCGCTGCGCGAGGCATAGATAACCAGCGCTATGGCTGACAGGACAATCAGCATAAGGACGGAATATCCCAACCATTTAAGGCTGGTGCCCATTCTGGTAAGCTCGGCCTGCCAGCGGCGGTGGGTGTCAAGGCTGGCTCCTTTTACTGCCTGCTGCAATTGTTTTTCAAGAAGGCCAAAGTCGGGCGGGCTGGCGCGGTTGATGGTTACTGCCAGCAGGCGCGGAATTGGCAATTCACTTATTATATTGCTTTTGCCCAGCCATGGTTCCAGCAATTTTGCACCGGCAGTCTTGTCCAGCACCTCAACCTTGGTTACGCCCTTTACCTGATCGAGCAGGGTTTTGGCCTTGCTGACCCTTTCTTCAATATCCTTGCCATCCAGCTGGCGTATCTGAATGGTGATTTCACCGGCAATATCAGATGACCATTTATCTACAGCCTGATTGATCAGCACCAGAGCACCGATTGACAGGCTGGCCAGATAACACATGATTGTCATGGCAATCATCAAGGTTTTGAGCGGCATTTGCGAGCGCGGCAGCAAGCCGGTGCCGGTTTTGCTAGCAGCCATATTCAAGCTCCCCGTTTGCCAGTTCCATAACATTATAATCGCTGTTGCGGATCAGGTTTGTGTCATGAGTGGCGATTACCACTGTGGTGCCAAGTTTGTTCAGTTCGGCAAACAGGCGCAGCAGTCTTAGTGCCAGATCAGGATCAACATTGCCGGTTGGTTCATCCGCCAGCAACAAATCCGGCTGGGTGATGACAGCTCTGGCAATGGCGGCGCGCTGTTTTTCACCACCTGACAGTACCGGTGGATAGGCATTGGCATGATCTTTCAGGCCAACCCAGCTGACCAGATCCATTACATCACTGCGATATTGTTTCTCCTTTTGCCCTGCAACCCTTAAAGGCAAGGCAATATTCTGAAATGTTGTCAGATGATCCAGCAATCTGAAATCCTGAAAAACCACACCGATGCGACGGCGGATAAATGGCATTTTTGCCGGGGGAATGCTGGCCACATCCTGACCGAACATGTTTATCAGTCCCCGGGTCGGTTTCAGTGACAAGAACAAAAGCCGCAACAAAGAGGTTTTGCCGGCACCGGATGGCCCGGTCAGAAACTGGAAAGAACCGGCATCAAGTTGCAGATTTATATCTTTCAGCACCTCATGGCCGCGACCGTAGCGCAGGCCGACATTTTCCAGTCTGACTACTGTTTTATTTTCATTCACCAGTTGGCCCCCACAGTTTCATGGGTAATTTGTTTAACACAATTTGGCAGGTTTAACGCAGAATTAACCATAAAACGGCTCTATAGTCCCTGAAGCTTTTTTTAAGCGGTGTTGAAACCGGCTTGAAGCGAGTAAGTTTTTGCGAATCAATTTGGTGTTAGTTACGTCATGATAATTGCCTGTCCCAGTTGTGCAACCCGTCACCAGTTACCCCATGATCATATATCGGGAGATGGATCGGTAATCAAATGTGGATCATGCGGCTATTCGTGGATTGAGGGCAATGCGGTTATTGAAGGCAGTGCGGTTGAAGTTGAATGTTCGGACCTGAGCGTGTCCAGGGATGTTCCTGATACTGATCATGAGGCCATGCGGATTGCCAAAGCTGCCCAGCAGGCTGCTATTGAGCGTGAGTGCGAGCGCAACAGGAAAATAAAAACCAGAAATGGCTGGATGTTGCTGGCTGCCTGTATTGCCCTGCCGCTGGTTGTGGGAATTGCCATTCCCGACATGATTACCAGAATTTTTCCACGGGCTGCAAAAATCTACAAGCTTGCCGGAATCAAGGTAAACAGTTACGGGTTTGATATTACCGGTGTCACCCATCAATATGTATTAAGCGATAATGTAAGGGTGCTGGCGATACGTGGCAATGTTGTCAATGTTTCAGCCAAAGCCGGCAAGGCCCCGGCCATTCGTTTCATTTTGAAAGACAAGCAGGGAAAACAGGTTTACGCATGGACGCTGAACGGGGTTTCCACCCGTCCGGTTGCAGCTGGTGCAGCGGCTAATTTTCTGACAAGAGTTGCCGCACCACCAAAAAATGCTGAAAATATCGAAATTCGCTTTGCACGGGCCAAGGAATTGCGTATCAATGCCGCCCATGTCGGATATTACAATTAATGGTCATAAAATTGAGGTTTTGTTTGCAGAGCGGACGATCTCAAAACGTGTAGATGAACTTGCCAGGGAAGTAGCCAGTGTCAAGCCGCAGCAATTGCTGGTAGTGCCGGTCCTGAAGGGAAGTTTCATATTTGCAGCCGATCTGCTAAGGGCGTTTTATGACGCGAAACTGCTGCCTGAAGTTGATTTCATGATGCTGGCCTCATATCGTGACAAGACCGTGTCTTCCGGTCAGATCGAGGTGTTGCGGGATGTTGAAACCGATGTCAGGGGCCGCGATGTGCTGCTGATTGATGATATTCTGGAATCAGGGCGTACACTTGCCTATGCCAAAGACCTGCTGGTTGCGCGTGGTGCCAACAGGGTCATGGTTGCGGTATTGCTCGACAAGCCGGGTAAACGCGCCGTTTCGATCAAGGCTGATTTTTGCGGCTTTGAATGCCCGGATAAATTTGTGGTCGGTTATGGCATGGATATGGCACATGCCTATCGTGAATTGCCATTTGTCGGGCATGTTCTAAATCCCGACAAATAATAGCGATTATTTCAGCTTACTGAGCGTTTTGACCTAAAGCTGTTTGAATTCAGCCATCAGGGAATCGTGGATTTCGCGATTGCCTGCCAGTACATTGCCGGTTTTGATTGCCTCACCCTTGCCATCAAGGTCTGATACCAGGCCGCCGGCTTCGCGGATTATGATAATACCGGCTGCGATGTCCCATGCAGACAGATCGCGTTCCCAGTAACCGTCATACCTGCCTGCCGCTACAAATGCCATGTCCAGGCTGGCAGCGCCAAAGCGGCGAAGGCCGGTGACCTTGGTTTGCAGTGCAATCAGTTCACGATTGAATTTTTCATGATCTGACCTGGCCCGATGTGGCAGGCCGCAGGCGATTACAGCATCATATATATCCTTGCGGGCTGATACTCTGAGGCGGCGGTCATCAAGATAGGCTCCGCGACCTTTTTCACCGGTATAAAGCTCGTTGGTTATCGGGTTGTAAATTACCCCGGCAATGATTTCACCGCGCTGTTCAAGGGCCACCGAGGCGGCAAAATGCGGGATGCCGTGAATGAAATTGGTGGTTCCGTCAATCGGATCAATTATCCAGCGGCTGGTTGCATCCTCACCGATGATGTCTCCGCCTTCTTCCATGTGGAAGCCAAATTTCGGACGGGCATGGGACAGTTCCTCATGCAGGATTTTTTCAACCTTCTTATCGGCTCTGGTAACGAAATCAGCCGGTCCCTTTTGTGAGACCTGCAGGTTTTCAACTTCGCCGAAATCGCGATTAAGACCGCGTGTTGCCTTGCGCACGGCGTTGACCATGACATTAATCAGGGGAGATGTGGGCATTTTCTATGCTTTCTGATAGTAAACTTGTTTGGGTCTAACTTTCTGCCCGGCGGACATAGGTTGTATCATTGGTGTCAACGATGATTTTTTCTCCGGTCTTGATGAAAGGCGGCACCATGACCCTCAACCCGTTTTCCATCATGGCGGGCTTGTATGAGGATGCTGCTGTTTGGCCCTTGACCACCGGATCAGCTTCAACAATTTCAAGGGTAACAAATTGTGGCAGTGATACACCAAGCGGCTTGCCTTCATGGCTTTCGACCACAACTGTCATGCCGTCCTGCAAAAATGAGGCTCGCTCGCCGACAAAATCCTTTTGCAGTTCGATCTGTTCATAGGTCTCATTGTCCATGAATACCAGCATCTCTCCTTGTTCATACAGGAACTGGTAGTCCTTTTGCTCAAGCCGGACTTTCTCAACTGTTTCAGTTGCCCGGAAGCGTTCATTCAGCTTTGAACCATTTATCAGGTTCTTTAACTCCACCTGATTAAAGGCACCACCCTTGCCGGGTTTGACAGCGTTGCATTTTACCGCAACCCACAGGCTGTCATTATGTTCAATGACATTGCCCGGTTTGATTTCGTTTCCATTTACTTTCATAAATAACCTCTTTGCAGCGCCTGACAGTGATTTAATGTCAGGCTTTAAATCTTTGATGCTCAAGACCACTTGTGCATTTCAGTGGGTACTAGCAGCCTTTATAACAGCTTGCATCACAAAAATACTGGAAAACCTGCTCATTGTAAAAAATAACATTGCTTTGCCGAATAGTCGGACTACATAGTGTAGTTAAAGGTTTCGTTACGCAAAGGGGCAATCTTTCTCGTGGTTCTATCATTAATCGGCGGATTTGTGCTGCTGTTCGTCGCCGGTGAACTTCTGGTTCGCGGTGCAAGCAACATTGCTGAAAAGCTTGGAGTGCAGCCACTGGTTATCGGCATAGTTATTGTCGGATTTGGCACATCAGTGCCTGAACTGGTAACATCGGTGCAGGCGGCATTGAAGGGGGCGCCTGGAATCGCCCTGGGCAATATTGTTGGCTCCAATATGGCGAACATGTTGCTGATACTGGGGACAGGCGCCCTGATCTTTCCGATACGCTCAGCCCGCAGCCATTTGTTCCGCGATGGCGGTGTTGGTGCCTTTGGTGCGGTGTTATTGGGGCTTGCAGGCTATTTTGGGGTGTTAAACCGGTTCTGGGGGGTAGTGCTGGTTGTTGTGCTGTTTGTGTATTTGTGGTTGCTGCTGAAGCATGACAGCAAATTGCGCAAGCAGGCTCGCAATGGTGAAGCAAAAGTTGAAAATAATGATCGTGCCGCTGTATTTATTGACAGCATAACCTTGATAGCCGGAATCGCCGGGGTTTTGATCGGTGGCAAGCTTTTGGTGGATGGTGCAATCTGGCTGGCAGAACATCTGGGGATCGGTCAGGATGTTATCGGGCTGACAGTTGTGGCGCTGGGTACTTCACTGCCGGAGCTGGCAACTTCGATTGTTGCTGCATTGAGACGCCAGACCGATCTTGCCATTGGTAATGTACTTGGTTCAAATATTTATAATATATTTGGAATTGGTGGGGTGACGGCTACGATTGCGCCAGTGCCAATTCCATATCATATGGCAAATGTTGATATCCCGCTATTGATCGTGATGTCATTTGCGCTGGTTGCAATAATTGTCTGGCAGCATGGTATTACCCGGTTGACCGGATTTGCGTTTCTGATTGGATATTGTGCCTATGTGTTCGGGCTTTTAATATAGGGAAAATTATTTTGGAAAAGCTTGAAGTCTATCAGTTTGACTGTCTGGATGATAATTTCGGGGTGCTGGTGCATGATCCGGAAATCGGCATTACCGCATCAATTGATGCGCCGGATGAAGATGCAATAAATGCAGCTCTTGCGCAAAAGGGATGGACATTAAGCCATATTCTGGTGACCCATCATCATTTCGATCATGTTGATGGCATTCAGCCGCTGAAAGCCAAATGGGGCGCTATTGTTGTTGCCAATGCTGATGATGCCAGACGCATTCCAGGAATTGATATCGGGGTCAAGCCGGGTGATTATTTCAGTTTCGGGCTGCACAAGGTGGATTTTATCAATGCGCCGGGTCACACAATCGGTCATTTGATATTGCATTTTTGCGATGATGGTTTGCTGTTTACAGGTGATACGCTGTTTTCACTTGGTTGCGGGCGGATGTTTGAGGGAAGCGCTGATGAGATGTGGCAGTCAATGCAGGCCATCAAGGCACTGCCTGGCGAGACCATGATCTGGTGCGGGCATGAATATACCAAGGCCAATGCGGATTTTGCGGCAACGATCGAGACTGACAATGAACAATTGCAGCAAAGGATTGGTGAAGTAAGCAGTTTGCGGGCAGCTGGCAAACCGACCCTGCCGGTATCACTGGCCAGTGAGATGGCAACCAATCCGTTTTTGCGGGCTGACAAGGCTTCAGTAAAAACTGCACTTGGCATGGCTGATGCCAGTGATGTTGAAACCTTTGCCGAGATCAGAAAACGCAAGGATAATTTCTGATCATTTACGGTTATTGCCAGGGCAGCAAGATGATTTTGCCAATATGGGTTGATGATTCCATCAGTCTGTGGGCATCTGCTGCCTGGGCAAGCGGGAAGGTTTTGAAGATTTGCGGTTTTATGGTTTTTTTGGCAAGCAGCGGCCAGATGCGGGTTTCAAGCTTTTCTGCAATGGCAGCCTTTTCCCTGTCACTGCGGATGCGCAGGGTGGAGCCGGTAATTGTCAGTCGTTTCAGCATCACCGGCATGAAGTTGATCTCAGCCTTTGATCCGTGCAGAAAAGCAATTGAGACAATTCTGCCTTCAATGGCAGCTGCCTTGATATTGCGGGCAATGTAATCACCGCCGACCATATCAAGAATTACATCAGCGCCATGATTATCCGTCAGGGTTTTTATCTGCTCGACAAAATCTTCATTTTTGTAGTTGAAGCATTTTTCCGCGCCAAGCTTTTGGCAGGATTTAACCTTTTCATCACTGCCGGCAGTGGCAAAAACCCTTGCGCCCATGGCTTTTGCCATCTGGATTGCGGTCGTGCCAATACCGCTGGAGCCGCCATGCACCAGAAAGATTTCACCGCTGTTCAGTCGGGCGCGATCAAACACATTGGTCCAGACGGTAAAGAAAGTTTCGGGAATGGCGCCAGCCTCAACCATGCTTACAGTTTCTGGTACTGGCAGGGTGGAACTTTCTTTAGCCAGACAGAACTGAGCATATCCGCCCCCTGTTACCAGTGATAAAACCCTGTCACCGGGTTTGTAGCGACGGGTTTTACTCCCGCAGGCAACCACGGTTCCGGCAATTTCAAGTCCGGGTATTTCAGATGCCCCTTTTGGCGCCGGGTATAATCCCTGACGCTGCAAGATATCGGGGCGATTAATTCCTGCCGCTTCAACGCGAATCAGGATTTCATCGCTTGCAGGTTCCCGAACCGGTATCTGGGCAAGGGTGAGGACTTCGGCATTGCCGGGTTGGCTGATCGTGACAGCCTGCATTTGTGTCTGCATGTCTTATTGGCCTTTCGCTGTTTTTTATATAAACTCAAACCTGTCTGATTGAGAATACAAATTGTGCCGAAGCGGTGCAGGACAGGTGATAAATGGATATGGATGATGTGGTTGCGGTAAGGGAAAAGCAAATAATTGTTGGTGATGATCTGTCTGATTTGTCACTGGATGAACTGGCTGCCAGAATAGTAGAGCTTGAAGCAGAAATTGAGCGGGTAAAAAAAGATATGGTTAACAAAAAGTCAAAGCAGGCTGCCGCCAATGCAATATTTCAATAATATTCGATATTATAACATGCTGAAATGTAAACTGAAATTTTCTGTTTACGTACATTTTTAGCTAATTTTTAGCAATAATCAGTTTTGTTAACCTGTTGGTAAGCTTATAGACACTATATTGGTTAACGTAATCCAGTTGATCTGGATTTGGAAAACGGGTGACTCCTGTCACTTAGTTTGACGCCTCCCTGTTAGACTTCAGAGCCGCATTTTTTGCGGCTCTTTTTTTGTTTGGCATCACAATTGCTAGGTAAGGGATATAAAAACATGTTGCTTCATATTGACCGCAATGATTGTTCAGTCCATCATTGATAATGTCAGTATTGGCGTAATGCTTAAAGGGTGAGAGAACAGTATATGACCAATTCAGGATCAAAAAATAACAGTCCGATAGATTTTCTGGCAAGGTTTACCGCATCTGACCAGTTTAATGATGTGTTTGGTGAAGGTATGGGACTGGTTGAGGAAACTGCCAATTATCTTGATGGGCCGGGCAGAATTGACGCTCGCCTGCTGGACCGGCAAGGTTCGATTGCCTATGCAACTGAAAGCATGCGCCTGACAACAAGACTGATGCAACTGGCATCCTGGCTGTTATTGCAGCGGGCAATATCATCTGGTGAACTGACCCTTGATGCGGCTGAAGAAGAAAAGAAACGCATAAACCTGTCTGAAATCGGTTCTGTAAATACCATTGCTGAAAATGACAAAATGCCTGAAACCCTGCAATCGCTGGTTAAAAGGTCGCTGGATGTGCATCGCCGGATCATGACACTTGATCAGATGATCAGGGATAATTCACAAGCTGACAAATCCGGTTCCAATCCGGTAAATGATCATATGGATCGTCTGGCTGCAGCTTTTGGTGATCGCCGGGCCTGAATAAAAAACCCGGCCTGACAGCCGGGAAATTCAATATTGTATAAATCGCCTGTATTTTGAAAAATATGGGCGTTTATTTTTTCAGGAAGCCAAACTTCTTGTTGAAGCGTGATACACGGCCACCACGGTCTACCAGATGCTGACCGCCACCGGTCCAGGCCGGGTGGGTTGTCGGGTCAATATCAAGCTGCAATGTATCGCCTTTTTTGCCCCAGGTTGAACGGGTCTGGAATGTGGTGCCATCTACCATGGCAACAGTAATTGTGTGATAATCAGGGTGAATATCGGATTTCATCTATAATACTCTTGTTCTCAGGCACAATTGCCAGATATGGGCAATTGCTGCAATGATTGTTAAACTCAATTCAGGTGCTGTTCTATACAGGACTGGCATTTTAAGCGCAAGTGCTGTAATCGGTCTTGGAACCTATTATAAAAACATTACCTTATCCAGTATCGTCAAACTGACAGAAAAACGAATATACACCAATGCGTAAAACCAGAACAGATACAGATAACCAGTCTGAAGTTGATCTATCGGCTTTCTCCAAGACATCCAAGGGCAGGGAGAAGTCGCGGAATCTTGATCCGTTAAAACGCCTGATACCGATGATCATGAAATATCGCTCAAAAGTGATATTTGCCCTGATTGCCCTGATTGGTGCTGTGGGGGCGATGCTGGCTATTCCGCTGGCAGTGCGACGGATTATTGATCATGGATTTTCTGCTACAACCACACAATTTGTTGACCAGTATTTTGGCATGATGCTGATAGTGGTGGGGTTGCTGGCGCTATCCAGTGCCGGGCGCTATTATTTTGTCACCTGGATAGGTGAGCGGCTGGTGGCTGATTTGCGTGACAATGTGTTTGCGCATCTGCTGAAATTAAGTCCGGGTTTCTTTGAAACTTCACATACCGGGGAAGTATTGTCG
>JALXCV010000084.1:0-33275 GCA_026990765.1 Hyphomicrobiales bacterium | reverse complement strand
TGGTTCTACAATATCAGTGGCGCTGCGCAATATTTTCATGTTTGCCGGGGCGCTGATCATGATGTTTGTTACCAGCCTGAAACTGTCAGGTCTGGTGGTGCTGGCGATTATACTGGTTGTGCCAACCCTGGTATTTTTTGGACGCAAGGTGCGCTCCCTGTCACGCCTGGCACAAGATACTCTGGCCGGGTCGGCTGCTTTGGCGCAGGAAGCCTTGGGGGCGGTAAAGGATGTGCAGGCCAATAATCAGCAATCCCGGATAGCCAAAAGTTTTGCCATAGCCACCCAGACAGCCTTTCAGGCTGCATGTGAGCGCACCCGGGCAAGGGCTGTTTTGACAGCGGTAATTATTTTTGTGGCAACCGGGTCGGTCGTTGTTGTGTTGTGGCTGGGTGCCAAGGATGTGATGGCCGGAAATATCTCTGGCGGGGCGCTGGGCCAGTTTGTGCTTTATTCAGCCTTTGCTGCCGGGGCGCTTGGTTCCCTGTCAGAAGTCTGGGGGGAAGTGCAACTGGCAGCAGGTGCAGCCGAGCGTCTGGCTGAATTGCAGGAAACCAAACCTGATATTGTTGCCCCGGCCAGTCCCAAAGCTCTGCCGCAACCATCTCCCGGTTCGGTTGAACTTGAAAATGTGAGTTTCAGCTATCCTTCAAGACCGGATGATCAGGCGCTTAATAATGTTTCTTTCAAGGTGTCAAAGGGTGAAACTGTGGCGATTGTCGGACCTTCAGGGGCGGGCAAGTCTACAATATTCGGCCTGATACCAAGATTCTATGATCCGCAGGATGGCAAGGTTCTGGTTGACGGGGTTGATGTGAAACTGGCCGATCCTGATGCAGTGCGTGAAAGAATTGCTGCTGTGCCGCAGGACCCGGTGGTATTTTCAACCAGTGTTCTGGAAAATATCCGTTTTGGTCGCCCTGATGCCAGTGAAGATGAGGTTGATGCGGCAATCAGGGCTGCAAGAGTGGATGAATTTATTTCCACACTGCCTGCCGGTATAAACGAGCAGGTGGGTGAGCGCGGGGTCAAGCTTTCAGGCGGGCAGCGCCAGCGGATCGCCATTGCCAGGGCAATATTGCGCAATGCCCCGATCTTGCTGCTGGATGAGGCTACCAGTGCACTGGATGCTGAAAGCGAGCAATATGTGCAGGTGGCGCTGGAAAATCTGATGACAGACAGAACCACACTGGTAATTGCCCACAGGCTGGCGACAGTGCGCAATGCTGACCGGATTATCGTTATTGATGCGGGTCAGATCGTTGCGGAAGGTTCTCACCAGTCGCTGATTAAGGAAACAGACGGGTTATATGCGCGACTGGCAAAATTGCAGTTTTCGGACGGGTAGGGTGTTGTGAGCGAGCAGAACAGATTTTTTCGCAAGATGAACGGCCTGGGCAATGATTTTGTCGTGCTTGATCACCGCTTGGGCGGTTTTGCTATCAATGAGGATGTAGTGCGGGCGATTGCCAATCGTGAAACCGGGATTGGCTGTGACCAGCTTATCGTCATGCAGCCTTCATCTGTGGCTGATACCAGAATGCGTATCTGGAACCAGACAGGCGGTGAGGTTGAATCATGCGGCAATGCTACGCGCTGTGTGGCTGATCTGCTGTTTAAGGAAAGTGGCAAGGATACGGTTACGATTGATACTGCTGGCGGGTTACTGATTGCCACCAGAGCTGATAATGATCTGGTTTGTGTTGATATGGGCGCGCCGCGCTTTGACTGGCAGGATATTCCGCTTTCAGAAGAGTTTTTTGATACCAGAAATATTGAATTGCAGATCGGGCCGATAGATGCCCCGGTTTTGCATACGCCATCTGTGGCAAATGTCGGCAATCCACATGCTATATTCTGGGTTGATGATATTGCCGCGCATGATCTTGAGCGGTTCGGGCCATTACTGGAAATGCACCCGATTTTCCCGGAAGGGGCAAATATATCGCTGGCTGAAATCGATGATCAGCATATTACCCTTAAAGTCTGGGAACGCGGTGTCGGTTTAACCAGGGCTTGCGGGACGGCGGCATGTGCAGCAGCGGTTTGTGCGGCGCGCAAGAAGCTGACTGGCCGTAATGTGACTGTAAGCCTGCCTGGTGGTGATCTTCAGATTGAATGGCGCGCCAGTGATGATCACATCATGATGACCGGGCCGGTTGAATATGAATTTGATGGTGAATTGCGCCCTGAAATGATTGCCGGGGGCTGATTATGGCCGAAGCGGAAATTGTAAGTTTTGGCTGTCGATTGAACAGCTTTGAATCAGAAATCATTCGTGACAATGCCAGAAATGCAGGGGTTGAAAACGCTATTGTGTTTAATACCTGCGCGGTAACTTCTGAAGCACAAAGACAGGCACGTCAGGCAATCAGACGGGCCAAAAGAGAGGCGCCGGGACGGGCGGTGATTGTAACCGGTTGTGCGGCCCAGCTTGATGCTGCCGGTTTTGCGGCAATGGATGAAGTTGATCTGGTGCTGGGAAATGAGGAAAAGCTGCATTTTCAAACCTATCAGGGGCTGGATTTTGAGGCAGGCTTGACTGAACGTGTTCTGGTCAATGATATTATGGCAGTGAGCCAGAGCGCTCCGCAACTGATCGAAGGGTTTTCAGAGCGCAGCCGGGCCTTTGTGCAAATCCAGAATGGCTGTAATCATCGCTGCACATTTTGCATAATTCCGTTTGGCCGGGGCAATTCGCGATCGGTTCCAGCCGGGGATGTGGTGCGCCAGATAGCAAAACTGGTGGAGAATGGTTATAATGAAATTGTGCTGACCGGGGTTGATATAACGGCCTACGGGGCTGATCTGCCGGGTAACATGCAGCTTGGCAGTCTGGTTGGCAAAATACTGGACCAGGTGCCAGAGCTGAAAAGATTGCGGATTTCATCGATTGATTCAGTTGAGGCTGATGAAGAGCTTGTGAAGATTATCGAAACTGAAGAACGGTTATTACCGCATCTGCATTTGTCGCTGCAATCTGGAGACAATATGATTTTAAAGCGGATGAAAAGGCGGCATAGTCGCGAAGATTCGATTGAGTTTTGTGCAAGGCTTAAACAGGCAAGGCCTGATATTGTGTTTGGTGCTGATCTGATCGCCGGGTTCCCGACTGAAACCGAGGAGATGTTTGAAAATTCGCTGGCGCTGGTAGATGAGTGTGATCTGACCTATCTGCATGTGTTTCCGTTTTCTGCAAGACCTGACACACCGGCAGCCAGAATGCCACAGCTTGATGGCAGACTGATCAAGCAGCGTGCGGCCAGATTGCGCAAGATCGGTGATCAGCGCCGGCAAAGATTTTTCCAGAATCAGACCGGGTGTGTTACTAACGCACTGGTTGAAACTGCAACCACAGCCCGCACGTCACAGTTTGCTCCGGTCACAATGGCGCAAAACTGCCAGCCGGGAGCGATTATCGATATAAGAATTACCGGGGCTGACAGTTCCGGGTTAAAGGCTGAGTTAATCTGATGAGCGACAAAAAACCAGGATTCTTCAAACGTCTGTTTAATCGTGGCGGGAAAAAACCGGTTGCAACAGAAGCAATTGCAGAAGTTGCAGAAGAAGCCGTTGTTGAACAGCGTGAAGAACTGGTTGCTGAAACTGTAAACGAACCGGAAATTGAAGTTGTAGAACAGGCAGAAATTGTTGCTGAACCGGAAGTTGAATTAACCATTGAACCGGAGCCGGAACCAGTTGAGCAGCCTGAAATTGTAAAACAGCCGGAACCGGAAGTTGAAGAAACTGAACCGGAACTGGAAGAGGTGGTTGAACCAGAACCAGTTGAGAGGCTGGAAACTGAAAAACAGCCGGAACCGGTAGAATCCGGGCTGGAACCGGATGATGAAGCGGCAGAACATGAAGCCGAAGTCAAGCCGGAGAAAACCGGCTGGTTTGGCCGGCTGCGATCTGGCCTTTCAAAATCTTCCAATGCGCTGACCAGCGGCATTACCGGTATTTTCACCAAGCGCAAGCTGGACAGTGAAACCCTGCAGGAACTGGAAGACATTCTGATCCAGGCTGATCTTGGCATTGATATGGCCATGCGGATTACCGACAAGGTTTCAAAGGACCGGTTTGACAAGGAGATTGATCCGCTGGAAGTCAAACAGGTACTGGCTGATGAGGTGGCAGCGGTGCTCAGGCCGGTGGAAATACCATTCAGCTTTGATGACAGCCAGCAGCCTTTTGTCATTCTGGTGGTCGGGGTCAATGGTTCGGGCAAGACCACTACTATCGGCAAGCTGGGGGCCATTGCCAGCGCGGAAGGGTTTTCGGTCATGCTGGCAGCGTGTGATACTTTCCGGGCTGCTGCTATTGAACAATTACAGGTCTGGGGCAAGCGGATAAATGCGCAGGTCATATCCCGCCCGATCGGGGCTGATTCAGCCGGGCTTGCCTTTGATGCGCTCAAGGAAGCAAAACAGCAGGCAAAGGACATCTTGATTATCGATACTGCCGGAAGGTTGCAGAACAAGGCTGACCTGATGGGTGAGCTTGAAAAGATTGTCCGGGTGCTGAAAAAACAGGATGAAACCGCCCCGCATGCAGTATTGCTGGTGCTGGATGCAACAACTGGTCAAAATGCGGTGGTTCAGACCGAAGTATTTGCCAAAACCGCCGGGGTGACCGGTCTTATCATGACCAAGCTGGATGGAACGGCGCGGGGCGGTATTCTGGTTGCCATTGCTGAAAAGTTCAAATTACCTGTACATGCTATTGGAGTTGGCGAATCAATTGATGATTTCCAGCCCTTTGATGCCGACGCATTTGCCCGGGCAATAGCCGGGCTGGAGGATGAATAAAGTGAGCAGCAAAGAACAGCGCAAGCTTTCAGGTGGCATAAAAGCCCTGCTGGAATTTGGACCATTACTGGCTTTTTTCATTGCCAATTGGTGGGGCGGGATTTTTACAGCAACCATTGCAATAATGATTACCACGCCGCTGGCGCTGGCTGCCACCTGGTATCTGACCCGCAAAGTGGCGGTCATGCCGTTTGTTACCCTGGGTTTTGTGGCGGTGTTTGGCGGTTTGACGCTTTATCTGCAGGATGAGACCTTCATCAAGGTGAAAGTTACCCTGATCAATGTGATGTTTGGCGGTATTTTGCTTATTGGATGGATGATCAACAAGCCGTTTCTGAAACATGTATTTGGTGAGGCCATGAGCCTTGATGCTGAAGGCTGGCGCAAACTCACACTTCGCTGGAGTGGATTTTTCTTTGCAGTGGCTGGTATCAATGAAATTGTATGGCGTCTGGTCAGTACCGATCAATGGGTAATGTTTAAAACCTTTGGGGTGTTACCGTTAACATTCATATTTGCCCTGTCACAGCTGCCCTTGATGCAAAAACATGCGCTTGAAGAAGAAACAGATTAGGATTTTCTGCCCAAGCTGAAATAAAGTATATTTTTTTCATTACATTTTTACAGTCAATCTTGATTTGCGAGGCTGTAAAGTTCTATAATCCTGCCAAGGGTGATTTTATTCCGAAGGAGAGGGCGGGCAGGTGGCCGGTAAGGTATCAATCAAGCAATTGGAGAATTCAACCTACAACCTGCTAAAGCGGGCATCACAGGTTGCAGCCAATATTTATCTTGAAAAGAATGGCAGTGGTGGCCTGACTCAAAGGCAATATGTGGTGCTGATGGCAATTAATCACAATGATGGTATCTCGCAGGCAGGACTGGTTGATATAACCGGGATTGACCGTTCCACCATGGCTGAATTGACCGGCAGGCTGGTGGCTCAGGGCTATATCAGGAGTCGCAAGGACAAGAATGATGGCAGGCGAAATGTGCTGAAACTAACTGCACCTGGCAGGCGGGCCATGGGTGAGGCAGGCCCCTGTATCGCCAGTGTTGATCGCAAGCTTTCCAGTCTGATACCGGTTGAGCACCGCAAATCATTTCGCAAGGCACTGAAAATGCTGGCGGACTATAAACCATCGGACAAGGGTAAATAAAACCAGTTTTTACTGCGCGGTTTTTAACGCATGATCCAGATATAGCGCCCGCAGCTTTTCATAGACCGGCCCGGGTTTGCCTGTGCCGATCTTTTCACCATCAATTTCGACAACCGGCAATAATGAGCATGATGCAGCTGACATCATGGCTTCATCGGCATTTATTGCCTCTTTAATAGTAAATGGTCGCTCAATCATGTGAATCTGGTGTTTACGGGCCAGTTTCAGCATGATTTTTCGACGAATTCCGGCAAGTATGGTGTTGGTTAGCGGACGGGTGATAAGAATATTGTCCTTGACTATATAGGCTGATGATGATGTGCCCTCGGTGACAAAACCATCTTCACACATCCAGCCTTCATAGGCACCCTTTTCAACAGCTGCCTGTTTGGCCATGCACTGGGCCAACAGGGCGATGGACTTTATATCGCGGCGTTTCCAGCGAATATCTTCTACACTGGCAATTGATACGCCGGTTTTGGCGCGCGGATTGTCGGTGTGGTTCACTGTCTGGGTGAAAGCGATAAAGCCGGGGCTTGTATTATCGGGGAAATTGAACTGGCGATCTGCAACACCGCGAGTGACCTGGGAATAGATCATGCCTTCTTCAAGCTTGTTGTGCCATACCAGTTCGCGGTGAATGTCAAGATATTGATCCTTGCTGCATGGCCAGTTGATTGACAGCTCGCACAGCGAGTTTTCCAGACGGACCAGAAATGGTTCCACATCTATCAGTCTGGCGTTCATCACCGGAACAACCTCGTAAGCTCCATCGCCAAACAGGTAACCGCGATCAAAAATCGACACTTTGGCTTCAGCTTCAGGGATGAAGTGGCCATTTACATAGACAATTCGACTCATTTGACTTTTCCAGTTCAATTGGACATTGATTTGCAACATAAGGCTATAAGCATTAACCTTATTCTAATGATATTTTTTAAGGACCAGGTCAATGACATCAATAATCGGTTGGGCACACAGCAAATTCGGCAAGCTGGAAGATGAAAAGCTGGAAACCCTGATTGCTTCGGTGGCCCGAGAAGCAATAGAAGATGCCGGGCTTGAGGCTGTCGATATTGATGCGATTTATGTTGGCAATTTTGGCGGCTTTGAAAAACAGTCATTTCCGGCAGCCTTTGCGCTGGATGCTGATGAGGGCTTGAGGTTCAAACCGGCTACAAGAGTGGAAAATGCCTGTGCAACCGGCTCGGCTGCTGTAATGCTGGGGGCAATGGATGTTGAATCGAAGCGCAGCCGGTTTGTGCTGGTGATCGGGGCTGAAAAGATGACGGTAGCATCAGGCGCTGATATTGGTGATGCACTGCTTAATGCTTCATATCGCGCTGAAGAAGCTGATACTCCAGGCGGTTTTGCCGGGGTGTTTGGCCATATCGCCAATCTTTATTTCCAGCGTTATGGTGATCAGTCTGCAGCAATGGCACATATTGCCGCCAAGAATCATTTTAACGGGGTTGAAAACCCTTATGCCCAGTTGCGCAAGGATCTGGGATTTGAATTCTGCAATACGGTTTGTGATAAAAATCCGCTGGTTGCCGGTCCGATAAGGCGGACTGATTGTTCACTGGTGTCAGATGGCGCAGCAGCTATTATCATGTGTGATGATGAAACAGCCCGGACAATGCAAAAAGCGGTCAGAATTCGCGCCAGCGCCCATGTTCAGGATTATCTGCCAATGTCAAAGCGCGATATTGTTGATTTTGATGGTTGCCGGCGGGCCTGGGAGCAGGCGCATGAAAAGGCTGGAACCAGCCTTGATGATCTGTCACTGGTTGAGACCCATGATTGTTTTACCATTGCCGAACTGATTGAATATGAAGCCATGGGGCTTACTGAAAAGGGTGACGGGGCAAGGGCAATCAGGGAAGGCTGGACGGCAAAGGATGGCAAATTGCCGGTAAATCCTTCCGGCGGGCTGAAAGCCAAGGGCCATCCGATCGGGGCAACCGGGGTATCAATGCATATTCTGACATCCATGCAATTGCTGGGTGAAGCAGGCGGTATGCAGATTGAAAATGCCGAACTTGCCGGTATTTTCAATATGGGTGGAGCCGCGGTGGCCAATTATGTCTCGATCCTTGAGCGGCTGAAATAACTGCCTGCCAGATGTGCCTGATTTTCAGGCAATAGCGCCAACTTGTCCCGCATTGGCTTTTTTTAATGCATTTTATGACTGATCTGCTATCTTTTCCTGCAGTTTTTTATGGGGAGATGAGAGATGCTGAATGCTGCCAATACCGCCTGGATCATGACTTCCACGGCACTTGTCCTGTTGATGACACTGCCTGCGCTGGGGCTGTTTTATGCCGGTCTGGTGCGATCCAGAAATATTTTATCGGTGCTGATGCATTGTGTGGCGATTGCCGGGCTGGCATCGCTGATCTGGCTGATTGCGGGTTATTCTCTGGCGTTTTCGAGTGGCAACGGGTTTATCGGTGGTTTGCAGAATATATTCCTGATCAATGTTGGTCAGGACACAATTCTTGAAGGCAGCGGCCTGCCGGAATCAGTATTTGTAATGTTCCAGATGACTTTTGCCATTATCACCCCGGCACTTATAATCGGGGCCTATGTTGAGCGTATCAAGTTCATTGCGGTACTGGTTTTTTCATCTCTTTGGCTGATTTTGGTATATGTGCCGGTAACTCACTGGGTGTGGGGTGGTGGCTGGCTGGCTAAAATGGGTGTCATGGATTTTGCCGGCGGGATTGTGGTGCATATAACTGCCGGGGTTTCAGCGCTGGTAATTGCGGTAATGCTTGGCAAGCGGCGGGGTTTTCCACTGCATATCCAGCCGCCACATGCTCCATGGATGGTGATGGTTGGGGCCTCGATGTTGTGGGTTGGCTGGTTTGGCTTTAATGCCGGCAGTGCGCTTGCAGCCAATGGCAATGCCGGTATGGCAATGCTGGTTACCCACATGTCAGCGGCAACCGGTTCCCTGGTGTGGCTGGTTATTGAATGGGTGCGGTTTGGAAAGCCTTCACTGGTTGGTATTGTTACCGGTACTATTGCCGGGCTTGCCACTATCACTCCTGCGTCAGGGTTTGTCGGGCCAATGGCCGGGGTGCTGCTGGGTCTGGCTGGTGGCGTAATCTGCTATTTGGCTGTTGGTCTTATCCGCAACCGCCTGAAGATTGATGATTCGCTTGATGTGCTGGCTGTGCACGGGGTTGGCGGTTTTACCGGCACCTTGCTGGTGGCTGGTCTGTCGCTGCTGCCAGGCGGGACCGGCAATAGTGGCGGGGCATCGATAATTTCGCAATTTTATGTGCAGGCAGTTGCATCAGTTGCCACTATAATCTGGTCGGTGGGTGTAACCTACGCCATAGTCAAGCTGTGCCAGTTGACTGTTGGCTTGCGAGTTTCAGAAGAAGATGAAATTGAAGGTCTTGACTTTGCCTCGCATGGCGAAGCTGGATACCATATGTAGTATGAAATTGCCGGGAAAAACCCGATAATTGCAACAAGCTTTGCAACAGGCCCTATTTAATAAAAACAACTGCATTTGGTGCTGGTAAAACCGCCCGGAATTGCTTAAAGCACTAGGTAATAGAGATGTTTTTCTGATTAAATGGGGTTTGGTCATGATCCGTGCTGTGCTGGCTTTTTCAGCCTTGATTTTTGCTATGATGCCGAATGCGGCTTTTGCTTCTGAGGCTGTCGGTAAAACTATCGATCTTACCTCGACACCAGCCGGTATCCTGGCACTGATCCTGTTTGTTATTGCCTATACGCTGGTAATTTTTGAAGAAAAGCTGCATTTGCGCAAATCCAAACCGGTTATGCTGGTTGCCGGGTTGATCTGGGTGCTGATTGCTGTTGCCTATCATGGCACCGGCAAGGATGATGTGCTGAATGCGGCAGCCAAGCACACAATTTTGGAATATGGCGAGCTGTTTCTGTTTTTGATGGTGGCAATCACCTATGTCAACACGCTGGAAGAACGCCGGGTATTTTCAGTATTGCGGGCAAAACTGACCTCAATGGGGCTGTCTTTCAGGCAATTATTCTGGCTCACCGGGACCCTGGCATTCTTCCTGTCACCATTTCTGGATAATCTGACTACCTCACTTATTCTTGGTGCGGTGGTGATGGCGGTTGCGATGGGGTCACCGGCCTTTATCGCTATTGCATGTATAAATGTGGTGGTTGCAGCCAATGCCGGTGGGGCCTTTTCACCGTTTGGTGATATTACCACCTTGATGGTGTGGCAAAAGGGCAAGATCGAATTTGCAGGTTTCTTTGCGCTGTTTGTGCCATCGGCGGTAAATTTTCTGGTGCCGGCCATTATCATGCATTTCTTTGTTCCCAAGGCAAAGCCTGAGGTCATTGCTGATAATCCGGTATTAAAGCCGGGTGCCTATATGGTTATTTTCCTGTTTGCCTGCACAATTGCCACGGCAGTCACTTTTAAAAATATTCTGCATCTGCCACCGGCAATGGGGATGATGACCGGGCTTGGTTATGTGATGGTTTACAGCTATTTCCTGAAAAGAAAGCTGGGCAACAACAAGGATGTGGTGCTTGATGCTTTTAAAGAAGTTGAACGGGTTGAATGGGATACGCTGTTCTTCTTTTTCGGGATTATCTTTGCGGTTGGCGGACTTGGGGTCATTGGCTATCTGCACGGCATGTCGCAAATATTATATGTGGGGCTTGGTCCGACATGGGCAAATGTGATTATCGGGGCCTTGTCAGCCATTGTTGACAATATCCCCTTGATGTTTGCGGTTTTGACCATGGACCCGGAAATGGCCCGCGGCCAGTGGTTGCTGATTACCCTGACAGCCGGGGTGGGCGGATCACTATTGTCAATCGGTTCTGCAGCCGGTGTAGCCTTGATGGGCACCGCCCGCGGCTACTACACCTTCATGAGCCACCTGAAATGGAGCTGGGCAGTAGCCCTTGGCTACATAGCCAGCATCATGACCCATATGTGGATCAACGCGGCCAGTTTTTGAAGGGTTGGTGGCTTTGGCTGGGGGAGGTTGGTTGAGTACGGAAACGGTAGCAATAATGATAGGCTTTACCAATGAGAGGGCTACCACAGTCTATCTGTGAAAGGATAATACGCAAATTCTACTGGTTTGAAGTTGCTAGTTGTGATTCAAAAACAGATATAGTTTTAACTCATATGGAGTAGGAAACAAATTTTGAGTGCTACTAAATTTACTATCAAGAGAATTGGAATTCTAAATAGGTTTTATACGCAGTCGGCTGTTGGTCAACTGTTGGCTGATCAGCTAGAAAATTTAAACCCTAGTAGCGTGCTTGACCTTGGAGCAGGAGAAGGTTCTTTATCAGTATCTATTGCTGGGCGTTGGCCATTAGCTGACTATGTGACTGTTGATAAAGATTTAATATGTGCCTCGAAACTGACTGATAATCTTTCGAAGGCTGGTGTGAAAAAGCACACCCATTATACAGCAGATGTTTTAGATTCCTCACTTGATCTTGTATCAAAGCATGGGTTGTTTGATTTAGCAGTCTGTAATCCGCCATTTTTTAAGCCACCAAGGCATCCAGAATTTTATAATATTCTTTCAGACGCAAGTCTTTTGGATTCGGTTTCCGATTATGATGTTACTGCTGAACTGGTATTTCTTGCACAAAATTTGAATATGTTAAAACATGGTGGAACGATAGCTCTAATTACCCCTGATGGAATGATGACGGGTAAAAAAACGATTGCACTTCGTCGAGCATTGATTCGACAGCATCGAATAGAAACTGTTATCCAGCTGCCAAATAATGCTTTTAAAGATACTGATGCTTATTGTTTTATACTAATTCTAAAAAAGGGATTTGGGGCAACCAAAAAAATTCAACTATTAGAATATAACAAGGTAAGTGGCCTCTCAAATCCAATTTATATAGATGGCGTTGATGGAGAATGCCGCCTTGATTATGATTTTCACTTAGCTCAGAAATCTATTGATAAGGATGCAATTACGCTGAGGCAACTTGGGGCTGAAATAAGACGAGGTTCGTTAGGCACGGTAGAAGCTAGAAGTAAGCAATTCCCCATATTTCACACAACTAATTATAATCAATGTAGGGTATGTTTTGAGGGTGATTTACCATCTGATCTCAATAAAAAAATTGTTATTGCAGAACAAGGCGATATTCTAGTTGCAAGGGTAGATAGAAACTTTCACAAAAAAGTAGCGATTGTTGAACGTGGCCGGGCGGTGATTACGGATTGCATTTATAGAGTTCGGGTTGCAAAAAGATTTCAAGAGGCTGTATTTGATGCGTTACGTTCACCCTCTGGGGAAGCCGTTATGAAAGCTGTTTCTAAGGGCGTAAGTGCAAGATTGCTCGGTAAAGCAGATTTTTTAGATTTACCACTTGAAAGCAAGAGACTACTCCTCGTCAGCAAAGAAATCCTCCAAGAAGGCAAGAGCTTCCCGCTTTTGCTTTAATCCTGCGGCCTGAAGAATTGCAATTAGGTTGATTTTACCTGTAGATCCATCCCAATAGTTTTTTTTCATTACTTGATGTCTGCCACAAAGAGCCTGCCATTGAGTATGATCTTCGCGGTCAATGTCGGGTTTAATTGAATGAGGGCTTACATGGTCCGGTGTAAGTCGTACTGTACCGCCACCTACTGGATCGATATCGCCATTCTCAAGGCCGCAAGGTTGACCATCTTCAATCCACTGACATTTTCCATTCGCGTGTTTGAGAATGGCTGACCAGCACTTTCCTGTAGGTACTACGCGTTTAGCGGCAGTCGCTCTACGGTCACTATGCGGCATGACGTACTCGCCTGTAGCAAGAGCTTTCCAATCTTTATTGGCTAATATGGTATAGCCTTTATCAGTCCGTAATTCAGATAATCGTTGATGCCAGTTTTCAGGTTCACGCCCTGTTTTAGGGTCGGTGGCAACTTCTACAATTCGTTCACGTGTCAGGACAAGGCCAATGTTGTTGAGGAATAGTGCCTCTAAGCGAGCAGCAATGGATCTTTGCTCGTATTTTTCATGATCTTCACTATAAATTTTTTTGGATGGAACATCTCTTTTCATTTGAAGAGTTCCCCCGGTTTTATTCCAAATGTTTCACAAACATGAAATATGAATTTTAAAGTGGGATTTCTTTCCCCCCGCTCTACACCGCCAAGATATGATCGATCTACTTCTAAAAGATTTGCAAAGGCTTCTTGAGAGATGCCCTTTTCCTCTCTTATCGAGCGTAACCGCTTTCCAAATTTTTCAATATTCCTGCTACCCATAAGCTAATTGGGCAGTATTGAGGCTTAAGAGTCCACGGCCTAATCGTACCAAATAATTATTTTTATTTTTAATTTAAGCAATTTACAGTAATACATACAGAAATAATACATCCGTAAGAAATCATAAGTTGAATCTCAATATGCGCACCTGCCATTGCATTAATGGCCGCGAGCAAGTAAGGGAGAAAGTTAAACTATTTGCGAATTACTAGAGGGATACAAAGGGAGAGGGCTACCTTGCTCAAGTGTGCAGTAAGATGGATGGTGGGCTTGGCTGTATTGTTATCCACTGTATCGGCGAGTTCAGGGAGAAAGCCGGGTGGGCGCTCTCAGACATTTGCTTTGCAAATGTCTTGCCGCTTGAGTTTGTGGGGAATTTGTTCCTTCTAACGCAAAGCGTTAGAAGGTAGTTAGAAAGTTGGTGGGCCCGGCAGGACTCGAACCTGCGACCGGACGGTTATGAGCCGTCAGCTCTAACCAACTGAGCTACAGGCCCACCATGGCCCATGCCTATAGCGCAATTTTTCGGTTTCGCCAATATATTCGTGCCTTATCTATGCCTGATTATTAAGGAATGTTTACATGCAGTGTTATTTGAAAGGGATGGATTGATGAAAATTGCTAAAATTGTGCCGATGATTGTGGTTTTTTGCCTGTTTACAGCTGGTGGAGCATATGCCGGTAATGACCGGGAGCCTGCAAGAATCCTGTCGCTCACCGGGGTTGGAAAAGTCAAATACCAGCCTGATATGGCGATTGTGCATATCGGGGTGGTCAGCGAATCACCAACAGCTGCTCTGGCACTGGCTGATAATAATGCTGCCATGCGCCAGATCATGAAGGTTTTCAGGCTTAATTTCATCAATAAAAAAGATGTGCAGACAAGCAGCTTTAATATTTCGCCGCGATATGTGCGTTTGGGCAGTGTCAATAATGCCCGGCAAATTCCACAGATAGCCGGATATAATGTCACCAATAATGTTCAAGTTACTATTCGCGACATAAAAAGGCTGGGCAGGGTGCTTGATAGTGTGGTCAAGGCAGGTTCCAACCAGATTCACGCAATAAGCTTTTCACTATCTGATATCAAGGCCAAACGGCTCGAGGCGATGAAGCTGGCAGTTGGGGATGCGGTTGAACGGGCAAATGTCTATGCCATGGCTGGCGGTTTCAAACTGGGAAAGCTGATCAGCCTGAGCGAGCCGGGTTCTGGCGGGCCGCAACCGGTATTTGCCCGCAATATGGCAATGAGCGCCATGGCTGACGGGGTGCCAGTTGCGCGCGGTGAACAGACATTGAGCATGCGGGTGAATATGAGCTGGGCTATTGAATAGCTTGAGGCATTTCAAACTGCATGATCAAGGTGCTCTGGATTGAGCGCTTGAAATTATCATCGGAAATTACAGTCAGGCGCAGCTTGCCGTCCTTGTGGCGGTGAACTGCGATACCTTCCATATTGTCAATGGCATAAGAAGGCTGGCGGCCTTCAAACAGCAATTTGCCAGCAACTGGCCTGCTTTTGCCAATATCTGCGGTTTTGAACTGGCGGATGGCCATGCCTGGCAGATAAGGCAGGCTGAAAGACCGCTCGATGGTAACAAATGATTTGCCGTCCGGCATTACTGCAAGGCCGGTAACCAGATAATTTGAATGACGTTTTATGGAAAAAGCCCTGATGGTCCGGTTTTTCCACATCCAGGCTTTCAGATTGCCGTTTTTGTCCAGATTGTCTTCTGATATGGCCAGCAGCCAGCCTCTGGCCGGACCGGAATAAAACCTACCTATGGCTTCCATCTCACCATTATATTTGCCAGTGGCAACAGCTTTGGGCAGTCCTAGACGCTTGGGCCTTGATGACAGGGTTTTATATCTGGCAATGCGCTCGCGGCGCTCAAAGCCGATGATCAACGGGCCGTTTATGCCTTTTCTGGACCACGGGGCAAGGGCCTCGGCATCGCGGTAATAATTTGTATTTTTTGGAGTGCGTATGCGTGAAATTGCTGTATTGCCAATGCCGGACAGAAATGAATTTTTATATAAAAGTTTGCCGGTGAACCATCTGCCGCGATCGGAAATGGCGACAAATGACTGGCCTTTCTTATCAAGGGCAATGCCGGAGAAGCCGCCAAACCTGCCGGTTGCAGATTGCAGCAGCAAGCCGCCCTTCCAGACAAGTGAGCCATAGGCTTTGTCGCTTGAGAAAAACCGGGAAAGGGTGAAAGCTGTTGCTGTTACCTTTACCGGCTTGGCAGCAGCAGTAATTGTGCCTGCGATAATGATCAGCAATGCCAGTAACAGTTTTCGCATTATCAATTGCGCAGCATGGCGATATTCTGGGTGCGCCCGGTCTGGGGCTGTTCTTCAAACAGTTCAGCCAGTTTTTCCGTCATGGCACCGCCCAGCTCTTCAGCATCAATAATGGTGACCGCCCGACGATAATAGCGGGTCACATCATGGCCTATGCCAATGGCGATCAGTTCAACCGGTGAGCGCTGTTCAATATCGTTGATTACCTGACGCAGATGTTTTTCCAGATAATTGCCATTATTGACCGACAGGGTTGAATCATCAACCGGGGCGCCATCTGAAATCACCATCAGAATGCGGCGCTGTTCGGGGCGGCCAAGCAGCCGGTTATGGGCCCAGATCAGGGCTTCACCGTCGATATTTTCCTTAAGCAGACCTTCGCGCATCATAAGGCCAAGATTCTTGCGCGAGCGGCGCCATGGGGATTCAGCGGATTTATAGATAATATGGCGCAGATCATTAAGGCGTCCCGGATTGACCGGCTTGTTGGCAGCCATCCATTCTTCGCGCGACAGACCGCCTTTCCAGGCTCTGGTGGTAAAGCCTAAAATTTCCACCTTGACATTGCAGCGCTCCAATGTGCGGGCCAGAATGTCAGCACAGGTTGCCGCCACGGTGATCGGGCGACCGCGCATCGAGCCGGAATTGTCAATGAGCAGGGTTACCACCGTATCGCGGAACTTCATGTCCTGTTCGACCTTGAATGACAAGGGCTGCATCGGGTCGGTAATGATCCGGGTCAGGCGGGCTGAATCAAGCAGGCCCTCTTCGCGGTCAAAATCCCATGAGCGGTTTTGCTGGGCCATCAGGCGGCGTTGCAGGCGATTGGCAAGCCGGGCTATCACGCCCTGCATTTGCGATAATTGCTTGTCGAGATAGGCGCGCAACCGGTTAAGCTCTTCGGGGTCACACAAATCTTCTGCCGGGATGATCTCATCATGCTTGCCGGTGAAAACCTGATAGAAATTATCATTGCTCAAGGAGGCAAAGGGAAGTTCAGGCCGCCATGGCTGGGCACCATCGGGGATATTGCCGGGATCGGCATCATCTGGCATGTCGCCAATATCTGAATCCAGATTGTCCTCGGCAGAGCGATCCTGATCGGCATCGCCGGTTTCCATCTCATCTGGATTGGCTGACTGCTGGTCCTGGCCTTCGCCATCGGTTTCATCAGCGCTGGTTGCATCCTGGGTATCATCATCACCGGCATCATCATCAGACGGGTCGGGTTCATCGCCCAGCTCGTCAGCCATGTCCAAAGATGAAATTAGCTGACGGGTAAGGCGGGAGAAAGCTTTCTGGTCATGGATTTCAGCCAGCAGGTTTTCAAGTATGCCTTCGGCCTTTTCCTCGATCCAGGGACGCCATGAATCAATCAGGTTTTTAGCCCCTTCAGGTGGCTTTGAGCCGGTAAGGCGTTCACGCACAATAAGCCCAAGGGCTTCGGCAAGGTTTTTTTCTTCAGCCCCGCTGGCGGTGATTTCATTGCCCGGGGCAAAGCGCTTGTCGAGCATGGATGACAGGTTCTGCGCCATTCCCTGCATGGCGATGGCACCAAGTGATTCAACCCTTGCCTGTTCAATTGCATCATAGATGGATGTGGCCATCTGGCCCTGGGGTTTGAAACGGGCATGGGTGGCAACATCATGATTGGCCAGCCGCATGGCAATCGCATCAGATACACCGCGCACAATTGCCACCTCATCGGCTGGCAGGTTGCGCGAGATTTGCGGCAGCCGGGCGCGTTTGCCGACAAGACCGGTTTCGTCTGGAGAATAGATTACCTCCAGATCCGGTTCATTGCCTATGACCTTCATGGTAAGGGCTAAAGCCTGCCGGAAATTCTCTGCCGGATTGTCCTTTTGTGTCGTCATGATCGGGTAATATCGCTGCTTATGCGATTTCCACCTGGCTGGTTGCTTCTGGAAGGTCATCGCCCATGCAGCGCTGATAGAATTCAGCTACCAGACCGCGCTCCAGCTCATCGCATTTATTAAGGAAAGACAGGCGGAAGGCAAAAGCCATATCGTCAAATATCTCGGCATTCTGGGCCCAGGTGATAACGGTTCTGGGACTCATGACCGTGGATAATTCACCGTTCATGAAAGCATTGCGGGTAAGGTCGGCGACCCTGACCATGTTGGAGATGGTCTGGCGTCCCTGCTTGTCATTATAGGATTTGCATTTTGCCAGAACAATATCGGTTTCATCATCATGCGGCAGATAATTGAGGGTGGCAATAATCGACCAGCGGTCCATCTGACCCTGGTTGATCTGCTGGGTGCCGTGATAAAGACCTGATGTATCGCCAAGCCCGATAGTATTGGCCGTGGCAAACAGCCGGAAAGCCGGATTTGGCTTGATCACCTTGTTCTGGTCAAGCAGGGTCAGCTTGCCTGCAACTTCCAGCACCCGCTGGATAACAAACATCACATCAGGGCGACCGGCATCATATTCGTCAAATACCAGAGCCACATTGTTCTGCAATGCCCAGGGCAGAATGCCTTCACGAAATTCGGTTATCTGTACCCCGTCCTGCAGGATGATTGCATCCTTGCCAATCAGGTCAATGCGTGAAATGTGACTGTCAAGATTAACCCGAACACATGGCCATTTAAGCCGGGCGGCAACCTGTTCAATATGGGTTGATTTGCCGGTGCCGTGATAGCCGGAGATCATTACCCGGCGGTTATAGGCAAAACCTGCCAGAATTGCCAGTGTGGTCTCACGGTTGAACTGATAATCCTCGTCAATTTCGGGAATATGTTCATCTTCGGTTTCATAGGCATAAACTTCCATAGAGCTTTCAAACCCGAAAGTTTTTGCAATATCAACTTTTTTGGCAGGCAGTTTTTCCGCGTCTTGTTTCACATTAATGTCCATTTGTGTATCTGGTCCGGTTTAGCAGTGTTGCTGTGATTTTTCCTTGGTTCTAATAACAAGTAAAGCCAAGGGCAAGGATTTGTGGATTATTATTTTCTCAGGAACCCGGAGCTTTTCAGGTAAATATGGGCTTTGAGTACTTTTTGCAATTTGTCTTCATTGGCCCGGCTTCCCTTATTGGCATCAGGATGCAAGCGCTTTATCAGTTTCTTGTACTGGATCTTGACAGTTTGCGGAGTGGCGGTTTCATCCAGACCCAGTTCGTAAAGGGCCTTGAGTTCGGCATTGCGCACTGATCGGCGCGGGCGCGCATGCTGTTCGCCCTTGCCGCCCTTGCCGATAAAGCCGAATGGATCATTGATCTGGGGGTTGGAAGCTGTTCGTGACTTGTTGCGGTTTTTACCGGCAGGAGAATTTTGTCCCAGTTTCCATGTGGGCCGGTGGCCGGTGCGTGATGAGGATATGTATTCCTTGACCGCATCTTCCTTCATGCCGGTAAAGTAATTATAGCCTTTGTTATATTCGCGCACATGTTTGAGGCAGAAATAGTGATATTCATTTTCATTGTCGCGCCCTTTTGGTGCAGGGTGCGGACCTGGTTCCTCACAATCTGGCCATTCACAGGTTACGGTCTTTTCCCGCAAGGTTCTGTCCTGTTCGGGTTTGACGCGAATTGAGTCGAAATATTTTGATCTGAGCTTCATTGTCTATCTTGTCTGATTTGAAACAGCGTAATTTGCCATGCTTTGCTGGACAAAGCCAGCCTTGATCCCCAAATATGACTGGAAAGTGTAGTTATTGTTGACAGAAAAGGTATTTGCTTATGACACTTGGTCCTATTGGTCAGATAATCAAGAAGAAACTGGAAGACAAGTTTTCACCCGGTGAAATCAGGGTGGTGGACGAATCATCGCACCATGCCGGTCATGCAGGAGCAAAACCGGAAGGCGAAACCCATTTTGCCGTAACAGTTATCAGTGAGGTTTTTGCCGGAATGCCGCTTGTCAGGCAGCATGGTCTGATAAATGAAATACTGGCCGATGAATTAAAGACAAGGGTGCATGCGCTTCGAATTAAAACCGGAACCGGTTAAGGCCTATATGCGTGTGACCCGCAATGAGGTTAGCTGGTGACGCTGTTTGCCAAGGATTTCTATTCTGAAGCCGTAAAAGGTAAAGGCCTGACCAATGTCGGGGATCATGCGGGCTTCATGGATAACCAGACCGGCGATAGTGGTTGCTTCATCATCGGGCAGATCCCAGTCATTCTGGCGATTTATATCGCGGATCGGGGTGGTTCCTTCAATGATGAATGATCCATCTTCCTGCGGGGCAATACCGGAATGGCTGACATCGTGCTCATCTTCAATATCCCCGACAATCTCTTCAAGGATATCTTCAAGGGTAACCAGCCCCATCAGTTCCCCATATTCATCGACCACTATGGCAAAATGGGTTTTGCGGCGCAGGAATGCGTTCAACTGGTCAGGCACCAGAGTTGTGTCAGGGACAAACCATGGCTTGGCGCAGATATTGCGGATATTGATCTTGTCGGCCTTGCCACCGGTCGCCTGCATCTGGGCCAGCAGGTTCTTGGCATGAATAATGCCGATAATATTGTCAGTATCACCTTCATAAACCGGCATGCGGGAATGGCCGGAAGACAGGATATCATCAATGATTTGTGACGGTGTTCGGGCAATATCCACCATCTTCATCTTTGTGCGGTGTATCATTACATCCGAGATTTCAAGCTCGGACAGATCAAGAACCCCACCCAGCATGTCGCGGTCACGCTTGATGACGCTGCCTTCCTTGTGGTGCAGGTTGATGGCGCCGCGCAGTTCTTCACGGGCTGAAAGAATGGCTTCAGCCTTTGAGATGTCAATGCCAACCAGCTTCATCGAGTTTTTGGCGATATATTCAACCGCGCTGACCATGGGGGCAAACAGGGCAACCAGAATCTTGATCATCGGGGCAACAAACAGTGCATAGCGGTCAGGATTGATGATGGCGTAGGTCTTGGGCATGACCTCACCGAAAATAAGCACCAGCGCGGTCATTACCAAAGTTGCGTAAACAACACCGACCGGGCCGAATAATTTCAGAAACAGGCTGGTGGCAAGGGCCGATGCCAGAATATTGACCATATTATTGCCAAGCAGAATGGCACCGATCAGCCTTTGGGGTTTTTCTATCAGATGACGAACTGTTCGGGCGCGCAGATTGCCGCGTTTTTCCAGTTCGTGCATACGGGCGCGCGATGTGGCGGTAACAGCGGTTTCAGAACCGGAAAAGAAGGCGGAAAGAATCAGCAATATGATTATTGCAACAGCTATTATTCCAAGTCCAAGTGTCATCTTGATGCCAGTTCGTTTGTCATGAATTTCAAAATATCAGCTTCATCGACATTGGTTTCAACATAAGCCTCACCAATGGATTTGACCAGTATGAAAACCAGTTTGCCATTTCTGGCCTTTTTGTCCTGACGCATATATTCAACAAGGCGTTCGGCATCAGGCAGATCGCCCTTGATGTCTTGCAGTCCTGTTGGCAGGTTTATGCTTTTCAGGTGGTTTGCAACCCGTGTTGCAGTGCCTGGCTCAACCAGCTTTTGCTGTTCGCAGAATTTGTAAGCCAGAACCATGCCGATAGCCACGCCTTCGCCATGCAGCAAGCGGTCTGAAAAGCCGGTGGCAGCTTCCAGCGCATGACCAAATGTGTGACCAAGGTTTAATCGGGCGCGAATGCCGGATTCTTTTTCATCACGGGCAACAATGTCGGCCTTGGCTTCGCAGGAAGCTGAAATGGCCTTGATACGGGCCTGGGCATTGCCGGAGAAAATGGAATCGGCATTTTCTTCCAGCCAGTGGAAAAACTTATGATCACCAAGCAGGCCATATTTGACAACTTCAGCATAACCATTGGCCAGATGCCGGGGGGGAAGAGTGTCAAGCACGGCAATATCGGCAATTACTGCCAGTGGTTGATGAAACGCCCCAATCAGGTTTTTGCCATGGCTGGTGTTGATGCCGGTCTTGCCACCAACTGAAGAATCAACCTGGGCCAGAAGGCTGGTTGGTATCTGGATGAAATCCACACCCCGGCGGATTATTGCAGCGGCAAATCCGGTTATGTCGCCTATTACCCCGCCACCAAAAGCGACAATAACGTCATTGCGCTCAACTCCAAGAGCTAACAGCTCATCGCAAAGACTGATCAGATTTTTATATGATTTGGTGGATTCACCGGGGGGAAGGATTATGGTTTGATGTTCAATTGCGGCCTCATCAAGTGACCGCCCGAGAGTTTTTAGATGTTCTCGCGCCACATTTTCATCAGTTACAATTACCAGCTTGTTACGGCGCAATAGCGGTTTGATCAGCTTTCCGGTATTTTCCAGAACTCCAAGGCCAATATGTATCGGGTAAGCGCGCTCACCAAGATCGACATTGACGATGGCAGAGTTGTCATCGGCAGATTTTGTGGTTTTCATATATTTGACTATTCCATTAAGGACATTATTGACCATGGCATTATGTGAGACATTGGCAGATTCAATATGAATATCGGCCTTGGCATAGACTGGATAACGCTCATCCATCAGCTTTTTCATGGTTGCTTCAGGGTTTGCGGTTTTCAGCAATGGCCGGGTTGAGCGTTTCATGACCCGCTGCATCAACAGATCAAGGTCACCTTTTAGCCAGATGCAAATACCACTTTGCCGGATATTGTCGCGGGTGCGCGGATCAAGCCAGGCCCCACCGCCAGTGGCCAGAATTTGCGGGCCTTTTTTCAACAGGCGTTCAATTACTTTGCGCTCACCATCGCGGAAATGAGCTTCGCCATGAGTTTCAAAGATTTCAGATACCGACATGCCGGCGGCCTGTTCGATTTCATGATCAGCATCAAGAAATGGCAGTCCCAGACGTTTTGCCAGCCTGCGGCCAATGGTGGTTTTGCCTGCACCCATCAGCCCTACAAGAACAATTGTCCTTGTTCCGATATGGCTGGTTATTTCCTCCAGGACTGATTTTGATATATGCGAATTCATTATGACTGTGACTGGTTTTTCATTTTTCAAGCTGGGTTCTAGCGGCAATATTGACTAATCGCAAAGACTTTTGCCGTTGACATGTTTGCTTAATGATCGCAGGTGAGGCATACAGGCTATAAAATAACTAATGGATTTTAATAAAATGCCAGACAGTTTGCGCTATCTTATCATTTTAGGCCTAGCAGGTGGAATCATTTACGGGGGAGCCTGGTGGCTGTCACAGAAACCACCCGGGCAACAAGAGGTTGTAAAACATCTGTCCAATGACAAATTGCAGAAATAACAAATCCGACCTTGCGCTGATCGATGTATATCTGGAAATGCTGAGCGCCGAGCGCGGTGCTTCACAAAATACACTTGATGCCTACAGGCGTGATCTTGAAGATTATGCTGCATATCTGAAATCCAGAAATATGAATATTGAAACTGCAAGGGCGTGTGATGTGCGCAGCTGGCTTGCGGGAATGGATGTTCTGGGACTGGCCCGCGCAACAGTTATGCGGCGGTTGTCGAGTGTCAGGCAGCTGCATAAATTCTGTTATGGTGAGGGATATTGCAGTGATAATCCAGGTGCCAATATTGAAGGCCCAAAGAGTGAGCGCAATCTGCCCAAAGTGTTGAGTGTAGATGAGGTTGGCAGCCTGCTGGATGCAGCCCTTGACAATGTGGAGAAATCCAAAGGCAAGGCGCGTACCAAAGCGGCCAGAACCTATTGTCTGCTGGAGCTGTTATATGCTTCGGGCTTGCGGGTTTCTGAGCTGGTCAGTCTGGCGCGAAATGCAATCAGTGATGATGCCCAGTTCATTACTATCAAGGGCAAGGGCGGGCGTGAAAGATTGGTGCCGCTGACTGACAAGGCAAAACAGGCGGTCAAGACCTATCGCGAGTTGTTTGCCTTGCGGGCAACAGAGCATGATCTGGCAAGTCCCTATCTGTTTCCTTCACGCGGCAAGGCAGGGCATCTGACCAGACAGCATTTTGCGCTAGACCTTAAAAAAACAGCCGGGCTTGCCGGGATTGCAGCCAGTAAGGTATCACCTCATATATTGCGCCATGCTTTTGCCAGCCATGTATTGCAAGGTGGTGCTGACTTGCGCGCTGTGCAACAGATGCTGGGTCATGCTGACATCTCGACTACCCAGATTTATACCCATATTCTGGATTCCAGATTGCGTGAACTGGTGGCAGAGCATCATCCGCTGGCACAATTGCAATAGAATTACATATTGTAGTTGACATCTGGCTGTGCGATAGCCACTTTCGCGCTGCAGTTATATAACCGGGATGTTTAAGGCTTATGATCAGTTATCTGGAATTTGAAGACAAGGTTGCCAGTATTGACGGCAAGGTTGCTGAATTAAAGGCTCTGGCCAGAGAAGATGATACCATTTCAATTGACGATGAGGTGGCGCAACTTGAAGGCAAGGCGGCAAAGGCAATCAAGGAGATATATGCCAAGCTCGATCCATGGCAGAAAACTCTGGTGGCCAGACACCCGGAAAGGCCGCATTGCAAGGATTATATTGAAGCTTTGATCAGTGACTATGTGGCTTTTGCAGGTGATCGCAAATTCGCCGAGGATGAAGCCATAATGAGCGGTATTGGCCGGTTTGGTGATACTGAAGTCATGGTGATCGGTCAGGAAAAGGGTCATGATACTCAATCAAGGCTGAAACGCAATTTCGGGATGGCCCGGCCTGAAGGTTATCGCAAGGCAGTCAGGCTGATGGACATGGCGGAAAAGTTTTCCCTGCCCGTGATTTCGTTCATTGATACACCTGGTGCCTATCCCGGTATCGGGGCAGAAGAACGCGGTCAGGCTGAAGCCATTGCCCGCTCGACCGATCGCTGCCTGTCGCTGGGGGTGCCGATTATCTCGGTGATTATCGGAGAAGGTGGTTCAGGCGGGGCAGTGGCCATTGCCACGGCAAACAAGGTCCTGATGCTTGAACATTCGATTTATTCGGTGATTTCCCCTGAGGGTGCTGCATCCATATTGTGGCGGGATTCATCAAGGGCCAAGGATGCAGCAGCAGCAATGAAGATTACTGCACCGGACCTTTTACAAATGAAAGTGATTGATGGAATTATTCCAGAACCAACCGGTGGTGCACATCGCGGTCGCGATGAAGCCATAAGAGCCACGGGTGAAGCCATTGGTGAGGCGATTAACAGTCTGAAATTTCTGTCAGCAGAAGAATTGCGCAATCACAGATGTGAGAAATATCTGCAAATCGGACGTGATCTTTAGAACATGAGCTAGTCAGGTTTCTGGAACAATGTCTGAGCATTTAATGATCAAGTCCAGTCAAATACCTTTGACAGCAATGTGTAAGTACTGACCAGCCAGCCTTTTATTCCGGCAAGTGGCAGAATTATTATTATCGTTGTTGAAATTGCTATCATACCATATTCAATTGCGGTGGCACCGCTTTCATTCTCTATGAATTTTTTAATATTTAATATTAAAGATTGCATGGTTTTGACCGGCCTTTTATGACTTCCAACAACTGACATGAACGAACATATAGGCAAATGTTATTCATTTTCTTAATGCCGGGATGGAAAGTTTATATATTGTGATTTTTCAGGGCTTATTGTGCAAGCTGTTTATCACAAGGGCCAGAAAACCATGATCAAGGGTATGGAAACGGCAATTATAAGCAATTCCAGCGGCAAGCCCATTTTCCAGTAATCACCAAAACGATAACCGCCCGGTCCCATTATTATGGTGTTGTTCTTGTGGCCTATCGGTGACAGGAATGCACATGAAGCTGCAACCGCCACTCCCATCAGCATGGCATCCGGGTTGACCTGCAGGCGATTGGCTATATCAACCGCTACCGGGGCAGCAACCAGTACAGTTGCTACATTATTGAGAACATCTGACAAGGTCATGGTCACCACCATCAACAAGGCCAGAACTGCAATTGCAGGCCAGCCATCTGTGGCAGTAACTATCATGTTGGCAATAAGGGCGGTGCCGCCGGATTTTTCCAATGCCGCCCCAAGCGGGATCAGCGAGGCCAGCAATATGATTACCGGCCACTGGATGGTTTCATATATTTGCGACAGTGACAGGATGTTGAGCAGAACATAAAGCACCACAACGGCTGAAAGGGCAACCGGCAGATAGACCAGACCAAAACTGGCAGCAATTATTGCGGCGGCAAACAGACCTATGGCAATCCAGGCCTTGTCATGCTGGGTTACCATGGATTCGCGCCTGGCCAGAGGTAATACTCCCAGCCAGTTGACCACATCATCGATGCGATCACTTTCGGCCATCAGTAAAACCATATCGCCGGGTTTTATCTTTTCTGAGCGAATACGGTCCCTGATTTTCTTGCCATGTCTTGAAATGCCCAAAAGCATGGTGCCATGGCGATATAGCAGGCGCAGATCAAGGGCTGAACGATTGGCCATTCTGGCTTCAACCGGTACGGTTGCCTCGATGAGTGACAAGGTGCCGGCAAAAGTGCCTTTATGTTTTTTTGATCTGGAATATGACAATTTGAGAGATGTGGCAAAGTTTTCCAGCTGTTTTGCTCCGGCCTCCAGCACCAGCATGTCAGTTTTGCGGATTACTTCTCTGGTGGCGCTACCATTGATGCGTTTGCCATTGCGCACCATTCCGATAATAAGCACATCGTTTTCTTCTGCAATATCAGATATTTCACGGATAGTTTTACCAATGGCCGGCGAATCATCCTTGATGCCGATTTCGATAATATAGTCTTCCAGATCCTTAAGCTCGCTGGCGGCATTGCGCTTTGAGCGGTCAACCGGGACCAGCCGCCAGCCAATGAGGGCAACATAGGCCAGACCGGCAAGTGCAGCGCCCAGGCCAACCGGAGCAAATGAAAACATTGAATATGGTTCACCAAGGGCGGTTTCGCGAAACTGGGAGATAACAATATTGGGCGGGGTACCTATCAGGGTAACCATGCCGCCAAGTATGGTGGCAAAGGAAAGTGGCATCAGCGACAGGGCAGGTGAGCGTTTGGCCTTGCTGGCAGCTTGAATATCAACCGGCATTAACAGGGCAAGGGCTGCCACATTATTCATGAAAGCCGACATGACCGCGCCAAGTGCACCGATCGATGCTATGTGCAGGGGCAATGCCCTTGCGCCATCAATCAGGTTTTTGGTCATCAGTTCAATTGCACCTGACTGGGACAGGGCGCGAGAGACTATAAGTACAAGGGCAATGATTATAACGGCTGGATGACCAAAGCCTGAAAAGGCTTCAGATTTGGGAATAACACCCAAAAGCAGGCCGAGTGACAAGGCACCAAAGGCGACCAGATCATAGCGGAACTTTCCCCATAAGAGCAGGCCAAGTACGCTGCCCATAAGGGCAAACAATATAATCTGGTCACTGGTCATGTGGTAGCCTCATTTTCAGTTTGCTGGCGCATGTCGCGATCAAGTATCTCACCCTGTTTCTTTTTGGCCATCAATTCACGGGCCTTTGCATAGGCCGGGTCATGCCAGAACATGGCGCAACCATTGCAACCGCGCCCGCAACAGCCATCAAGCCCCAGGCGCGGATTCTTGATCTTGCGGGTTTTTTTATCTTCAATCAGTGACTGGCGCAGAATTTCACGCTGTTTTACGTATTTTGGCTGTGCCGGATTATCAGTATTACAGGTAACTTCCAGCTGCCGGGTAGTACGGTCAAGTTTTAGCCGGTTCCACTGAACCTCGCTTAATGCAGATTCCTTGCGCACTACTGATAGTTCCGGCAGGCGGCTGGCAAGTGTTGACTTGTCCTCATGGTCAAACAGGGCAAAGGGCAGTCTGATCAGGGGTTTCATTCCGGCATGTACCTGATCGGTTATGGTGCCATTATTGACATGCTCAAACTCATAGATTCTGAGCAGGATTGTATCGGAACCATCGGGCGTTAGAAATTCCAGCACATCACCGGCCAGAATGCGGTTTTTTACTTCCATGTGGAAAGCATCATCTGTGACCCTGGTAATGATACCGGCAAATTCCCATTCACCAATGGTCTGGGTCTGCTCATAATTATGGGCGTAATTGGTGAGCCGGCCATCATGGAAGGCAAGGGTGTAGCCGCGATTGGAGACATTCATCAATTCATCCATATATGCCCGCGGTGACCAGTTGTGCGGGTCTCTTGCCCAGTCATCCATGGCTTTGCGATAGATGCGCGCTACCAGCGCCACATAATATATCGACTTGTTGCGGCCTTCGACTTTCAGCGAATCAATGCCCAGTTCGAGATATTGATCCAGCCGCGGCATCAGGCACAAATCCCTTGAATTGAGAATATAGGATTCGTTATTGCTTTCCTCAATCGGCATAAGTTCGCCGGGGCGGGCACCTTCTTCCAAAAGGAATTCGAACAGATCGGCATTGTCCTCATTAATGTCCAGTTCTTGAATATTGCCATCGCGCAGCCGCATATGCACCTTGTAGCCCCAGCGGCATGAATTGGCGCAATTGCCCTGATTGGCGCCGCGCTCGGCCATGAAATTGGACAGAAGGCATCGGCCTGAATAGGTCATGCACATTGCCCCGTGCACAAAGGCTTCCAGTTTGATATCCGGGCATTTTTCACGAATCTCTGTCAGTTCGGCAAAAGTTACTTCACGTGCCATGACGCAAAGCTTTGCTCCCATATCCTGCCAGAATTTAACTGACAGCCAAGAACAGACATTGGACTGGGTTGAGATATGCAAGGCGATATCAGGTGCGTTTTCCCTTACATATTGAAAAACACCGGGATCAGCGATGATCACCCCGTCAGGGTGCAGATGTTTGATGGTTTCGACATATTCGGCAAGTTTTGGAACATCTTTATTATGCGAAAACAGGTTGAGTGTCAGATAGACCCGCTTGCCATGGGCATGGGCGTAGCTGATGCCTTCCTTGATCTGTTCAAGGGTGAAATCTGCCTTGGTGCGCAAGGACATGTCAGGCGTGCCGAGATAAATCGCGTCAGCACCGTAAAGTACCGCGGTTTTAAGCTTTGCCAGATTGCCCGCCGGCATCAGTAATTCTGATTTCAGTTCTGCCATTGGCCTGTTCTACAATTATTTGAGTTAAAAGCCAAATTGCCGGGTATCAGGCCTTTATTATGTTATCACCGGTCAGACCGTTTTTTTCCATGATATTGCGCGAATCGATTATCAGGGCGGCATTATCGGCCAGCATCTGGTAATCTACATTGTCATGGTCGGTGGAAATTACGACTGCATCGGCGCTTCTTATGTTTTCAGCGCTAAGCGGCAATGATTTGCGCCCGGCAAGTTCGGCATGTTCACGGGTCAAGGGGATTTCATCGACAAACGGGTCGTGAAAATCAACCTTTGCGCCCTTTTCCTGTAATTGCTCAATCAGGGCAAATGACGGGCTTTCGCGAATGTCGGAAATGTTCTTTTTGTAAGCCAGCCCCATGACAATGATTTTGGCACCCTTGAGTAATTTGTCGTGCCGGGTTGAAAGTGCTGCTGCCAGCTTGTCGATAACATATCGCGGCATGGAAATATTGATTTCACCGGCCAGTTCGATGAAACGGGTTTTAAGGCCGATCTGTTCAGCCTTCCATGACAGATAAAACGGATCAATCGGGATGCAGTGGCCGCCAAGACCGGGACCGGGATAAAACGGCATAAAGCCAAAAGGCTTGGTTTTTGCCGCGTCAACCACTTCCCATATATCGATACCAAGCGCGGCATAGATGACTTTCAACTCATTAACCAGCGCGATATTGACGGCCCGGAAAATGTTTTCGGTCAGCTTGACGGCCTCTGCGGTGTCATTGGATGAAACCGGGACCACCTGCTCAATAAAGGTGCCATATAGTTTTGCCACCAGTTGCCGGGCGTTTTTGCCATCACCTGAAACCACTTTGGGAATGGTGCGGGTATTGTGAACCGCATTTCCGGGGTCTTCACGCTCCGGGGAAAAGCCAAGGAAAAAATCAGTGCCAGATTTCAGGCCGGTTTTTTCCAGCATTGGTTTGAGCACTTCATTGGTGGTGCCAGGATAGGTGGTTGATTCCAGTACTATCATCTGGCCGGGACGCAAGGTTTCGGCAATCTTTTCACCGGTTGTAATGATGAATTGCAGATCAGGTCCGCGGTCTTTTGACAAGGGTGTGGGGACGCAGATCAATATGCAGTCGCATTCACCCAGTCTGGTAAAGTCGGTAGTCGGGATAAAATGTCCATCCTTTACCGATTTTTCCAGAACCTCATTGCGGACAGCTCCAACATGTGATGTGCCAGCATGCAGACTGTCGACATATGCCTGATTGACGTCAAAGCCGATTACCTTATAGCCGACACGGGCTGCTGCCATGGCCAGAGGCAGGCCGACATAGCCAAGGCCGCAAATGCCGATAATGGAATCTTTGGAATCCAGTCTGGCTTCCAGTTGTTTTGCTGTGTTGTTCATTTTCAAGCTTTACTGTTCAATCATTGCAACGCGCCGCTTATGGCAAACATAGGCTGTGGGATAAAGGGTTTTATTTGACGCGCAATTCAAAAATGTTTGTTGAGATGTTGTTTGTGGTGATCTGACCGGCACAATCAAGCTTTAATATGCTGGCCAGCTGATTGGCACGATCGGTTATTTCACTGGCAGATGTGACCGGGAACACTTTTTCAAGATAGCGATCAGTGCGGTGATTGTGGCGCAAATTTTTGTATAAATGCCGAAAAACTGCCAGAAACCGCAAGAAACAGGCCGAAACTGAAGGGTTTTGCATGGTTGCTGCCAGCCTTTCGGCGTGGTTGAGTGCTGTTTGCGCCGCCATTGGCCCATCAAGTCCTGATACGTAATTATCCAGAACGGCCTGTTGCTCCTGGGTTATTGACAAATTGCCGGCAAGCGCCTGTTCTACCAGCTCAAACAATTGCTGTTTGCTGACGGCCATATGGGAAATGCCATTGGGTAGCGGGCTTTCATGAGCATCTGATGAAACCGGTGCATAGGCCACAGGGCTGTTGCCCAAAAGACGCGATTCAATTGCGGTGGTGCAACCATTGTGAATCAGGACCTTTGATGCCAGCAGCCATGGAATTGAAGAACCTTTGCGAATTATCCTGATATTCGGGTTGTCATTGAACAGCTTGTTCCAGGTTTCAAGTTCTTCTGCCGGATGTGGTCTAACAACTATCACCCGGTCGGGGAAACGTCTGGACAGTTCGGGCAGCAGGTCACAAAATGCCTTGAACATCTCCCGGCGGTGATCGAGAAAGCCGTCATATTGCTGCTTGATCTTGTCGCCAGATGGTTTGTCTTTTGCAGAAATGGCCCGCTCTGGTGCATCATGCAGGGATATTATCGGGTTGACCGAAGAAAAATTGGTGTTGATCAGGATAAAATCACCATGGTTTTTCTGTATCTCTGCAACTTCATCAAAATATATGCTGCGCGCTTCAGGGCGTAAAAGATCAAACCGGGGATTGCCGGCTGGATATATGTTGGGGCATGAGCGTTGCTTTATGTCTTTGGCACCTTGTGGCCCCCAGGTGAAAACTTCTGAAATATATTGAGCGGTTTCGCTGGAGATGCGTCGGGTCAGATATAATTCGCGGTCAAGATAAACCAGACCTTCTTCATCCCAGCCCTGAATTTTGAACCCTAACCGGGTTAGAAGTTTTGCCATGAACAGGCGCTTGTGGGTCATGGTCTGCATCAAATATATGCCGCGTGGAATGCGCCAGATATTGCGGTTGATTAGGGCCTTGGAACCGGTAATCACCCGCCAGCCGGCATCAAGGGCCAGAACGGCGTGCAAAAGCCGGGCATCAAGCTCACGGGTTTTGATTTCAGCTGGCAGTATCAGGGTTTTCATACCGGCTCCAGTGAGAATATACGGTCTGAACTGCTGGTAATTACCGGCAGTTTCAAATTGGCAAGCTGGCAGATTGCTTCAGCCCGGCTTTTAATTTGCTCAAGATTGGTTGGCGGGAATTTCTGGTTGATATAAGAAGGGTTTGCAGAAGATTTCTTGTGCTTGCGTGAAACGGTTTTTTCCAGCTGCCGGAATCGTGATTGCAACTGTCCGGCAATTCTGGATGGCCGGGTCTTGTTTAATTCATAATGCTCAAACATGTAATTGACGATCTCAGGAGCGCTGGGCTTTTGGCCCCATCCGCTTATCATTTCGCCAAGATTGATGCCGGTATGGGCTGGTGAGTTGATGGCGTTGATTACCTCATCAGCATTTGTGGCAATGGTGCTGACTGCATGTGGTTGCGGGCTGTCAAATTGCGGGCTGGTTTCTGGTTCAAAGGCAATTACCGGGCGCTCCAGCATGGCGGTTTCAACCGCAGTGGTGCAGCCATTATGGATGATAATGCCTGCTGCCAGCAACCATGGTGCCAGATCACTGTCATATCTGACCGAAACATTATCAAGCCCGGCAATGGCTGCCTGCCAGGCCTTGGGTGATTCTGACGGGTGTGGGCGGATGATGATTTGGCGGGTTTTGAACCGGTTGCTCAATATCGGGATCAGGTCACAAAACGCGGTAAAAATCCGGTGGCGATATTGCAGATAGCCAAGTGAATGGCGTGACTTGTCGGCCAGTCTTTTAAGTCTGGTATCAATATCCTCATCTGCACACCCATGATCAAGTGCATAGTTGAGCCAGCCGAAATTGGAATTTATCAGGATAAAATCACCATACTTGTCATTAAGTCTTGCAGCCTTGTCAGCAAAAAGGGGACGGAACTGTCTGCTCAGCAAATCGGCTCTTGGATTGCCAATCGGGACAATGGCAGGAGAAAGGCTCTTGAGGATTGCAGCCTGCTGGTTTCCCCATGCAAATATGGTGTGTAATCTCCTTACACTATCGCTATTTACCCGGCGAGTGCGATAGGCATCTTCATTCAGCCAGACCAGCCCTTCTTCATCCCAGGCCATTAGCTGATGGCCAAGATTTGCCAGGATCTTCAAAATCCGGGCGCGGCCCTTGTCGAAATTATGTGACAGGTATATTCCCGGCGGGTGCTGGTGTATCTGGCTGTTGAGCAGGGCGCGGCTGGCAAGAGTGACATCAAAACCTGCATTGGCGGCATATAGCGCCAATAGCAGTTTTGCATCAAGCTCGCGGGCAGCGGTCTCAACTGGCAGATACAGATATTTGGGACTTGAAGTCACGATGGCCTGAACCGGTTCGGGTGAATAAAACAATTTCAAATTTGCGGTAAAGCAAACGGATGTATATAGGAATGCAGGAGCGCTGCAAAGTGTGTGACAAGCAAAAGGAGTAAAACTGTTGGCTAATAGAGCGAGATGTGATCATGTTAAACCATTTGATGGAGCCAAATCCGGTCATTCGGCCAGGCGTGGTGCGCAGTGCAACCTGGGTGGTTGGACAAGCATCACAACGACGCCGATGGCCGTATTTGGCCCACCGAAGGCCGGTTTTTCGCGCCAGCTGGACTGCGTTAGCTTCCGCTTGTGGTCAACCAGACCACGGCACGAAACCTGCCTTGCCAGCTAACGCGAAAAACCGGTCAAATGATTTAACATGATCATATCTCGCTCTAAACAACGAATAGCAATTATTCCTGCACGCAGTGGCTCAAAAGGTGTGAGTGACAAGAATTTGCAAAAGATTGGTGGCATTTCGCTTTTGGGTCGGGCGGTTGCATGTGCGCTGGAATGTGAGCTGTTTGCCAAGGTTTTTGTTTCCACTGACAGTGAACGATATATTCGCGAGGCTGAAAAATTCGGGGTCAAAACCCCATGGTTGCGCCCGGATGAACTGGCAAGTGATACTGCACTGGTTGCAGATGCAATCAGGCATACTAT
>JALXCV010000083.1 GCA_026990765.1 Hyphomicrobiales bacterium | reverse complement strand
ATTGTGATCGAGGCTGCGACTGAAGATGAACAGGTCAAACGCAAGATTTTTGACCAGCTTTGCCCATTTCTGCCCAAATCCACGATTATAGGCACCAATACTTCTTCTATCTCTGTCACCCGTCTTGCCGCCGCCACTGACCGGCCTGAACAATTCATGGGAGTGCATTTCATGAATCCGGTTCCATTGATGGAGCTGGTTGAACTGATACGCGGTATTGCCACAGAAGAAAGAACCTTCACTATCGTCAAGCAGTTTGTTGACAGTCTGGACAAGTCAGTTGCGGTTTCTGAAGATTTCCCGGCATTCATCGTCAACCGTATATTGCTGCCAATGATCAATGAAGCCATTTACACACTTTATGAAGGTGTTGGCTCGGTAAAGGCAATCGACAAGTCGATGCGTCTTGGTGCCAATCATCCAATGGGACCGCTGGAACTGGCCGATTTCATCGGCCTTGATACCTGCCTGTCAGTAATGCAGGTTTTGTATGAAGGCCTTGGCGACAGCAAATATCGCCCCTGTCCGCTTTTGGTCAAATATGTGGAGGCCGGATGGCTTGGTCGTAAAACCCAACGCGGCTTTTATGATTACCGTGGTGAAAAGCCAATACCAACCAGATGATAATCCGTAAAGACGACCTTGAAGCAGCCGTTGAACATGGCATAATCAGCGCCCGGGCGGCAAAGGCACTTAGCGAATTTACTCTTAAACGCGCAAATGTGCCCCGCGCTGCCAATGAACCATTCCGCATTGTCAATAATTTTGCTGAAGTTTTTATCTGCATCGGCCTGTTCATCATTTTCTTTGCTGCCAGCACCTTGTTGTTCATGTTCGGGCTGAATTTCCTGCCGCTGATGATTCTGGTTTTCTGGGCATTCAGTGAATATTTCACCTTCCATACGATAAAAACCGCACCGGCAATCATATCTGTTGGGCTGTTAGCCTATCTGCTGGTTGAAGCAATATTCCATTTCACCGGAAATACCGCTGCCAACCAGTCATATTTCTCACAATCAACCACATCGCTGTTTTATGTGGCACTTGCATGGGCCGCAGTGCTCGGCGTGGTATTTGCCCGCTTCCGCCTGCCAATATTATTATTGCCGCTGGTTGCTGCCATCACCATTTCAATATCGCTGACCTTGAGCCTTGATACTGAAGATGCAAAATTCCTGATCCCTTTGGGGGTTTGCGGCCTGATTACCCTAGCGGTTGCCACATGGCTGGATTCACGTGATCCATTGCGGCGCTCAAAGACCAATGCCTATGCGTTCTGGCTGTTTATAATCGGCTCCCCGCTGACAATTCACCCGCTGCTGGTCGGTATTTTTGTTTCCATGCCAGATAATAGCGAAACCATTATTGCCATCATCGTACTGGCAATTGCAGTACTGGCTACCCTGACCGGCCTGCTGCTAGATCGCCGCTCACTGGTCGCCTCATCGCTGATTTATTTCACCTTGAGCATTGGCTGGCTATCCAGCCAGATTGGCGCTGGAGTTACCATGGCCGTTACCACCACCAGCTTGACCATTGGTCTTGGTGTGGTGCTGCTGGGTGTGTTCTGGTATCGCATTCGGGCTGTGGTCTTACAGTTGTTGCCTTTACCTGGTCTTAAAGCAAAGCTGCCGCCTGGCTTGTAAGCTTAAGGCTGCCAGCCTTCCGGGGCCATTTCAAATCCGTCAAATTCAAAACCGGGTGCCACTGTGCAGCCAACCAGTGTCCAGTTGCCAAGACTTCTGGCTGTCTGCCAGATATATTCAGGCACAATGATTTGCGGCATCTGACCGGCCATGATATCTGTCCCCAATATTTGCCGTTTTTGCACCCCCTTACCGTCTGACTGGCAGATTTCCAACGGTGAACCAGCATACCAGTGCCAGATTTCAACTGCATCAACCCGGTGCCATCTCGATATTTCTCCTGCCTTCAACAGATAGAAAATAGCCGTTGATCTGGCCCGCCCGCCTGCTACCTCATCGCGAAACATTTCACGATAATAGCCACCTTCCGGGTGGGGTTTTAATTCAAGCCTGCTGACAATATCATCGGCACTGGTCATCGCCTGCCATTCCTTCTTGAAATGTGATTTACTATTTAACCGCCATTTTATGCTACTATAGCAATTGAACCACATATTCCAATGATAGTAACGACAAAACCAACCCATGATTGATGTCTCTGACATAGGCGAATTCTACTCAACCCGGCTGGGCATGACTGCCCGCAGGCTGATTGCTGATCAGCTGGCCAAACGCTGGGAGAGTCTGAAAGGTGCCAATATTCTGGGTCTGGGCTATGCCATGCCATATCTCGACATGTGGTGCGCCGAAGCCGACCGGGTGATCAATTTCATGCCGGCCCGGCTTGGTGCCAGACACTGGCCGCAGGGCAAAAGCAATCTTACCTGTCTGGTTGATAATGGTGCCTTGCCACTGGATGATTCATCAATTGACTTTGCACTGGTGATGCACGGCGCTGAACTGGCGCATGATCTGCCGGTAATGCTGTCTGATCTGTGGCGGGTGCTGGCCGGTCAGGGTCGGGTGGTATTTGTGGTCCCCAACCGGCGCGGCATGTGGGCCAGATTTGACAACACACCCTTTGGCCATGGCCATCCATTCTCATCAGGCCAGATCACCCAGAAACTGCGCGAAGCCGGTTTTGTTCCCGGTACCATTTCCAATGCCCTGATGATCCCTCCATCAAAACAGCGTTTCATCCTGAAATCAGCAACTGCCATCGAACATACCGGACTGCTGGTCTCACCAGGTTTTTCAGGAATCCTGATTGCTGATGCCACCAAACAGCTATATGCCAGCGCTGCCGGTAAAACCGTTAAACGCTCGATCAAGATTCTGGCTCCCAAACCTGCAACAGTTCCGGCAATCAGGTCAAAAATCTGATACACAAGCTATCTGCCCGTGCTATCATTGCCTCAACCGCAATTTTTGATCACTCAGGGAGAAAACTCATGTTAAAAAACATCGATCCATTGCTGAATGCTGATATTTTGACAATTCTTGCTGAAATGGGACATGGGGATGATCTGGTTCTGGTTGACCGCAATTTCCCGGCCCGCTCGGTCGCTGATGAGACTTCCAGCGGCATATTGGTACGACAGGATGCAACCGACATCCCGCAAATGGCAAAGGCCATCCTGTCCGTCTTTCCGCTTGACAGTTTTGTCGATCAACCAGTCTGCCGGATGGAAGTGGTTGGCGCACCCGATGAAATCCCCGAAGTTGCTGCCGATATGCAAAAAGTTGCAGATGCCGCGGAAGGCAAACCGGTAGCCATCGCCTCAATTGAACGCATGGCATTTTATGAAGCTGCCAAAAATGCCTTTGCCGTCATCGCCACCGGTGAAGAGCGCCCATATGGCTGTTTCATCCTGAAAAAAGGGGTAATCTTCCCGTAACAGGCAGGTTCGGATAATCTTTTATAATTACTGCGTGCGCTGCATATGGAAATAGGAAAACTTCTGCTCACCACCTGCAGGTGTCATGTGGTTTTCTGAAGCCTGTTCAACCAGTTTGAACTCAGGCCCCAGTGCCTTTGTCAGTTTTTCCAGATCATATTGCACAATATCCAGACCACTGCACTTTTCTGGTCCGCCAATGGCAAAGGCTGCAATTATCGCATGACCACCAACCGGCAGCGCATTGTGCAGGCTGGCAACATATTTTGCCCGGTCATCGGCTTTTGTCAGAAAATGAAATACAGCCCGGTCATGCCAGACATGAAAGCAGTGTGGTGGTTCAAATTCAGTTATATCCGCAACCAGCCATTCCACCAGTTCTGCCTTGCCACCAAGCCGCTTGCGAGTGGCATCAAGTGCATTTTGCGAAATGTCCAGCACTGACAAATGCGAATATCCAAGATCAAGCAACCTGTCGACCAGCACTGACGCACCACCACCAATGTCAATCACCGGCTGATGCCTGTCAGTACCACAATCAGCAATCATTGCCAGTGAGCGCTCCGGTTCACGCTGAAACCAGCTCACCTCCAGCGGCGATTTATTGTCATAGACATTTTCCCAGTGCTGCTTTCTGTCGAAATCAGGCATAATCATTTCCTGCCAAAAGCCCATATTGCATTGCTTTGCCTTTAAGGAATGGCAAACCATCGCGCATAACCTCATCAGCACTATTGGCAACCGGACGCCATACCGAAAGCGCCTCGGCAATTTGTGGCGGCAGATTGATAAAGCTTTCCATTGCCAGCCCACCACTAAAGCCGATAGCTGCCAGTGTGGCAAAGATTTCGTCCCAGTCACAGGTGCCAGCTCCTGGCACTCCGCGGTCGCTTTCTGACAGATGGATATATTTCAGATAATCGCGCGCCGCCAGAATCCCGTTGCCAGCGCCTTTTTCCTCAATATTCATGTGATAGGTATCAAGGTGAATGAAAATATTGTCCGAGCCAACTTTTTCAATCATGTCACGTGCCTGCCAGCCAGTATTGATAAGGTGGGTTTCATAACGATTGACCGGTTCAATCCCCAGTTCAATATCAAGCGATTTGGCATATTTTGCAGTCTCGTCCAAAACCCTGGCCACATTGTCAAGCTCTGCCTCGCTGGGCGGATTGCCGGTGCGCTCGCCAATACCGCCATAGGTAACACCGCTAAGCGCCACCGCTCCGATCTCCTTGCAGCAGTCAAGCGCGATATGCAAATAATCGATAGCTGCTTGTGGGGCCGTTGAAGCATGCGCATCCCTGGGCAGACCAAGCGAGCAGACCGCCGTCATTTCTGCTTCTTCCAGTAATTTTCTGGTATGGGCACAATCAATCCCGTCAAGATCAAGCAGGGCTATCTCGATAAAATCAAGTTTCCATTTGAGGGCCTCGGCAAGTGATTTTTCTGCCCCCCGTCTTGTCCATTCAATCGCCCATAAGGATGTGTGAACTCCAAACCCGTGCATGATCATGTCTCCCTTGTCCAGATAGCTCATTGTTCCATGCCAGTCACACTATGGCAAGCTTTCATCAGCCAGCAAGCTGGTGTAGGGTATTTATAACGATTTGACTTTGATGATGGAGATTTCAATGGCAACAATCAGCGTGCTTGGCGTATTCAATGCCGATCTGAAATTCACCGTAAACAATTTTCCCAAAGCCGGTCAGACTATCCATGCAGAAAGCTTTGCCGTACAGCCAGGTGGCAAGGGTTTCAATCAGGCCGTGGCTGCCCGCCGTGCCGGAGCCGAAGTCAACATGCTGACCCAGCTTGGCGAAGATGAATTTGCTTCTCTGGCCTATAATGTAATGCAAAAGGATGCAATCAATTCTGACCATATAACCAGCTCTAATGAGCTTCCCACCGGCACCGCCATGATCATGCTGGAGACAGCATCAGGGGAAAACCAGATCGCCATTGCCGCAGGAGCGGCTTCGCTGCTGACAAAAAGCCAGATAGATGAATATCGCGATGTGATAGCCGCCAGCGATATTTTCATGACCAATTTTGAAGTCCCGTTTGAAATCGCCAGTCACGGGCTGGCACTGGCGCGCCAGTGCGGCACCATTACCGTGCTTGATCCGGCACCTGCCCTGCCTGTTCCAGATGAGGTATACCGGCTGGTTGACTACATCACTCCCAACGAAACCGAAGCTTCCAGCCTTACCGGAATAAAGGTTGAAACCACAAGCGATGCCGAAACCGCAGGAAGGCAATTATGTCAGTCAGGGGTTGGCACCGCCATTGTAACCTTGGGAGGAAATGGTGTGGTAGTGGTTCGCGAAAATGAAACATTCCACATTCCAGCCTTTGCGGTAGAAAAAGTCATCGATACTACCGGTGCCGGGGATGCCTTTAACGGTGCCTTTGCCGCCAGCCTTGCTGAAAATCCTGACCTGCAATCAGCCATTCGTTTTGCCAGCGCCGGGGCAGCACTTGCGGTTACCAGAAACGGTGCAGCTGATGCCATGGCTGTCAGGTCAGATATCAGCAAGAAGCTGTCAGCATAATTCAATGGCAAAATTCTCGGCCAATCTCGGCTTCCTGTGGAACCACCTGCCTTTGCATGAAGCAATAATCAGGGCGCATGCAGCAGGATTCACCGCAGTTGAATGCCACTGGCCATATGACTGCCAGCCTGATCAGATAAACCGCTCACTCAGGCAATCCGGCCTTTCGATGATCGCAATCAATACCAGAACGGGAAAAAACGGATTTACCGATTTTGGTGTCACCGCCATGCCGGGCAGACAGGGCGAAGCCCGGCAATATATTGATGAGGCAATCGAATTTGCCAGCAAAATCAACTGCCCCAACATCCATGCCATGGCCGGGAAAACCGGCAGAACCGCTGACGCTGAAAGCATCTATTGCGAAAATCTGGCATATGCCTGCCAAAGGGCTGCCCCTTATGGCATAAATATTCTGATAGAGCCTATAAATACCACGGATGCACCGGCCTATCACCTGAACCTTGTTGAAGATGCCATTGCCACCATAAAGACTGTTGGCATGGACAATCTGAAGCTGATGTTTGACTGCTATCATATACAGATCATGCAAGGCGACCTGCACAACCAGCTTCAATCTGCCATGCCGCATATTGGCCATATACAAATCGCCGCTGTTCCTGACCGCTCAGAACCTGACCATGGCGATATTGACTATCAGTTGCTCATGCAGCAACTTGATGTAATGGGCTGGCAGGGACATATCGGAGCAGAATACAAACCGGCAGGCACGGTTGAAGACGGCCTTGACTGGCTGAAGAACTGGTCATGAGATAATTGCAATGTCACAAAAACCCAATTCCCCAAAAGCCCTGATCATTATCCATGAAGCCAGTGATGGTCTGGGGCCTTTGGTTTTCGGGCTGATAAAATATGGCTATCAGACCATTTACTGGAACCCGATATTTCAAAACCAGCCGCCCTTGCAACCTGGGCAGATCGAGCTGATAATCGAACTGGGCGGCACTGCCAATGTTGGAGAAGCCGAACACCGGGTCTGGATGGCCCGTGAGACTGCTTATATTGAACAGGCAATCAGCCACAATAAACCGGTTTTTGCCATCTGCCTTGGCGCCCAAATGCTGGCTGATATATATGGCGCGCGCATCTACTCGCTTGCAACCCCTGAAAAAGGTATCTGCCAGATCAATATTGACTATCCTGAAGGCATTTTCAAACCCATCCACCAGATCAATGGCAGGGTTTTCCAGTCACATGCCTATGGCTTTGATCTGCCCTTGAGCGCCAGACGCCTGGCCCACAGTCCGCATGTCCCCTGTCAGGCCTTTGCCATAAGCAACAACATAATCGCCACCCAGTTTCATCCCGATGCCACCAGAGAAATCTTTACCGGCTGGCTATTGCACAGCGGAAATGATTCAGCAATTGATACTCCAACCCTGCTGCGCCAGCTTGAGCAATATTCAAAAATGGTCGAAACCGCCAGCGCCGAAATGTTCACCAACTGGCTAGCAACGCTTCAGACCATGAATTAGGGTCAGGACCCTAAAGTGTTTCATGCTCTAGAACAAAACTAGAAACACAATAGGTGACAGATTGGCAAGCACCATGTGGGTGCCATTCAACCTGCCATTTCAACAATTCCTTGGCTGCCTTGCAGCAGCCAAACTGGTATTGTGGTTTCGTCAGGCCGTCCTTGAATCTATTTCAGACAGATTTGTTGATTTTTGTGGAATGCGGAATCTTTCCGGGCGTTTGTAGAGAAATGCCAATGGCGTATCACGCACCAGCCGTTCAAATATTATCGGGCCGATTATTCCGGCAATTGTTGCCAGCGTGACAATCACACTTGCATCCATGGAACTGTCAATTCTGGGCAATACAATGCGTGCTGCTACCGAAAACAGGAAATAGGACAAGAACACGACAATCGTATTGGCACCAAGATAACGGATTGGCGCACCAATCCGGGTTTTTGACAATAGCACACCAGAAGCCACCACTGCCCCGGTGCCGACAAAACCCAGTATCAGTGAAATCACCGGAAGCTGGCCAAAGCCAGCAAAAACAATCCATGAATTGAGCACAGCCCAGATGGTCAGCCCCGCCAGCATAACAATTATTTTCTGCTGTTTCAGGATGCTTGCCAGCCTTAAGGCATAAGGTGCAAACACATAGCCGGAATAAAAATAGACAAACCGCGAGGCAAATTCATCAATTACCCGCCAGCCAGTGTCAACAGACAGGCTGTGCAATATTGCAGCGGTCAAGAACACCAGCCACACCGGCACATTCTTTAACAGCTTTGCCGCAATGAAAAAGACAGCGAGCATATAGATGAACCACAATGAACCAAGCGGTTCGATGAAGCTTTCAAGATAAAGCATCAAGGCTGAATCAAGCCCCATTGTGTCTATATATTTCGGCAGTCGCACCACATACCAGATGGTCATCCACAATATGTAAAAATAAGCAAAATGAACCACTTTTGTATCAAGATAGCTGCGCCATGGCCGATCAATACGCCGCATCAGAAACAACCCGGCAATAAAGAAAAAATCCGGCATCCTGAATGGTTGCGCCCACAGGTTGAAATTGTCAAAAATTGTCGTAACACCGCTAGCCTGTTCAAAACCGTAATTGGTATTAAGCAGTACCACCAGGATAATGCAGATACCCTTGGAAAAATCCACCCAGTCAATTCGTTCTCTGGAACTATCAATATTGCCGCTTTGCGTCGCCTGAACCATTGGCCCTACTCGCCTTTCATCTGTTTTATTTTGAGACAGTCCTGTCTTTCCCATGCAAAATGCAAACTCCGGTCCAGAGTTTTGCTCTTCACACCTTTGTGAAGCGATCTGGCAGGCCACATGATGACTTGCTTAACAAGCGGTTAAAATATAGGCATTAAACACTGGGTTAAACTAGGCGAGATGAGATCAACGAGTGCAGCCAGATATTTCAATCCCTGACTGCACTGGCCGATGCCTCGTCCATGGTTTTATTAAAGTTTCATCGCCCGCAATCGCAGGGCATTGGCAATCACCGATACAGATGACAGGCTCATGGCTGCAGCAGCTATCATTGGTGAAAGCAATATTCCCAGCCACGGATACAAGATCCCGGCAGCTATGGGCACACCGACAGCATTATAGACAAAGGCAAAGAAAAGATTCTGCCGGATATTGCGCATGGTGCCGATTGACAGGTTGCGGGCTCTAACTATGCCGCGCAAATCGCCTTTCAGCAAAGTAAACCCGGCACTTTCAACCGCAACATCAGCGCCAGTTCCCATTGCTATACCAACATCTGCCTGGGCAAGCGCCGGGGCATCATTAACCCCGTCACCAGCCATGGCAACATTGAGATTTTGCGCCTGAAACTCCTTGATCAGAGCCGCCTTGTTTTCCGGCAGCATATCTGCCCTTACTTCATCAATATCCAGCCTGTCAGCCACAGCCTGTGCGGTGCGCTTGTTATCTCCGGTTGCCATAATGATCTTCAGCCCTACTGCATGCAGCTGATCAATTGCCTCACCTGAGGATTGCTTGATCGGGTCAGCAACACCAACCAGTCCGGCAAGCTGGCCATCAACTGCAACAAACATTGCGGTTTTGGCCTCAGCGCGCATCTTGTCTGCCCTGGCAACAAGGCTGCTGCTGTCAATATTCAGTTCCTGCATCATCGCACTATTGCCAAGCGCTACCAGGCTGCCATTGACAACACCCTTGACGCCCTTGCCGGTTACAGCTTCAAAATCAACTGCCTTTGCCAGCTTCACATCACGCTGTCTTGCACCACGCACTATTGCCTCAGCCAAAGGATGTTCACTGCCCTGTTCCAGCGAAGCCACCAGCAACAGGAACTCTTTCTCATCACGCTTGTCAGCAACAACCACATCAGTTAATGCCGGTTTTCCTTCAGTCAGCGTGCCGGTTTTGTCGACAATAAGAACATCTACTTTGGAAAACCGCTCCAGTGCCTCAGCATTCTTGACCAGCACCCCGGCCATTGCCCCCTTGCCGGTCGCCACCATTATCGACATTGGAGTTGCCAGCCCAAGAGCACACGGGCAGGCAATAATCAACACTGACACTGATGCAATCAGCGCATAGGCCATTGCCGGGGCCGGACCCCAGATCGACCAGACAATAAAGGCGATAATTGCGGCAAGCACCACGGCAGGGACGAAATATGATGAAACCACATCTACCAGTCTTTGTATTGGTGCGCGTGAGCGCTGGGCATCTGCCACCATATCAACAATCTGCGCCAATACAGTATCCTTGCCAACCCGTTCCGCCCTGAACACAAAGCTGCCAGTGGTGTTTATAGTCCCGCCGGTTACCTTGTCTCCGGCAAGTTTTTCAACCGGTATGGATTCACCTGTCAGCATCGATTCATCCACACTGGATCGACCTTCGACAAGCTCACCATCAACTGGAACATTACCCCCCGGCCTGACCCTTAAAAGATCACCGGCAACAACATCTTCAAGCGGTATTTCTTTCTCATTCCCGTCAGCGCCAACTATTCGTGCGGTTTTCGGGGCAAGATCAAGCAAGGCGCGTATGGCCCCGCCGGTTCGCTCTCGGGCCCGCAACTCAAGTACCTGCCCCAGCAGGACCAGCACTACAATCACCGCTGCAGCTTCAAAATAGACTTCAACCGTACCGTCAGCCTGCCTGAAGGCTGGCGGGAAAATGCCCGGAAAAGCTGTTGCCACCAGCGAATATCCCCATGCAGCCCCGGTTCCAAGGCCAATCAGGGTGAACATATTGGGGCTTTTATTGACAATGGAGGCCCAGCCACGCTTGAAAAACGGCCACCCGCTCCATAAAACAACCGGAGTTGCCAGTACAAGTTCAATCCAGATCGAAATATTTTTGGGAATCCATTTTTCAACCGGCAGGCCGATAAATGGCCCCATCGCCAGTATCAAAACCGGAATGGCCAGGACCAGTCCAATCCAGAACCGCCTGGTAAAATCAACAAGCTCGGGATTTGGCCCTTCATCTTCACCAGATACACCTTTTGGTTCAAGTGCCATGCCGCATAACGGGCACTCACCTGGCCCTTCATTAACTATTTCCGGGTGCATGGGGCAGGTGTAAATCGTGCCTTCAGGCATCTTTTCCCCAACCGGGCGCCCTGACAGGTATATTTCAGATTCGCCATCAAATTTTGTCTGGCATGAGGATGAACAAAAATAAAACTTTTCGCCATTATGACTGGACAGATATCTGGCCGTTGCACGCTCCACATTCATCCCGCAAACGATATCCCTGGCAATTATGTATCGTTCAGGTTCACCGATAAACTTTTCAGAACAGCCCTCACTGCAAAAATGATAGTCATGCCCCTTATATTCATAATGTGGTTTTCCAGTTCTTTCCTTGACCTGCATACCGCAAACCGGGTCTCGCAGCATCTTTGCAACATCACCTTTTGAGTGATCATGGTCTTTTGTGTGCGCATGATCCATGAAGAATATCCTTTCAAACTCAGTCACCGTTTCCCTGAATGGGCCGGCACTGTTTTCATTCATGGATTGAATATAGGGTTTACAGTTACTGGAAGGTCAACACTGTTTCCTGACAATTAATTATTATCAACAATCAGTCGCCAAAAACAAAAAAAGCGCACCTGTTTGTGCGCTCTTTGCTTTTGAGTTTTTCCCTGGATCAATTTGAATTGTATATTTTATAAACTTTCTCTGCTGATCCCCCACCAAACGAGATGACTTTGAACGCTTCGCGTTCATTTCCATATTCCATACCCGGAGAACCTGTCGGCATACCAGGAACAGCAATGCCTTTCACCTTCGGGCGGGTTTCAAGTAGCTGGTCAACCATTTCCATGGGTACATGGCCTTCAACAATATACCCTCCCACAGAAGCTGTATGACATGCCTGAAGATAATCGGGCACCGTTGCCAGCTTTTTGACAGCATCCATGTTTTCCGTATTGATTATTTCCACCTTGTAACCAGCAGCTTTTGCCCTGTCTCCCCACTTTGCACAACAACCGCAAGTGGGAGACTTGAACATCTTGATGACAGGCTTGTCTGATGCAGCCATAGATACATTCATACCGGCAACAGCTGACAGCATCATCACTGCTATGGCCAGACTTGCTTTGTTTTTCAATTTCATAATTATGTTCCTTGATCCTTGCTGTTTGTACATTTTATTTATTATTTTCAATAGCTTGCATAAATAAAAAGGGGTGAGCCTTGTCACCCCGCTATTTACTATTCGATAATGGCTGCCATTCCATTCTTGCGATTTACTTCAACCTTGAACAGCATCTCACCTTTTGGCGAAACCACATTTACAATTGCAGATCCAGGCATCTGGTCTGAACCGTCAACTACATCACCTGCCATCAGCGAAGAAAAGCCATGTTTTGCCAATCGTCCATCAATCAACCGCTTGATATCAGCATTTGAATATGGTTTCTTGCGCACCATAAACATCTTGCCCATCATCATTTTGCGCATTTTCATCATCCGGCCCATCATCTTCATCTGACCCTTGCCGCCCTTGCCATGCTTGTTCATCATGGCGCCTGGCCCCATGCCTGCTGACATGCCAGAGCCTTGCATGTTCTTCATCCCGGCCTGCCCGTTCTGACCCATGGTTTGATCCTGTCCGGCATGAGCTGTCGCAGCAAGCGGGGTTATAACCACAATGGACAACATGGTAGCTGCAGCAATTATAGTTTTCTTCGCCATAAAGTTTTTTCCTTTAAATTCCGGTTAAATATCTTGTTTCACTACTGATCTTGTTCATCAGCTATATTGATTGTAGTCATTACAGTTACTGGAGGGTCAACAGCCATACCTATTAAGATTTGTTAATACTGCAATAAAGCGCCTGCCGCGTTGAAATGAATTTATTTTACCGCGACAGGCGCCAAAACCTGAATACACCTTCAGGCATTACCACATACCCTGCCAGTATCATCACACCACAATAATCGGCGCCCCGTTCGGAACACGATCATACAGATCGATGACATCGTGATTAAGCAACCGGACACAGCCGCTCGAGACAGCCTTGCCGATCGAATAGGCCTCTGCCGTACCATGCAATCGGTAAAGCGTGTCCTTGTTGCCCTGAAAGATATATAAAGCTCGCGCACCCAGAGGATTATCCAGCCCTGGAGGCATGCCACCATTTTTGGCGCTGTATTTCTCCAGTTTCGGTTCACGCTCGATCATATCATCAGGAGGTGTCCAGGTCGGCCACTTTTTCTTCCAGGCAATACGCCCCTTGCCCGACCATTCAAAACCGGCTCGCCCCAGGCCAACCCCGTAGCGCATCGCCTTGTTGTCTTCTTCAGTGAAATACAAAAAGAAGTTTTTGGTATCAACATATACAGTACCCGGCGGTGCACCCGTCGGATTGATGACCTGTCTGCGATAATATTTCCGCTTTACCAGAGAAGTCTTTACAGCTGGTATCGCAAACCGCTCATTCTCCAGCGGACCATAAAGTGCTGAAGCCTCAACAGCCGTTTCCTTCGCCATTTTGGCACTGGAGCTGGCACACCCGGCCAGCGTCAACCCGGCAAGGCCGACACTGCCATTAACAAAAGCCCTGCGGCTTATTCTTTTTCCAATTTGCATTGGTTTTCCTTATTTGAAGGGGGTGATGTTCAAAGAACAATGACACGCGCGCCCTTTGGTACTCGTTGGTATAAATCCTTGACATGACGGTTGAGCATGCGAATGCAGCCATTCGATACCGCCCGCCCGATTGATGCAGGCTGGTTGGTGCCATGAATGCGATAATAGGTATCACGCCCGCCCCGAAACAGGTAAAGCGCCCGCGCACCCAGTGGATTCCCGGGACCGCCCGGCACTCCTTTGGCATAGCGGGCATATTTTCCCGGCTGCCGCCTGATCATGTTTTTGGTAGGCGTCCAGCTTGGCCATTTGGCCTTGCGCCCAACCACGGCAGTGCCGCGAAAGGCAAGTCCGGCCCGGCCAACACCCACCCCGTAGCGACGGGCAAAGCCTGGTTTCACCATCAGGTATAAAAACCGTTTTGCCGGATCAATGATCACCGTTCCAACCTTGTAAGAGCCAAATGGCACCAGTTGCGGTTCATATTTTGAGTTCAGTTTAAAATTCTTGTTGCTGTGCGCCAGAGCCATATTCGGACTGACCAGCATCGCCAGACCAATGGCCAGCGTGGTTCTTCTGCTTATCATGATTTTTTTCCTGTTCAATTACGCTTCATGAGCTGAATTGTTGTGATTATTCAGGAAAAAATGCGCGGAGGCCTCTTGCTTCGCTGATGGTCTGCGGCAAATAGCGGACGTTCATCAACTCCTGGATATTTGCAGCCAAACTGTCCAGGATCAAGCTGCTGGAGTTGCCCCAGACAGATAAAATGAAAATTACAGTGCATCAGGTTACACGAGCCGGCCATCTCCCCGGCCACTCCATGCTTATTGCTGTCAGTGCAAGCATGATCAGCTTCAGAACACGAAGCTGCAAGCTGCAGACTAGATTGTGCAGCAGGCTCCCCGCCCTGATCAAAAGGCGATGTATGCGCAAGCACACTCGTGCCAACAAATAGAATCACCAATAAACTGTGTAAAATCCTGAACATGCTGCAATCTAACCTGACTACCAGTAAAGCGATAGTTAATTATCGTTCAACTTTGCTTGATGACAGACATCGCCAACCAGATATCTCCCCCAATTCCAGATCTTGCCCGAACATCACATGAGGCGAACACATGCAACCACAGGACCGCGCTGCCCTGCTCCATACTAAAAAATTCCAATATCGCTTAACGCCTGTTCAACCCTATACAATACCGGCAGTTTTGTTTCTCCAGCATCAATCCTGCCATTTTCCATGTAAAATTCCCGGCAGGTCAAAACGCTCAAAACCATGAGCACCGAAACAGTCTCTTTGAGCCTGTACAAGATTGGCCGGCAAGCTGGCTGATGTCATGCTGTCAATATATGCCAGCGTGCTTGCCATTGCCGCAAGCGGTATGGCGTTTTGCGCAGCCATTGATACTATCTGGCGCAATCTGCTCGTTCGGGGTGACAGGATTTTCTCGATTTCGGGAATCAGCAACAGGTTCTTTTCCTTATTCACAAGCAAACCTGCAAGAATTTGCAGCAAAGGCGAGCGCAAGATACATCCGGCCCGCCAGATTGAAAGAATATTGCAAATATCAAGATTATAAGCATATTCCCTTGATGCCAGTTGCAACAGATTTATACCCTGGGCAAATGCAATAATCCGTCCTGCAAACAGACTGGAACGCAACCCGTTCAACAAAGTTTGCGCATCACCCGATAGCCGCTTTTGCCTGTCTCCCCATAGTTTTGCCGCCTGCATCCGCTCACTCTTTCTCGATGACATTATCCTTACATCAACCGCAGCGGTAATTGTCGGCACCCCAACCCCCAGTTCAAGCGCACACTGACTGGTCCAGCTTCCGGTTCCTTTTTGCCCTGCCCGATCAACAATAAGGTCGACCAGTGATTGTCCGGTTACCGGATCAATCGCTGCCAGAACCGTGCGGCTGACATCAATCAGAAAAGATGCTTCATCAGCTTTGTTCCAGTCAGCCAGCACCTCACTGATTTGACTGGCTGAAAAACCCATTCCCTTTCGCATGAAATCATAACATTCACCAATCAGTTGCATCTCGGCATATTCGATGCCGTTATGAACCATTTTGACGAAATGCCCGGCACTACCAGGGCCAATATAAGACACACAAGGCTTGTTGTCCTGATCAGCAACTGCCGCAATTTTCTGCAAAACCGGCTTAATAGCTTCAAAGGCAATGCGGTCTCCTCCAGGCATCAGGCTTGGACCTGACAAAACGCCTTTCTCACCGCCAGAAACACCCATGCCAATCAGGGAAATTTTTGTCCCGGTCAGCTTTTCCTGTCGCCTTTCTGTATCCCTGAAATGAGAATTGCCGCAATCAATAATAATGTCCCCAGCAGATAATAAGGGGGTCAACTGATCAATCAGCCTGTCAACCGGCTCCCCGGCTGGAACCATCAGAAATATCCGGCAAGGGCTGGCAAGAGCTGCTACTAATTGTTTGAGGCTGGAATGAACAACAATGCCATGTTTTTCCATTCCATCAGCGGTCACTCCACCGCGATCAAACCCGGCTACCGAAAACCCGTTTCTCACAATATTTGCAGCAAGCCCCCGCCCCATTACACCAAGGCCAATTACCCCAATCTCACATATTCCAGTTTCTTTCATCGCCACCACAATACCACCCGCTGAAAATGCTACAAGCAGCGCAACAGCTGTAAGCTGCATGTTCAAACAGAACAACACTCCAAACCGGACCGAATCATATCTCAAATTGATGATAACAGGAACAAGGATTGGCAGGGGTGATCAGTTACCAAAGCCGAAGGTTATTTCTTCAAAAAAAATAACAGCATTATTTATTTGATATGCTAAATACACTTGGTGACTTCCTTTGGCCATTCAAGCTTGCTTGTTTTGCTGTAACGGTGAGTTACGCTGACGGTTTGCTAAATAGTCGGACATGAACTACGCAAATTTCCCATGCAATAACGGTAGAGCAGCCACGGCAAAAAGGCCCAAAGGGACCTGATCCATTTGAGGAGCAGGTGGAAGTTGTATCCGGCGGCGGCCAGGATCGGATTTATGGCATCGCCGTGCTTGTGGGCGAGGTAGTTTCTGCTTATTATGTGTTCGTTTTTGATGTACCCAATGACCGGCTCGACGATGGCTCGCCGTTTCATCTGTCTTTTGATGTTTGGGGTCATCCGACACTTCTGTCCTGTGGTAAAAACCTTGAATTTGTGCTCAAGGCAGGCTTTGTGCCCCCTGTACGGGTATCCTCTATCGCACCATCGTTTCTATCCCTGGAGATGAAGGGAAGGTCTTTGGACTTATCCAGAAGCGTTGGGCCACGCCTACGTTGTTTCTATCCCTGGAGATGAAGGGAAGGTCTTTGGACCAAAAAAATTTTTCGACTGTGTTGACCATAGTGTTTCTATCCCTGGAGATGAAGGGAAGGTCTTTGGACCGCCCTATACGTTGTAACATACGGGCTGACATTTTGTTTCTATCCCTGGAGATGAAGGGAAGGTCTTTGGACCTTCATGTCAGAAGGATAATTATGATGCCTCAGTTTCTATCCCTGGAGATGAAGGGAAGGTCTTTGGACCTGAGGGACCTGTCGTCCGAAAGGTCGAAAGAGGTTTCTATCCCTGGAGATGAAGGGAAGGTCTTTGGACTTAAGAAAAATTGAAAAAGAAACAAAAATTGAGTTTCTATCCCTGGAGATGAAGGGAAGGTCTTTGGACTCTAATCGCCAACACCGGGCGGGGATAATCCCGTTTCTATCCCTGGAGATGAAGGGAAGGTCTTTGGACTTCGCAGGCAGCACGTTGCTGCGGCGAAAACGTTTCTATCCCTGGAGATGAAGGGAAGGTCTTTGGACCCAACATTCGGGGGGACCGAGCCGTCCAACACGTTTCTATCCCTGGAGATGAAGGGAAGGTCTTTGGACCTACACTCCAAGTAATCCCTGAAATTGAAACAGTTTCTATCCCTGGAGATGAAGGGAAGGTCTTTGGACAAACTTTATTGGCACACCTATGGAAGTTCGTTCCTATCCCTGGCGA
>JALXCV010000082.1 GCA_026990765.1 Hyphomicrobiales bacterium | reverse complement strand
GTCAGCTCGGCGCCAACTTCGGCAGCCATTGCATAGGTTGAACCAGCATTCCAGACAGGATACCACACACGGCCCATGCCTTCACCGGTTGAGCGTGGACGGAATACGTTAACAGCGCCGCCACATACATTGAGGATGGCTTTTGCCCGGAAAACATAGATCTTGTTTTCGCGGTTGGAGAAGCCAACTGCACCGGCAATGCGGTTTGGATTGTTTTTGTCCATGAGATATTTCACGATGAATACGCGTTCATAGATGTTTTCCATGCCGAGAGCCTTTTTGGCTGCTTCAGCAACAATCATCTTGTAGCTTTCACCGTTGATCATGATCTGCCAGCCGCCGGAATGAACGGGCTTGCCGCCATCTTTCAGCATTTTGCCGCCGTGCTTCTGCCAGGTGGCACCGTCAACACGCTTGCCATCATCGAGTTCTTTCCAGACAGGAAGACCCCATTCTTCGAACAGGTGAACTGAATCATTAACGTGACGACCCACGTCATAAACCAGATCATCGCGGGTTATGCCCATCAGGTCAGCAGAAACATACCGGCAATAATCTTCCGGGGTTTTGCCATCAAGATAGGTGTTAATAGCAGAAAGACCCATGGCAACAGCGCCTGAGCGGTCCATTGCAGCCTTGTCCACAAGAATAACTTTAACATCATCGCCTGCCCAGCGCTTTGCTTCATAAGCTGCGCCACAAGCTGCCATGCCGCCACCGACCAACAGAACGTCAGTTTCGATTTCGACAATTTCTGGATTACCAAAAGTACCAGACATATCTATTTCTCCAATTTATTAGCCTGCACAACTTGTTCTTTATTGTGGTTGTGCGGCTGTAGTTAGTTCCACAACACAGGGCGCATATTCACGCCACATATGTAAAGTGATTAGCTAATTACAGGCAGGTCACCAGTTTCAGTGAACAGGTTCTGCGCAGTGATATCGCCCGGTTCCGGCTTGTTGCCATATGGATCGATTGATCCTACAGGGGTTGTGCGTACCGGGAATTTATAACGATCAACGCCACCATCACGGAATTTGATGGTCCACATGATTGCAGTATCTGTACGCATTGGAATAGCAGCGCCACCCATTGGTACCCAGTCCTGGAATGAGCGGACTTCGATAGCCTGCTGCGGGCATGCTTTAACGCAGCACTGGCATTCCCAGCACTGTTCAGGTTCCTGATTGAAAGCTTTCATACGATCTGTATCGAGCTTCATCAGGTTGTTTGGACAAATGTACATGCATGCGGTAACTTCCCCGCCCTTGCAACCGTCGCACTTGTCTGTGTGCACAAATGTTGGCATTTCTCTTCCTTCCTTAACAGATGAACAATTTCATAAACCGCTTTTTTTCACATTCACGACCAACTGTCCCGGTATGGGTCCACTATGCCCTTTTAAAAGAAAATCCCGGGCGTTGTTGCAAATGGTTCGCAAAATATGAATGTAAAGACATATTGCACTATCATAATTTGTTCATGTAAAGCAACCTGCCATAAAGCCAAAACTGGACAAACAGGTGCGACAGATTCGACAGGTTGAAAAATGCAAAACAATACTATTGAAGGGCTGACTGCCCGATTGATCGAGTTCCGAGATGCGCGAGACTGGAAGCAGTTTCACTCATTAAAAGACCTTATAGTGTCGCTGAATCTGGAGGCTGGCGAACTGCTGGAAGTGACGCAATGGATAAAGGATGACGAGTTTGAAAAGATGGCGGATTCTGGCGTAATACGGGCCAAAATGGAAGAAGAATGCGCTGATGTGCTTCTTTATCTGCTGTTAGTGGCAGAACGGGCCGGCATAGACCTGATGCAGGCAGCCAGTGACAAGATTATTCGCAATGGCGAAAAATACCCGGTGGACAAGGCACGTGGCACTGCAAAGAAGTATGACAAGCTGTAAGATCTGGGTTACGCAGCTTCAAGCAAGCTGATGATTTCCGACAGGTTTCGTTTTCGGGCAACATCAATTGCCAACAGGCCATTGGCATCAGTTGCCGAAATATCGGCACCTGATTCCAGCAGGATACGAACAATTTCAGCATGACCACCGCCAACTGCCCAATGCAGGGCCGGTGAGCCATGCACATCCCTGGCATTCACATCAGCCCCCTTGGCCAGAAATGCGTGCGGTATGGCAATATGGCCTTTTTTGACAGATTCAACAAAATCCTCGTCAAGACCGCCTGGCCTGCCGGTGGCCCAACCGGAAATACCGGCAATCAGCAATTCACCACCAATCACCTCAGATACCATCGGGTCGTAATTCTTGGCGACAGTATCAATTACAAAGGCGCCATCGCCATATTCCAGAGCAGTCATTTCTGCAGCTTTTTCCATGTCAAAGCCGAAAATGGCCTTGCCATCAGGAGACCTGACATAATATCGAAATGCCCGCGCTGTACTCATGGTGTTATATGGCTTCCATAACTTGTTTGACCAGGCCTTGCACTTCGGTTGCAACTTCACCCAGCGATTCGTTTTTGATTGCCATCATTGAAGCCAGTGGATCAATGGCAGAAATTTCACATGTATTTTCACCGGTATGGCGAACAATCACATTACATGGCAGCATGGTGCCAATATGTGGCTCAGCCATTATTGCCTGATAGGCATGCGACGGGCTGCAAGAACCAAGAATTGTATAGGGGTCAATATCCTTGTCGATCTTCTTTTTCATGGCAGCCTTGACATCAATAGTGGTCAAAACTCCAAACCCATGATCGGCAAGTACTGAAGTTACATGCTCTATGGCCGCATCATGCGACATGTTTACGGTTTTTGAAAAGTGATAGCTCATATTGTTTTCCTGTTTGTTTTGCGGTTACAGACCAAGATAGGTGGAGTTGCGGACATAACAAGCTTTAAATTGTCACATAAATATGAACTGGAGCGGGCGACGGGGATCGAACCCGCTACCTCGAGCTTGGGAAGCTAGCGCTCTACCAATTGAGCTACACCCGCCTGATAGCGGGGATTTTGCACTATCACCTACGCACATGCAAGTGGACAAATTGCAGAAATTGCCATGCAGTAATCATCATTATGGCAAGCTGGCATGATATGATCGTAAAACAGGCAGGCCTTGTTAACAGCAAAAGAGCATATAATGGTTACAAACGCGGGAAGTGCCTCGACATTGCGTTTTGCGGCTTGTTATGTCTGAATGCAACGCGAATGCCATCTTTATCCTTGCGATTGACGAAACCAACCAGATTGCCAACCTGTACCCTTTCATCGATTGAAGGATTGGCAGTTGTAGTGATAAACATTCCCCACAGTGAAACCCCACTGACAACACAATCATGAACGCTGCCATCGGAAAGAATCAATTTGTTGTTTTTGACAGGCTTTTCTATCTCCCCGGCAATTTTGCCGGTTTCATCCAGTGATTCAATTTTCGAAGCCAGTCTTTGCTTTTGCCGATCATTGACATTCAAATGTATCAACCTCATGCCCATGTCTATAAGGGATGATCTTCCTTCCATTCGGCCAAGCTGATCAATATACAAAATTACATTTTCACCCTGTCCAGGCAAAACTTTCGTGCCGCCCTCAATAACAACAAGTTCATTTGAGACAGCAATAACATCACCGGTAAATTCACTTCCATCTGATCGTAAATAGCGGCAATGAAGGAAAACCTCTTTCAAATGATGATGATAGATAATGTGATCTTTGAAAGGTACTGTTAAATTCATTAGTACAACTCCTGCCCATGATTATTCCATAACTTTTCAGACACAGCACAAATAATGCTGGCTGTGGTAGTGGTTACCGGATTATTTTTTGGAAATGTTGGGTCAAAACCAACTTGGGGGTTTTCGCATCATGCAGCCTGATCAATCGATCCAGGTACCCGTAGATATCTATTACACCAGTTTTACTTATATAAGGTTAACCTGCATGGTCGCATTCAAAAGCGTTAAAATCATTTCACTACCGTCAATCTTTATTGTGACGGGTAAAAACCCTTTATTATCAGCCACAAGCCCAAAACGATTTCGTAAAACAGGACAGGCAGTACAAGGGCTATCTGAACCAAAGCTGGCCAGGCCCATATGTTTCCTATTGATACCAGCACTGCGGCTATCAGGCCCCAGATGGATAAAGATCGCGGGATTATTCCGGTCTTAAAGAATGAGTAATTAAGCAGCAGACATCCAAGGCTCAAGAAAACCGGAACTGCAAGTTCCATCATGCCGGAGCGCAGGGCAAGCAGGGGAACAAGTGTCTGGGAATTTGCCATGACGCCCCTGGAAGCAAGCGCCAGCATTACCAGCGGTATGGTTGCACCAAGCAGATATAATATTGCCTCGACAAGCCGAAATCCGACATAGAATATGGCTATAGCTTCATTATGCTGGCGCAGAACCGGATACAGAAAGGCAGCAATGCCGATTACTGCAATGCCATTTACATATTCAAGGGCAACACCCGATGAAAGTATCATCTTGCCGGCCATGAAGTTTGCAGCAAAATCGGGTTTTCCCAGCACTGCATCAATCATGGCACCACCGGCAATGGCGGCGAATATGGCAAGCAGGAACAGTGCACCTGCGAACCGGGCATTGGCGTTATATTGTTTGATCGACATTCACATCAGCGCTGCTGCATGGCCAGCCTGATGCCAAGAGCCATGAGAATTGTTCCAAGACTGCGATCCAGCCATTTGCCGAAAGACGGGTTATTGCGCAATCTGTTGGTCAGTTTTTCACCGGTTACAACCAGTGGAGGTTCGATGAAGGCGGCGACTATTATTATCAAAATGCCATGCAGAAACAATTGTGCCCAGACCGGACCGGCACCTGTTACTACAAATTGTGGCAGGAAGGCCAAAAAGAAGATGGCGACTTTCGGGTTGAGAATTGCGACCAGAATGCCCTGCCGGAATATCGGCAACAGATCAGGGCTGGTTTCAACTTTTTCAGAAATGAAAGAGCCGCCATCTGACCGAAGCGCCTGAATGCCAAGCCAGATAAGATAGCTGGCACCCACCCATTTGACGATAGAAAAAGCTGTAGCTGATGTTGCCAGAATAGCCGACAGGCCTGCTGCTGCCATCAGCACATGACCAAAGGCTCCGGTCCAGATGCCAAACATGGCGGCAAAGCCGGAGCGCTGGCCACCGCGCACGGTCTGGCCGAGGATAAATGCGATATCAGGGCCAGGCGCCAGATTTAACAACACAGCGGCAGTCAGGAATGTGGTCCAGTGTAATAGTGAATAATCAAACATTATTGCTCTTTCATATACTGTGATATCTCTTAATGGCTATATTCATTGTGCAATTCAACCGGTTTATTGTACACAGCAACAAAAAAGGGCCGGGAAATTCCCGACCCTTGAACAATGTTTGCAGGAGTTTTTTTAAAGGCCAAGCTTGCGAAGGGTTGAGATGGTAAGGCCACCGGTTGGCAAGCCGTTTGCCTGCTGGAATTTGCGGATGGCAGCCTTGGTTGCCGGACCGAAATTACCATTTGGCTGGGTGCCAAGATCATAACCGGAGCGAACAAGAGCCTTCTGGATTTTCAAAATAACATCCTTGGTGGTGTTGGTTTCACAAAGAATCTGACGCCACTGGACGCTTTCAGCATTGACCATTTCACGTTTTTCAATGGTTGAGTATTTCGGCTCAATCCTGATCATCTCAAACTGTTCAGGAGTAACCAGCTCTTTTACCTGAATGGTCTTGTATTTGGCCGGTTTGATTTTTTTCTCAGTTGATGGCGGGGTTTTCATTACCCGGCGGCTGATAGTTGCATATTTGGCCGGAATGGTTTTTTCCGTAGTATTGGCCGGGGTTGCAATAACCTGCTTGGAGTAGGTTGTGTATTTGGCCGGAATTTCCACCCGGCACATGATTTCACCAGTAGCTGAATCAAGTTTTTCAAATGCACCACGACCCGGTTTCCACATTGTCCTTGCCGGTGAAACCAGCACCCGTTCAGTCACAGTGCGATAAGTGGCAGGGATTACTGATTTTACCACCCTTTCAGGTTCAATCATGATAGTTTCCGTAACCATTTCATAGGTTGCCGGAACAACTATCAATTCATAGCTTTCATCTTCGACCAGCACCCGCTTATCAACGGTTTTGTATATTGCGGGGGTCTTAGTGTATTTCTCACCGCCAACATGGGTCAGAACCCGCTCGGTAGTTGTTCTGAAAGTTGCCGGCACCAGTACCTTGGCATAGCATTCACCCGGCTTGGCTGTGTCCGGTGGTAATTGCTGAGCCATTACAGGTGATGCAAGAACCATTCCTGCTATTGTAAGTCCAATAAGTTTTTTCATCTCTAGCCTCCATAAGATGGTCGCATTTTTCCATGAGGCAAACAGCAAAGCGAGATGTCATACTCAACTTCTACGCAACTAACGCCCCTGAAATACAACTTAACAAAATATTAAAATAAATTGTAGTTTTTTTTGTAAATCAGACGAGTTAGCACGATCATTGCAAGTAACATGGTTAACAGTGTTTCGTTTTGGGACAAAATTTCTACCGGTTTACCTGATTGCCGGTGATTGTAAATTGTGATGGCACCTTGTTGCGGCCCCTCGACAAGTCGCCGGTTACAATTTTTTGATGGTCCATGCCGACAATCGGGTATTTGGCTGCCCGGATTATATTATTGGCAACCAGACAATTGCGGGCACCTTTGGCCATGGAAAGTGAAATCCCTATCGGACAGTTGCGGACCACATTGCCGGTGGCAGAAACATCACGCAAATATCTGCCCCAGCCCAGCCAGATGCCACACTGATCTGCGTTCTCTACAATATTCCCTGTTACAATAGTATCAGCTTCGACCGCGATACCCACTGACTGGTTGTCAGCCATGCCTTTGGGGCCGTTAATATTGCGAATGACATTATTGGCGCAGATGGCCAGCCTGCCACCATCATTGAAATTGGTTATGGAAACACCCAATGATGCTCCATCAACCAGATTGTCTGAAACAATGGCGCCATCAAAAGCAAATTCCACATATAGAGCCACCTCGCCTAGCCTGGCGCAATTATTACCGGTCATGGTTACATTATTGCCGGAATTATCCCTGATGGCAGAAAATTCACAATCTGAAATCCGGTTATTGCTTACACTCACCGATCCAGCTTTCCAGATGAATACCCCGTTGCCATATGGCCCATCACCGCCACTTTTGGCGAAAATCCGCGATATTGTGTTGTCGTGAACCCTTGAGCCATCTTCACGCTTTTCAGATTGCCAGACAAGAATGCCATTATCGCCAATATCATGAATATTATTGAATGAGATATCCAGAGCTTTCGAATCAAGCGAGTATATTGCCGATGACAGGCAGTTGGAAAAATTACTGGTGCTGATGTGACCTGAACATTTGCGCAGAAACAACCCATTGGCGGCACTGTTGGTTATTCCGCAATTTTTTATCATCAGGTCCTTGCAGTTTTGCGCTGTGACCAGTGCGGCTCGGCCAGAGCGTTGCAAAAGCCGGTTATTTCCATCAAATATTATTCCGTCAATAACGGTATTTTTTGAATTTTCCATTTTCAGCAGATAGTCGGCTGAACGGCCAAGAACTATTCTGGTTTGGCCCGTATCACCTTTCAGCTGCACTCCTGCCGGGAGCTTCAGTTGGTTGGCAATATAGATACCAGCAGGCAGATACAGCACCCCGCCGGTTCTGGCAAGGCGATTGATGGCATGCTGAATCTTGCGGGACTGGTCAAATCCGGCATTAGAAGCAATGCCGCTATTGCCAATCAGCTGCAAGGCTTTGGCGGGTTGGGCTGCTGCCACAAATCCGGCGGCTGAAGCGATGGTAAAAAGTGAGCGTCGTGAAATCATGAATAATTGAAAGCAAAAGCCATGCCATGTTGTCAGGCGACAATAATGCACATTGGCAAATTGAGTTAAATCAAAGAGAATCAGGGCGATGGTTGCCATAATTGTTTGTAATTATTCAAAATCTGAAAGGGAAAGAAAAATGACCAAAATTGCCTTGCTGATCTATGTTATTGCATCGCCAACTCTGGCTGGCATTTTGATGGTTGCGGCACTGGTTATCAATTCCAGTTCAACAGCTTTATTGCTGGCTGGCATAGTTACAGGTTTTGTTATTGCTGTGCCAATTTCCTGGCTCGTTGCCAAGCAGATCAACGCCCAGACAAGCAAAGTCTGAACCTGTCAGCCCTGATAATAACCAAGCTTGCGGTTGAGATCTTCCAGCAGTGAACGGGCTGCATCAGATATAACGGTTCCTGGCGGGAAGATTGCCGATGCACCGGCCTTGTAAATGGCTGCAAAATCCTGCGGCGGGATAACCCCGCCTGCAACCACCATTGTATCAGCACAATCATTTTCCTCCAGCGCCTGTTTAAGGGCCGGGATCAGCGTCAGGTGACCGGCAGCAAGTGATGATACCCCGACTATATGCACTTTTTCTGATTTTGCCTGGGCTGCAACTTCCTCAGGGGTCTGGAACAGCGGCCCGATAACCACATCAAACCCCAGATCAGCAAAGGCCGAAGCAATTACTTTCTGGCCGCGATCATGACCATCCTGGCCCATCTTGGCTACAAGGATTTTTGGCAGGCGACCATCGGCTTCTGCAAAGGCGGCAACCATCTGGCGGGTGCGATCAATTTCACCACGCATTTCTTCACCGGCAGCATCGCGATAAACGCCCTTGATCACCTGGACCCTGGCCACATGCCGGTTCCAGGATTTCTCCAGCGCCCGGGTAATCTCGCCAACCGTGGCTTTTGCCCTTGCTGCATCAATAGCAACTGCCAGCAGATTGCCATTGCCGGTCACAGCGGTTTTTGCCAGCTGGTCAAGTGATGCCTGGCACTCATTTTCATTGCGCTCGGCTTTCAGGCGCTTGAGTTTTTCCAGCTGTTGCGAGCGCACCGAAGCATTATCGACTTTAAGAACATCGATTTCGGTTTCCTCATCTGCCAGATATTTATTCACCCCGACCACTGTCTGCTCGCCTGAATCAATTCGGGCCTGAGTGCGCGCTGCTGCTTCCTCAATCCGCAATTTTGGAACACCGGCAGCAATGGCCTTTGCCATACCGCCCAGCTTTTCAACTTCTTCAATATGTCCCCAGGCCTTTTGCGCCAGTTCATGAGTCAGATTTTCAACAAAATAGCTACCCCCCCATGGGTCAATGACCCGATTGGTTGCAGCTTCACTCTGCAAGAATATCTGGGTGTTGCGGGCAATACGGGCAGAAAAGTCAGTCGGCAGGGCCAAAGCTTCATCAAGGGCATTGGTATGCAGGGACTGGGTATGGCCCTGGGTTGCCGCCATGGCTTCTATGCAGGTTCTGGTTACATTATTGAACACATCCTGCGCGGTCAGTGACCAGCCGGAAGTCTGGCAATGGGCGCGCAGGGAAAGGGATTTGGGGTTTTGGGGGGCAAAAGGCTTCAGTAATTTTGCCCATAGCATTCTGGCGGCGCGCATTTTGGCAATTTCCATGTAGAAATTCATGCCTATGGCCCAGAAAAATGACAGGCGCGGAGCAAATCTGTCAACTTCAAGCCCTGCATTGATACCGGCCCTGACATATTCCACACCATCAGCCAGCGTATAGGCCAGTTCAAGATCAGCCGATGCACCTGCTTCTTGCATATGGTAGCCGGAAATCGAGATCGAGTTGAATTTTGGCATATTGGCGGCGGTATATTTGAAAATGTCAGATATGATCACCATGGATTTGTCAGGGGGATAAATATAGGTATTGCGGACCATGAATTCTTTCAAAATATCATTTTGAATGGTCCCGGTCAGTTGTTCAGGCGCCACGCCCTGTTCTTCTGCCGCCACAATATATAGCGCCATGATCGGCAAAACCGCACCGTTCATGGTCATTGAAACGCTCATCTTGTCGAGCGGGATTCCGTCAAACAGGGTGCGCATGTCATAGATGGAATCAATGGCGACTCCAGCCATGCCAACGTCACCTGCAACCCGTGGGTGGTCCGAATCATAGCCGCGATGAGTAGCCAGATCAAAGGCGATTGACAGACCTTTTTGTCCGGCAGCCAGATTGCGGCGGTAAAAGGCATTGGAATCTTCTGCTGTTGAAAAACCGGCATATTGGCGGATGGTCCATGGCCTTGTTGTGTACATGCTTGGATATGGACCACGCAAGAAGGGGGCATTGCCCGGCCATGTATGCAGAAAATCCAGCCCGGCCAGGTCATTACAACTATAGGCAGTTTTCATCCTGATCCCTTCCGGTGTCATGAATGAATGCTCATCTGACTTTTCAATTGCAGCTGGCGGGGCAAAGGCGATCTTGCTGAAATCGGGTATCTGGCTCATGCGGCAAGTGCTCCTGTCAACAGTTTGACAATATCCATTCCGGCATAAAGAAATGTATCAACTCCAGCCTGTCGCATTTCATCTTCACCGGTTGCAACTTTTCCGGTCATGTAGATCTTTTCAGCCCCTTCATGTTTTAACTGGCGGGCAATGGTTTCACCCTGCTCTTCACATAATGGCGTTGATGAACAGATACAGGCAAGCCGCGCACCACTGCTGGCAAAATCTCCACCCCTTACGGCCTTGATCCCTGCTGCAGCAAACAGGTTTTCAGCCCAGTTGGCCCGGATTGAATAATCAGCCGGCCTGCCTATGGTTTTTAAGAATATTAACGGTCTCATCGGGGACGTATCGGCAATCTGGCGCAGTTTTTCAAACGGTTCGGCCAGGCGCTGTTGCGGGATTACCGGGCAAAGCGGTTTTTCAGTTTCTGGTGTGAGTGGCTTGAAATCTGTGAGAACAGTAACCGGGATTTCATCAATATTGGCAAACTCACTGACACCGGTAAGGCCGATCTGGCGCCGGTTTATCAGATCTTTACGACGTGTGGCCCGGTCAGCAATCTGTCCTTGCACATGGCCATCCATAAGGGCAGCAATCATCCCGCCTTCAGCTTCAACCGCCTGCATGATTTCCCAGGCTTTTGCCGCCAGCTGCAAACTCAACTCTTCGACATAACCGGAACCGGCAGCAGGATCACTAACCTTGCCGATTGAACTTTCACCCTGCAAAATCGTCTGGTTATTGCGGGCCATGCGGCGGGCAAAACCGTCGGGCAAACCTATACAACTTGTAAATGGCAGAACGGTGAGCGAACTGATACCACCACAACCGGCGGCAAAGCTGGCAATAGTTGTGCGCAACATGTTCACATATGGATCATTGCGGCTCATCATCGCCATTGAGGTTTCCACATGCAGTTGCAATGGGCGCGGGGCAACTTCCAGCACCTGTGCAAGCCGCGCTGACAGAATATGGGCAGCACGCAGTTTGGCTATGCTCATGAACTGGTCAGCATCAGATGTTAACAGCATGGAGAAATACGGCCAGGTCTTGTCTGGTGTAAAGCCTGCTTCTTCCAGCAACCGCATTTGCTGGATGACAGATGCAATGGTGAAACCCAATTCCTGGGCCGGTGTTGCTCCACCACCATGATATACCCGGCCATCACCGCAATATATGCCATCCTGCATACCGGCATCTGTAGCCAGAGTATAAATCTGGGACAGATTTGGCAGGTTCACCGGGGTGCCGGTATGTGCCATGTCGGCAATCATATCGATGCCAAAAGCAAGCCGGCAACGGCTTAAATCCAGTTTGCGCGAGCTATATAGGTCGAGCAGCATTCTTGCCATTGAAAAACTGTCTCTGCCAGCATCAAGGCGAACCGATATCAGGTCCAGATCAACCCCTTGCGTTAAAAGCTTGATATCTTTACTGCTGGCCAGTTGCAGCCCGTATGAATTGGCACTTGCAGAATTCTGCCCGACAAGGGCAAGACCACTGGCTCCACCTTTCAGGTCATCCAGTATCTGGTCATTGGCCTGTTCAATATCAGGAATATCAACCCGCTGCATAATGCTCCATGGTTCGATCAGGTCATTTATCGGCAAGGGCGAGACAAAAAGATTTTGCGGGGTCTCATATATCGGCTCAATGGCAATATCATCCAGGGTTGTCGATACCAGCTTTTCAACACCACCATTCTTGATGGTTGCAGCTAGCTGTTGTTCCCAGTCACTTCTGGATATTGCAGGAAATTCGCGCCCTAAAGATAGCCTGTTCATCAATCTGCCTGTAAAATCTTATATGCAATGCAACATTTTTACGCGTAGTTACCAGCAAGCGCAAACAATACATTAGGCTAAGTATAATGGCTTGTTTTGAAACCATCCATGCAATGTTCTCATACAAGGCTTGACCTTGGCGCGTGCCGGTGTCAAAAGCCTGTGCCATGACTGACCTATCACACATTCGCAATTTTTCCATAGTTGCCCATATTGATCATGGCAAATCCACTCTTGCCGACCGGCTCATCCAGATCACTGGAGGCCTGGCCGAGCGCGACATGAAAGAACAGGTTCTGGATTCGATGGAGCTGGAGCGTGAACGCGGCATTACCATCAAGGCCCAGACAGTACGGCTTGACTATGTGGCGCCTGATGGCGAGAAATATGTTCTCAACCTTATCGACACTCCAGGCCATGTGGATTTTGCCTACGAAGTCAACCGGTCACTGGCAGCGGTTGAAGGCTCATTGCTGGTGGTGGACGCATCACAAGGTGTGGAAGCCCAGACATTGGCCAATGTTTATCAGGCAATCGACAATGACCATGAAATCGTTTCAGTCCTCAACAAGGTTGACCTGCCGGCTGCCGAACCAGACAGGGTTCGCCGACAGATTGAAGATGTAATCGGGCTTGATGCTTCTGATGCGGTTGAAATATCAGCCAAGACCGGAATTGGCGTCGACAAGGTTCTGCAAGCTATTGTCAATGTGTTGCCCGCCCCGAAAGGCGATGCAAACGCCCCGCTGAAAGCCATGCTGGTTGACAGCTGGTATGACCCTTATCTTGGGGTTGTGGTTCTGGTCAGGGTGATTGATGGCGAAATGAAAAAGGGCCAAAAGATAAGGCTGATGTCCACCAAGGCTGATTATCTGCTGGACCGGGTTGGGGTTTTCAGACCGAAAATTGAAAATGTGGCAAAGCTTGGACCTGGAGAAATCGGGTTTTTTACCGCTGCCATCAAGGAAGTTGCAGATACACGCGTTGGCGATACGGTAACTGAGGTCAAAAATCCTTGTGAAAAAGCTTTACCTGGTTTCAAACCGGCGCAACCGGTAGTGTTTGCCGGATTTTTCCCGGTGGATAATGCGCAATTTGAAGACCTCAGGGTTGCCATGTCAAAATTGCGTCTAAATGATGCCAGCTTTGAATTTGAGATGGAGACTTCTGCGGCGCTGGGCTTTGGCTTTCGCTGCGGTTTCCTCGGGCTTTTGCATCTGGAAATCATTCGCGAGCGGATTGAACGGGAATTCAATGTTGACCTGATCACTACAGCACCATCAGTTATCTATAATGTCTACCTCAATGATGGCGAGATGCTGGAATTGCATAATCCGGCAGATATGCCTGATGTAGTCAAGATTGACCGGATGGAGGAACCATGGATCGTGGCGACCATTCTGGTACCCGATGAATATCTCGGATCAGTGCTGAAATTGTGTGAAGACCGCCGGGGGCGGCAAAAGGAACTGACCTATGCTGGCAGCCGGGCCATGGTTGTGTATGAACTGCCATTAAATGAAGTGGTTTTTGATTTCTACGACCGGTTGAAATCGGTCACTCGCGGTTATGCCAGCTTTGATTACCAGCTGCACGGCTATGAACCGGGTGATCTGGTGAAAATGCAAATTCTGGTCAATGGCGAACCGGTTGATGCCCTGTCAGTGATTGTGCATCGTGGCCGGGCCGAACAGCGCGGGCGAGGTATGTGCGAGAAGCTGAAAGACCTGATTCCACGCCATTTGTTCAAAATTCCGATTCAGGCCGCTATTGGTGGCAAGATCGTGGCCCGCGAAACCATTGGCGCCCTGCGCAAGGACGTTACCGCCAAGTGCTATGGCGGTGATATAACCCGCAAGCGCAAATTGCTCGACAAGCAAAAAGAAGGCAAAAAGAAAATGCGCCAGTTCGGCAAGGTCGATATTCCACAGGACGCATTTATCAATGCCCTGAAGATGGATGATAATTAGACCATTCAGCAGATAATGACTGATAATAGTGCTGCAAAACCTGCCCTCAATCAGTCAGGTTTGGTATTAGCGAGTGTATCGTAAAGTTGAATTAATTTTGCAGAAATGAACGGCCTTGCCTTGCAATACCTGCCTAATATCGGCAAGTGAATACTTGAATCCATTCAAGCACGAACCGCACCAATGCTGAAATTCTCTGCCAAATTTTGACCATCAAAATGTCATATACTTTAGTATTGGCAGTTTTCTGCCATATCTGTTAAAGAGCAGATATGGTGAAAACCTGTACGTATGCGGATTAATTTTAAATTTTCAACAAAACCTGATGACCAGATTTTTTTACTGGAGAGCAAGATGATGGGATGAACACAGGATAAACCGGCAGTTTTTTAATTTATAGATCAAGGAATGATGTATGATAAATAATACATCGTTCATCTATATATGTACTATATGTGCATTTTATTACTCTTGTGTACAAATTTATAAATTCAGCTTGGCGCCAGTTATATAAATTATTATTTAGGTTAACAGGTCGCAGCAAACACCTAATTATGATGCTTTTGGTAGTTTTTTAGCTAAATTCAGGGATGTAATATATTATTTTCAACATATATTAGCACCATTTTCCTCTAATTATTAACCGCCAGATTAACCAGCTAGCTACATCCAACGACATATAGTTAGTTTTTATTTGCCTAAGCTTGAAAAAATATGCTAGGGGTAAAAAACTATGAGGTTTCAGCAATTCTAGGAAGTGTAATTAAGAAAATGATGGAAAATATAAACGCAATGGTTGGTGAACGGGTCCGCAAACGCCGGATTGAAATGTCCCTTCCCAGGCGGATAATCTCTGAACAGACGAATATTTCCGAGCGGTATCTTTCACAGCTGGAAAAAGGTCAGGCCAATATTTCGCTCAAGCTGATTGAGCGTATTGCCGAAGTAATAGAGGTGTCCGTAAGCGAACTGGTCAAGGGCCCAGACGTTGAAATATCGACAAATGCCCTGGCCAATTTCGTCAACCGTCTGGACCCGGCAGGACAAAGAAAAGCCCTGCAATTGCTAAAATCAAACTTTGAGGCCATCCCCCGCGGCAAGAGCAAGGGTATTGCCCTGATCGGACTGAGGGGGGCTGGAAAGTCTACTCTGGGACAGATGCTGGCCAATGAGCTTGAGCTGCCATTCATCAACTTTACCGATCTGGTAAGCAAGACCGCCGGCATGCCGGTTTCTGATCTGGCATCATTGGGGGGCCAGGACAGTGTGCATCGTCATGAGCTGGAAGCAATGCAGAAACTGGTCAAGGAAAAAGGCGGCAACAGGATTGTTGAAGCCAGTGAAGACCTGCCACAATCGGGCAAGGCTTTTGATCTGATGTTAAAGAACTACGATACAATCTGGATCAAGGCATCGCCGGAAGAGCATATTGAACGTGTGGCAAAGCAAAACAACACTTCAATTTCAGAGAATAAAAGCAGTGCAGTGCGTGAGCTGAAACATTTGCTGCAATCAAGACAGAATAATATGGCACGGGCCCATGTTTCTCTTGATACTTCTGAACAATCTGTCGATGAAAGTGCCGCACAGCTGATCCAGATAGCAAGACAGATTATTTAAATCAGTCAAAAACAAAATAATTTAAATTATCGCCGGATTAAAACCCCGGCGATTTTTTTGCGTGCGGCACAGGAAACAACACAGCGAGGCGCGGACAAAGTCCCAGTTACTGGTAAAATGGGCGTTTTGATATATGAAAGGTATGGCCGGTTACTCTACAGGCCGCCGAACCTGACTACACCGCCGGCAACTGCATTGCTGGCTCCCACGGCCTTGCCAACAATGGTCAGGAACTTGTCAATTTCAACTGACGGGGCATTGGCAACATAGATAATGTCCTTGTCATGCAGGCCAATTACCTGGGCAAAGAAATACTGATTGGGATCTTTCAGATCGATTCTGTATATGACAGGTATGATCTTGCGGTTATCTGTTATCTCATTTTTTGCCAGTTGCCGGACAATCCTTGCATCTTCAAAACGCATCAGGAAAACCCCGCGCGGGTCAGCGCGCCGGTCTGACAGGCCTGATACCATGCCTATTGCTTCAAGTACGCTCAGGCGAGCAGCAGTAAAATCGTGTCTGCCTTTTTTATCAACAGCCCCAAAAGCTGAAAAAGTCTGTGGCTTGAATTCAATATTAATATTGTCACCACCACGCAGATAAACATTATCACGCGGTGAGTTCAAAATGTAAGACAGATATGCACGGCCAATTGTGTTGCCACGGGTCAGGGTTACCAGACTTGCATAGCTTGCATGTTTGGCGCCCCCTGCTGCTGCCAGGACATCAAGCAGATCATCGCCCTTTAACGACAATGGTACTACAGAAGGCCGGTTTACATCACCGGTGATCGTTACCGTGTTGGTGACGTTTTTGGTTATGGTTACATGAACCTGGGGTTGAACGGTTTTATCGCTAAGCTTGCGTTCAATGGCTTTTGCCAATTGTCGTGGTGTTCTGCCTGCAGCTTTTACTGATCCGGCAAATGGCACCTGAATATAACCACTGCGATCAACAACTGATTCAGGGATAAGGCCGCGATTTACAGAACCGGCAGAAGAAAACAGACCGGCTGGATCAGCTTCCCAGACCTGCACACTAACCGAATCACCAACTCCTATACGCCCGGAGCGCGATGGCTTGCCCTTGCCGAACCGATCACTGAATTCAGGTTTTGGTTGCCGTTTCAAATAATCGGCAACTTCATTATTCAAATCAATCAGCACAAAACCGGAAGTATTGGATTGTTCATGAGAGCGGACAACATCTGAAGCTTTCGGGCCTTCAACCGGCAGTCCTGCACATGCTGACAGCATGAGAAAACTTGCCAGCACCGGGACAAATACTCGGTTTGCCCCACGGCTTTTTTTCGACAGATATGAAAGCTTCACAAGAACCCCGAAAGATCTTTATTATTACGCGTAAAATCCCTAAGCCAGCTAACTATCACTTATGCAACTGGTTTCCAACAGTAAAATCCAACAATGACAAAAGAAAACAGTATTATTGCCTGTTTGCCACACCCGTATAATTGCACAAGTTTACTTAAGGAACAACTAATCAAGTGACGGAACGCCACGTTCGCGATATGGGGTGCGGTTGTAAAATGCCCGATAACATTTGGAAAAATGCGATGGAGAGGAAAAGCCGCAGGCCAGGGCCACGTTGATTACTGACATATCAGTCTGCAGCAATAATGACCGGGCCTTTTTCAGTCGCAGTTCCAGATAATAGCGCTTGGGAGAGCGATCAAGATAGCGCCGGAACAGGCGTTCAAGCTGGCGAGCTGACAATCCTGCCTGTTTTGCCAGATAACTTGGCGAATAAGGTTCTTCCAGATTATTTTCCATCTGTTCAATAATCGATACCAGCCGGGGATGGCGGGCACCAATGCGGGCAGGCAGCGACATGCGCTGATTCTCGCTGTGATGGCGGATCGGAGTATGCAGAATTGCTTCGGCCACGCTGGCTGCCAGTTCCTGACCATGCTGGTG
>JALXCV010000081.1 GCA_026990765.1 Hyphomicrobiales bacterium | reverse complement strand
TTGAATCGGGCCAGATCATTGATCAAAGCGCGATGCGGGAACGGATATAACTGCTCGATCCGCATCAGGTAAATATCATCAATCCCGCGCTTTTCACGCTCATCATACAGATCATAATACACCTTGCCTGTACACAGAACCACCCGGCGTATTTTATCATTGGCCACCAGTTCGCGGCCTCCATTTTCGCGGTCCTTCTCATCCCACAACAGGCGGTGGAAGGTTGAATCAGCATCAAAATCTTCCAGCTTTGACACGCATCTCTTGTTCCGCAACAAGGATTTGGGTGTCATGAGAATAAGCGGCTTGCGGAAATCACGCTTCATCTGACGCCGCAAAATATGGAAGTAATTGGCCGGTGTGGTGCAATTGGCCACCTGCATATTGTCTTCAGCGCACATTTGCAGATAGCGCTCAAGCCTGGCTGATGAATGTTCCGGTCCCTGACCTTCATAGCCATGCGGCAACAGACAGACCAGACCGGACATTCTGAGCCATTTGGCTTCACCTGACGACAAAAACTGGTCAAACAGCACCTGGGCACCATTGGCAAAATCACCAAACTGGGCTTCCCACAAGACCAGCGTATTCGGGTCAGCCAGCGAATAACCATATTCAAACCCCAAGACCGCCTCTTCTGAAAGCATCGAATTGATGACTTCCAGCTGTGCGCCCTTGCCACCATCAATATAATTGACCGGCGTGTATCGTTCCTCAGTTTTCTGATCAACCAGAACAGCGTGGCGCTGGGAAAAGGTTCCGCGCTGCACATCCTGCCCTGACAATCTCACCGGGGTATTTTCATACAGCAATGTACCAAAAGCCAGCCCTTCAGCCATGGCCCAGTCAATTCCCTTGCCTTCAGAAATCATCTTTGCACGATTTTTGAAAATACGCTTCAAGGTTCGGTGAATATTGAAATTGTCTGGAACCGTGGTCAGGGTTTTGCCAACCTTCTTTAGCACATCGGTTTCAACACCGGTCATTCCGCGACGCGGTGCATCAAGGGCTCTGGCCCGCTTCAATCCGGCCCACGCCCCATCCAGCCAGTCAGCCTTGTTGGCCACATAGCTGTCTGCTGCCGCAAAATCTGCTTCCAGTTGCCTGCGATATGACTGCCGCATACTTTCAAGCTCATCAGCATCGATAATTCCTTCATCCATCAATCGCTTGCCATATACGGCAGAGACAGTTGGATGGGCGCGGATTTTTTCATACATGCGCGGCTGGGTAAAGAACGGCTCATCGGCTTCATTATGGCCGTGACGGCGATAGCAGAACATGTCAACAACCACTGGCTTGCCAAAAATCTGCCGGAACTCGGCAGCAATCTTGGCAGCAAACACCACCGCTTCTGGATCATCACCATTACAGTGGAAAATCGGCGCCTCGATCATCTTGGCTACATCTGATGGATATGGCGATGACCTGGCCCAGATGGGAGAGGTGGTAAAACCGATCTGGTTATTGATGATAAAATGCACTGATCCGCCTGATCGATGCCCGCGCAGCCCGGAAAGACCAAAACATTCAGCCACCACACCCTGCCCGGCAAATGCCGCATCACCATGCAGAAGCACCGGCATACAGGTGGTGCGTTCCTTGTCGCCATTCTGGTCCTGTTTGGCCCTGGCCTTGCCCAGCACCACCGGATCAACAATTTCCAGATGTGACGGGTTGGCGGTAAGTGACAAATGCACCTTGTTGCCATCAAATTCCCGATCTGATGATGAACCCAGATGGTACTTCACATCACCAGAACCTTCAACTTCTTCAGGTGTGGATGAACCACCCTTGAATTCATGGAAGATGGCGGTAAACGGCTTTTCCATCACATTGGCCAGCACATTCAGTCGCCCGCGATGCGCCATCCCCAGCACAATATCTGTGACCCCCATGGCACCGCCACGCTTGATTATCTGCTCAAGTGCGGGAACCACTGATTCCCCGCCATCAAGCCCGAAACGCTTGGTGCCGGTATATTTGATATTAAGAAAATGCTCAAATCCTTCAGCTTCAATCAGCTTGGCCAGAATTGCCTTTTTACCTTCTTTGGTAAAAGCAATTTCCTTGTCCGGCCCTTCAATGCGTTCCTGCAACCAGCTCTTTTCCTGCGGGTTGGAAATGTGCATGAACTCTATGCCAAGAGTTGAGCAATAGGTGCGTTTGAGAATCTCCAGAATCTTCCGTGGAGTGGCATATTCCAGCCCCAGCACCTGATCGATGAATATTTCGCGATCCATATCGGTTTCACTGAAACCATATGAAAGCGGATCAAGCTCTGGCTGATCACCATCATCACGCAATTTCAGCGGATCAAGATCGGCTGCCAGATGGCCACGGATACGATAGGCCCTGATCATCATCAAGGCGCGAACCGAATCCAGCGTTGCCATTTTCAGTTCTTCAAGCGATAGCTGCGAACCTCTGGATTTGACAATCCTGGGAGCGACAGCTTTTTCAACCTCGCCCCAATTGCCATCCATTGCCGAGATCAGATCATCATCTTCAGCAGGTGGCCAGTCAGGGCGCTGCCATGAGGCCCCGGCAGCTTCTGCAATTACCGCCTCACCATCATCACCAAGCTGATCAAACCAGTCGCGCCATTCACTCGCCACACTTGTCGGATCACGCTGATATTGTGCATGTAACTGTTCGATAAATTCAGCGTTGCCGCCATACAAAAATGACGTGCGCTCAAACGCATCATTAATATCGCTCTTGGCCATTTCCCTGTCAGCCAGCGACGTTTTATCGCCGGTCTGTCCTTTATATTTGTCCTGCCAGTTGTCTGGACCTTACCAAAACTTGTTACCCGGTAAAGTCCAAACTGTATTGTCCACCATTATTTGATCATATCAATCATTGAAGTTCCAAGTGCCGCCAGTGAAGGTGCAATTTTCACACCCGCCGAACTTAAAGCCTCAATCTTGTCTTCAGCCCCGCCCTTGCCACCTGAAATAATGGCACCGGCATGGCCCATGCGCCGGCCTGGAGGAGCAGTTCGCCCGGCAATGAAACCAACTGTTGGCTTTTTCACCTTGCTGGATTTCAAAAATTCCGCTGCTTCTTCTTCCGAAGACCCGCCAATCTCACCGATCATAACAATCTGCTTTGTCTCATCATCAGCCAGAAACATTTCCAGCATTTCTATAAAATCTGTTCCCTTGACCGGATCACCGCCAATACCGATACAGGTTGTCTGGCCAAGCCCTACATCTGTTGTCTGTTTTACAGCTTCATAGGTAAGGGTTCCCGAACGCGAAACAATACCCACCGATCCACGCTTGTGAATATGACCGGGCATGATGCCGATCTTGCATTCACCCGGCGTTATGACACCTGGACAATTGGGACCAACCAGCCGTGACTTTGAACCATCAAGCGCCCGCTTGACCTTGACCATATCCAGCACCGGAATACCTTCTGTAATACATACAATCAGTTCCAGTTCAGCATCAATTGCTTCTACAATTGCATCTGCTGCAAAGGGCGGTGGCACATAAATCGCGGTGGCTGTGGCCCCGGTTTTTTCTACCGCTTCACCAACCGTATCAAATACCGGCAGATCAAGATGCCGGGTTCCACCCTTGCCAGGTGTTACCCCGCCAACCATTGTGGTGCCATATTCAATTGCCTGTTCAGTATGGAAGGTGCCGGTGGCACCGGTCAGTCCCTGACAGATAACTTTGGTGTTCTTGTCAACAAGAATAGACATTTATGCAGCCTCCTTCACGGCCTGAACAACTTTTCTGGCTGCATCATCAAGATCATCTGCCGATATGACATTAAGACCTGATTCATCGATGATTTTCTTGCCCATTTCAACATTGGTGCCCTCAAGCCGCACTACCAGCGGCACTTTCAGACCGACTTCTTTTACTGCCGTAATCACCCCTTCGGCGATCACATCGCAGCGCATGATGCCACCGAAAATATTGACCAATATGCCTTTGACATTAGGATCAGAAGTAATGATCTTGAAAGCAGCAGTTACCTTTTCAGCTGTGGCCCCGCCACCAACATCAAGGAAATTGGCAGGCTCAGCCCCGTAAAGCTTGATAATATCCATGGTTCCCATGGCCAGCCCGGCTCCATTGACCATACAGCCAATTTCACCATCCAGTGAAATGTAGCTCAAATCATATTTGGAAGCCTCCAGCTCTTTGGGGTCTTCTTCGGTTTCATCGCGAAGCGCCTCAATATCCTTGTGCCGGTATGTGGCATTGGAATCAAAATTGATCTTGGCATCAAGGCACAACAGATCACCATCACCGGTTACCACCAGCGGATTAATTTCCAAAAGGCTCATGTCCTTTTCCACAAAGGCACGATAGATCTGAGCTATCATCTTGACACACTGCTTGACCTGCACGCCTTCAAGTTTCAGCGCTGCCGCAATGTTGCGACCGATAAACGGCATATATCCGGTGGCAGGATCAACATGAAATGTGCCGATTTTTTCAGGCGTTTCTGCTGCCACTTCTTCAATATTCATCCCCCCCTCGGTCGAAGCAATAAAGGCAATGCGCGAGGTCTCGCGGTCCACCAGACATGAAAGATACAATTCCCTTTCAATCGATGATCCCTGTTCCACATATATCCGGTGAACGATCTTGCCGCCCGGCCCGGTTTGATGGGTAACAAGCTTCATGCCTAACATGCGTTCAGCTTCAGCGCGAACCTCATCAATTGATTTTACCACCTTGACACCACCGCCCTTGCCGCGCCCGCCTGCATGGATCTGGGCCTTCACTACCCAGACCGGACCGCCAAGCTTTTCAGCCGCAGCAACTGCTTCATCAACACTGAATGCAACAATGCCTTTGGCAACAGCAACGCCGAATTCATTCAGAACGGCCTTTGCCTGATACTCATGAATATTCATTTATTCAATTTCCTTAAGAGAGGAGTGGTTTCAAGCCAGATCAGGAGCAATTTTCTTTGCAGCTTCCATCAGACCGGTAACCGCATTGACTGATTTTTTGAACAGGGCCTTTTCTTTCGATCCAAGCTTGATTTCTATAATTCTTTCAACCCCGTCAGCGCCGATCACGGTTGGCACACCAACATAAAGGTCATTGACCCCATACTCACCAGAAACCATGGCAGCACATGGCATTACCCGTTTTTTGTCTTTCAGATAGCTTTCAGCCATGGCAATGGCTGATGAAGCAGGGGCATAATATGCAGAACCGGTTTTAAGCAGCCCAACAATTTCAGCACCGCCATCACGGGTGCGTTGCACAATATCATCAATCCGCTTCTGGGTAGTCCATTTCATCTCGATAAGATCAGGCAGCGGAATGCCGCCAACTGCTGAATATTGCACCAGTGGCACCATGCTGTCACCATGCCCGCCAAGCACAAAGGCAGTTACATCCTCAACCGAAACATTGAATTCTTCTGACAGGAAATAGCGAAAGCGCGCAGAATCCAGAACCCCGGCCATGCCGACAACCTTGTTGGCAGGCACACCGGAATATTTCTGCAACGCCCAGACCATCACATCAAGCGGATTGGTGATGCAGATTACAAACGCATCGGGGGCATATTTTGCAATACCGGCACCAACCTGGCTCATGACTTTAAGATTGATTTCCAAAAGATCATCGCGGCTCATGCCGGGTTTGCGCGGAATACCGGCAGTTACTATAACCACATCTGATCCTTCAATACCCTCATATTTATTGGCACCCGACATGGCACAGTTAAAGCCTTCAACAGTTGAGCTTTGTGCCAGATCAAGAGCCTTGCCCTGCGGCAGACCGTCAACAATATCAAAAATTACGATGTCACCGAGTTCTTTCAGTCCGGCCAGATGAGCCAGAGTTCCACCGATCATTCCACCGCCAATGAGGGAGATTTTTTTGCGAGCCATTTGCTTTGCCTTTGCTTTGATGAATGTTTTGAGTTGCGGGTTTAGTGGTCATCATTAGCGACCTTGCCGTTGCCTCTGTGAGTGCTTCAAATCGTCGCTGTCTTAGACCGAATATAACGTCGCTTCAAGACATCATTTGGTCGGAGATGAATTTTGTTCCCAATATTCCACCGATTGCATCTCCATCAACCTGGAAATGGTTCGATCAAATTCAAACACAGCTGGACCTTCAACATATAATTTGCGCGGTATTTCTTGCGCTGAAACAATCAACTTGATTCCACGATCATAGAAAACATCCACAAGTGCAATGAACCTCTTGATCACATTTCGCTGATCAGCTCTGATTACCGGGATATTTTCAATAATTACTGTCCTGTAGGCACCAGCAATCGCAATATAATCACCACCTGCCAGCGGCTTGTCACACAAATCGGCGAAATCAAACCGTGCCACACCGCGTGCAGCCGCCGGAATAACCAGTTCATGCCCCCTGACCACAAGACTTTCCGGTTTCCCGGTCTTAAGCTCGGTCAGTTCCTCCCACCGGGTTTGAATTGCATATGCAGCCTCCTCATCAAGCGGGCAGTAATAAAGCTTGCTGCCCGCCAGCTTGTTGAGGCGATAGTCTTTTTGCGAATCCAGACTGATCACCCGCATTTGCTGTTTGAACAGTTTGATGAATGGCAGAAATGCGTGTCGATTCAAACCGTCCTTGTAGAGTTCATCCGGGCACCGGTTTGAAGTGGCAATCACGGTTACCCCATGTTCAAACAGGGCATCAAACAACCGGCCCAGTATCATTGCATCAGTTATATCGCCAACCTGAAACTCGTCAAAGCACAACACTTTGGTTTTTGTAGCTATTGACTGGGCTGTCAGCCTTACCGGATCAGCATCTTCCCATATTTCACCGGCCTTTTGTTTCTGCCTGAAAGCATGGATTTCAGAATGCACCGATTGCATGAATGATAAAAAGTGGTCACGATGTTTTTTTTCGATCTGCAAATTGTCAAAAAACAGATCCATCAACATGGTTTTGCCGCGCCCGACATCACCCCAGATATAAATGCCCCTTATCGGCACTGTTGCCTTGTCATTGCCAAACAGTCTGGCCAGCAATCCGTTTGTTTTTTGTTTTCTGGTCGCAACCAGTTCATCTGCCAGCCGACCAAGTTCGGCAATGATTTCCAGTTGCCTGTCATCCTCCAGCAAAAGCCCGGTGCGTACCAGACCAAAATATCTATCTGTAAGCGTCGACAATCAACCACAGCCTGTAAAAATAAAAAGACCCGCATTGCTGGCGTGCAAACGGGTCTTTTGTCAAGCACTACTATCTATTTATCAGTCCATTGTCGGAATGGAGAAATCGGCACCGTCCTTGATTCCTGAAGGCCAGCGCGAGGTAACGGTTTTGGTCCGTGTATAGAAACGGAAAGCATCGGGTCCATGCTGGTTCAGATCGCCAAACCCGGAACGCTTCCAGCCACCAAAGGTAAAATAGGCCAAGGGCACCGGAATTGGCACATTGATCCCGACCATGCCAATATTGATCCGATTGGCAAAATCACGCGCCGCATCACCGTCACGGGTAAATATGGCAACGCCATTGCCATATGAATGTTTCATTGGCAGATCAATTGCTTCTTCATAAGTATCGGCACGAACCACACTCAGAACCGGGCCAAAAATTTCATCCTTGTAGATGGACATGTCGGGGGTGACATTATCAAACAGGCTGCCACCGACAAAATAGCCGTTTTCATAGCCCTGCATGGTAAAGCCGCGGCCATCAACCACCAGATCAGCACCTTCCCTGACACCGGCATCAATATAGCCATTTACCCGTTTGACCGCATCTGCATTGACCATTGGCCCAAAATCGGCTTCACGGTCACTTGATGGACCAATGCGCAGGGCTTCCACTCTTGGTGCAAGCTTTTTGACCAGTCGATCAGCCGTATCCTTGCCAACCGGCACTGCCACTGAAATTGCCATGCAGCGTTCACCAGCTGATCCGTAACCGGCACCAATCAGCGCATCGACCACCTTGTCCATATCGGCATCAGGCATGACAATCATATGGTTCTTGGCACCACCAAATGTCTGGGCCCGCTTGCCAGTGGCGGTAGCGCGCGAATAAACATATTCAGCAATAGCAGTTGAGCCAACAAAGCCGACAGCCTGGATGTCTTCATCATCCAGTATTGCATCAACACTTTCCTTGTCACCATTGACCACATTCAAGATACCGGCAGGAAGACCAGCTTCAATCATCAGTTCAGCCAGACGCATCGGCACACCCGGGTCACGTTCTGACGGTTTGAGAATAAACGCATTGCCACACATGATGGCCGGGGCAAATTTCCACATCGGAATCATTGCCGGGAAGTTGAACGGGGTAATACCGGCAACCACACCCAGTGGCTGGCGCATGGAATACATGTCAATTCCAGGTCCGGCACCTTCAAAATATTCACCCTTCATCAGATGCGCTACCCCAAGTGAAAATTCACAGGTTTCAATGCCGCGCAAAATATCACCATGTGAATCAGGAATGGTCTTGCCATGCTCTTTTGACAATAATTGCGCCAGCTCCTCTTTTTCCTGATTGACCAGATCAATATATTTCATCATCACCCGGGCGCGAACCTGCGGGTTCTTTGCCGCCCATGCCGGTTGTGCTGCCTTGGCATTTTCAACAGCAGCCCGCAATTCATCTTTTGTGGCCAGAGTGACCCGCGCCTGAACCTCACCGGTATTGGGGTCATAAACATCACTTGTGCGCCCGCTGGTGCCAGCCACATGTTTACCACCAATAAAATGTCCGTATTCCTTAACCATGGATAAATTCTCCCTTAAAAGCATTTCAGCTCATATATATGAATGAAATGCAGGTTTTAGCTTCTGTCATCAAATTTGAGCGTTTCATATTAAGTTTTGTTACCAACTCAATATGAAACGCCCTGAACTGCACTTACACTAAACATGGATAGTGCCGGTTTCAAGCCTCAATTCCTCCGGTCTTAATACCAGATGTGACGCTTTGATTGTACCAGTCAGATTTCACAGATTTCAGTTACAAACCCGTCAAGCACATGCAGCAAGGTATCTATATCCACCCGGTAAAAAACCTTGCGCCCTGATCTGGTTGCTCTGACAACTTTCTTGTAAGTCATGTCTTTCAGGTGAAATGACAAGGTTGCAGCAGGCAGATCAAGTATCCGGGCTATTTCCCCGGCAGGAATACCCATGGCATCCTCGCCATGCGAAAACGGGGCAATGGTTTTAAGGATTTCCAGTCTGGTGGGTTGCCCCAATGCTGAAAATAACTGTGCTGATTCAAAGATTTCCATAATTCGATATTCATGGAATCATCACTATTGTCAATTGAACAGCAAAATTTTCATATAACAGGGTTAACAGACATCATCGAACTGATCCACAGCACTTTTCAAATAATTAAGGCAGGCATTGCCGGCAAGGTACATTGATTATTGAGACAGATATTCACTATGGGACATCATTGGCTTGAGATAGCTGTAGTCAAATTTACACTCAAACGGTCCGGCTGCATAAGAATCCACTTCATAAGGATCAAACATCACCACAGCCTTGTCCTTTTCAAACCGCCATTCATGCAGATCGCCAATATGCTTTTTGACTTCACCGGGATAGTTTTCTTCCAGATCAGAGATGGATTGATCCATTTTATCCACATCATATTCATTATATATAGTGGCCTTACCGGAGATGATCTGTTCCTGGCAATTGCGTATCAGCTTTTTAACCGAAGCTTTTGCAAACAGATCTCCTGTCCGTAAAAACCTGCCACTGGCCCGGTCAATATTTATACCATCACTCCAGCCATTTGGATGCGCCCCACCGGTAAATTCATAAGTATCGACACTTGCCGAGATCATCAGTCCGGATATCAGGCTGATTTCAACCAGCTTTTCATAAGTCCAGTTGCCGGTTCCCTCAATACCAACCCGTTTTCCAAACCCTGATTTTTTGATGAGTCTGGCAATTTCCCGGTTGAAAGCCATCTGCCCCTTGTCAACCGGAAAGGCAAATTTCACTGCCTGGAATTTAATTTCCATTTTTTTGCGGCCACCCTGCTGCCAGCGAAATACCGGCACCAGACCATTTGTTGCATTGCGCAGCACCTGTTCATGCGAGCGGTTTTCAGACTCAATACATGAACCAACGGCACCACAGCTTGTATTGCGATAATGCAGCCATGATTTTTGGGTCTTGAGCAGTTGCTTGCGGTTTTTCTTGTCCAGACGATCACGCAGGGCAAAATAGGCATCAGCCATATCATCATCGCTCTGCTTGACATCAGGATTGGCACAGATCTCTGTTTCAACATCAGTTCTGGCCTTGTTGCAATCAAACGCAATAGCTTGTTGGGCAAAGCCCGCAACAATCCATCCGGCAACCAACCCAGAAACAATAACTGAAGCTATCTGCAAATTATTACACCTGTCGTTCAACCAGCATTTTCTTTACCTGTGCGATTGATCTTGCAGGGTTCAAGTCCTTGGGGCAAGCCTTGGTGCAATTCAAAATCGTGTGACAGCGATACAAACGGAACGGATCTTCCAGATTATCCAGTCGCTCACCGGTTGCCTCATCCCTTGAATCAATCAGCCAGCGATATGCCTGCTGCAAAATTGCAGGGCCTAAATACCTGTCACCATTCCACCAGTATGACGGGCATGATGTTGAACAACATGCACAAAGTACGCACTCATAAAGCCCGTCAAGCAATTCGCGATCTTCAGGAGATTGCAGCCATTCACGTTCAGGCTCTGGCGTTTCGGTTTTCAGCCATGGTTCGATCGAGCGATGCTGCGCATAAAAATGCGTCAGATCAGGAACCAGATCCTTGACCACCGGCATATGCGGCAGCGGATAGATTTTTACTGCGCCCTTGATCTCGTCAATCGCCTTGGTACAGGCCAGAGTATTGGTGCCGTCAATATTCATCGCACATGAACCGCAAATCCCTTCGCGGCATGAACGCCTGAAAGTCAGTGTCGGATCCTGCTCATTCTTGATCTTGATAATTGCATCCAGCACCATTGGTCCGCATTTGTCCAGATCAACTGAATAAGTATCGACCTGCGGATTTTTGTAGTCATCAGGAGACCAGCGATAGATCTTGAATTCCTTTAGCCGCTTGCCTTCCGGTGATGGCCAGGATTTGCCTTTTTTGACTCTGGATTTTTTGGGGAGAGTAAATTCAACCATTTTGGTTACCTGACTTTTTTAATAAACCCTGGCTTTTGGTTCGATATAATCAATATCATCGGTTAATGTGTAGCTGTGTACCGGTCTGCTGCCCAGTTTCACCTGATGTTTGTCTTCATCACTCCAAGCCAGTGTGTGCACCATCCAGTTCTTGTCATCACGATCAGGATAGTCTTCTCGCGCATGAGCACCACGGCTTTCCTTGCGGTTGGCGGCACCATTTATGGTAACAGCTGCCTGGGCAATGAGATTGCTGAATTCCAGCGTTTCAATCAGATCAGAGTTCCATATCAGCGAACGATCCGTTACTTTTACATCACTGATACCAGCCCAGACTTCATCAATCCTTTTACAGCCTGCATCAAGCGTCTCACCGGTGCGATAAACTGCACAATGATCCTGCATGGCACGCTGCATCTGCAATCGCAACTCGGCAGTCGGCGTCCCGCCTGACGCATGGCGCAAACCATCCAGTCGGGCAATCGTTGCTTCTCCGGCATCTTTTGGCAGATCAGAATGCAGCGATGATTTATCGATGGTTTCAGCACATTTAAGCGCCACTGCCCGACCAAACACCACCAGATCGGTAAGTGAATTGGACCCTAACCGGTTGGCACCATGCACCGAAGCACTTGCAGCTTCACCAGCAGCCATCAGGCCGGGAACAATATCATCACCATTGCCATTGAGCGCTTCACCCATATAATTGGTTGGAATACCGCCCATATTATAATGTGCTGTGGGCAAGACCGGTATTGGTTCCTTGGTAACATCAACTCCGGCAAAAATCTTGGCAGATTCAGAAATGCCAGGAAGCCTTTCAGCCAGAAGATCAGCCCCAAGATGATCAAGATACAAATAAAGGTGATCCTTTTCCTCACCAACGCCGCGACCGGCATTGATTTCAAGGGTCATGGCGCGGGAAACCACATCACGCGATGCCAGATCCTTGGCCGATGGAGCATAGCGCTCCATGAAGCGTTCACCTTCTGCATTGGCCAGATAGCCACCTTCACCGCGCACCCCTTCAGTAATCAGGCAGCCGGCACCATAAATTCCGGTTGGATGGAACTGCACAAATTCCATATCCTGCAATGGCAATCCGGCCCGCAATACCATGGCATTGCCATCACCTGTACATGTATGCGCCGAGGTGCATGAGAAATATGCCCGTCCATAGCCGCCAGTTGCCAGAATGGTCCTGTGCGCCCGGAACCGGTGCAATGTGCCATCTTCCATCGACAGCGCCATGATACCGCGGCAGACACCATCTTCCATGATCAGGTCAAGTGCAAAATATTCAATGAAGAACTTGGCATCATGTTTCAGTGACTGCCCGTAAAGCGTATGCAAAATCGCATGGCCCGTGCGGTCAGCCGCAGCACAGGTACGCTGGGCAGCCGGGCCTTCACCGAATTTGGTGGTCATGCCACCAAAGGCGCGCTGATAAATCTTGCCTTCTTCAGTACGCGAGAACGGCACACCCCAATGTTCAAGCTCATACACAGCCTGGGGTGCTTCACGCGCCAGATATTCAATTGCATCCTGATCACCCAGCCAGTCAGACCCTTTAACAGAATCATACATGTGCCAGCGCCAGTTATCCTTGCCCATATTACCAAGCGAAGCAGCTATACCACCCTGGGCTGCAACTGTGTGTGAGCGGGTCGGAAACACTTTGGATATGCAGGCGGTTTTAAGCCCTGCCTGGGCAGCGCCAACAACAGCGCGCAGACCGGCACCGCCAGCCCCGACAACAATGACATCAAAAGTGTGATCGGTTATTTCATAAGCGCGGCCCGAAATATTAAAACTCGTTGCTGCACCGAAAGTTTCTTCAGATTGTGAATGTTTGGCCATGATACTACACTAGGCTCCAAAACTGATTTTCAGAATTGAGAATATACCGACCAGCGCAATGAAAACGCTAAACCCGATATTGGCGAGAAGGCCTGCATATTTGGCCCATTTGCCGTGAACATAATCTTCAATGATTACCTGCATGCCCAGCTTCATATGCCAGGCGAAAACAATCACCGTAGCAATCAGCCCCAAGGCCACAAACGGATTTTTCAGGGTGGCCATAATGCCTTCATTGCTTTGGCCAGTCAGATAGATGCCAAGAATGATCAGGAACAGTGTCAATGGCACACTGGCAATCCCTGTTACTCTCTGGAACCAGAAGTGCATGGTGCCAGAATGTGCTGATCCATGGTTTTTAGCGTCATTTAATGGTGTGCGAAGTGACATTGCCATTACCTCACTAGATAGGCGATTGCCCAGACAACAACTGCCAGGGCTGGAGATGACAGGGCGGAGAATATAGCCAGTATTTCAAGCATCGGGCGCTCAAATCCGGCACCTGTATCCCAGAGAAAATGTTTGAGACCACCAATAAGATGATGGATCAGGGCCCAGGTGAACCCAAACAGCACCAGCAGGCCAAGCCATGATGTCAGATAGCCGTGCACAAGCGAGAAATATTCCGGTCCAGCCGCAGCAGCAGCCAGCCACCAGACCAGAAAAAGAGCGCCAAAGTACAATATTGCCCCGGTAATGCGGTGCATCATCGAGATCATCATCGTCAGCATTGGCTTGTAAATCATTAAATGGGGAGAGAGCGGTCGCTCAGAATGTATGCTCATGATTTTTACCGTTTCGTTATTACTTTCCGGTTTGGGAGCCAGCACATAATTGCCTGTGACAATCTATACTCCTTTTTGGAAAGAATCCAACCATTCATTTTGGAAAAATCACCCAATAATCCAGTTCAAGAATCAGATTTTCATCCGGTTTTTCAGGTAATTGTAAACAATTGGCATTTTTTGCTGCATTTGTGCGGATTCGCAAGGCCCCGACATCAGACCGCCCCGGCAAATCACAGCTGTCCAGCACCTTTGACCAGGCATAAACCGTATCACCGGCAAATAGTGGCGCCAGATGGCTGCCGCCATTGATTGCTGCAATATGAAAGCCATTTGCCAGCCCGTTAAATGACAGCGCCCTTGCCAGGGAAATAACATGCCCGCCATAAATCAGTCTTTGCCCGAACCGGCTGTGTTTTTGCTCAAGCTGGTTGAAATGCACCTTGGCAGTATTCTGATAAAGCCTTGTTGCCATCATGTGTTCAGCATTTTCAACTGTCATCCCGTCCACATGATCAATGGTTTCACCGGGGCGATAATCACCCCACATACAGGGCGATCCGGCAAGTTGTGTGTCCCAGCACTCATTATTAATATGGGGACATGCAGACCCCAGATCATTTACCGCAACAATTTGCGGCAAATCCGGCACCACGGTTTCAGGAGCTGGTGCCGCCAGATCAGCCTTGCGCACCATGACCCAGCGCACATATTCCAGCACCACTTCACCTCGCTGGTTACGCCCGCTAGAGCGCACATAAACAACTCCGGTCTTGCCATTGGAGTTCTGCTTGACCCCGATAATTTCAGAGCTTGCCGTCAGACTGTCACCTGGATAAACCGGTTTCAGGAAACGGCAGTCTGCATAACCAAGATTGGCCACGGCATTAAGCGAAATATCCGCAACGGTTTTGCCAAATACAATATGAAAAACCAGAAGATCATCAACCGGGCTTTGTTTGTAACCGACAGCTTCAGCAAAACTGTCACCCGACTGCACTGCAAACCGCGACCCGTAAAGGCTTGTATAAAGCGCCACATCACCGGTACTTATGGTACGCGGAGTAGCATGTTTGATTTTCTGGCCAACATAAAAATCTTCAAAAAAATTCCCCGGATTGGTCTTGCTCATTTCACCCTTGCCTTTGCGCTATGGCCTCAGCCAGCGCCACAGTTTTTTCTGCCATTTCACAATGCAGCAACTCCACCATCCGCCCGTTAAGGCTGATTGCGCCCTTGCCCCTGTTTTCCGGCAGTTCAAAAGCTGCAATAATTTCCCTTGCCCGCTCAACTTCACTTTCAGAAGGTGAAAATGCCTCATTGCAGGGGCCAATCTGGTCTGGATGAATAAGCGTCTTGCCGGTCATTCCAAATTCAACGCCCTGCTCGCACTCATCAGCCAGCCCCGGCTCATGCCTGAAATCATTATAGACACCATCAATGATATCAAGCCCGAAAGCCCTGGCAGCAGCAACGCAATTCATCAGCCAGGGAACCATGGCCCGGCGACCATTTTCCAGACTGGCCCCGGTTTCCCTGGCCAGATCATTGGTGCCCATGACGAATGTTTGCACAATTGGTGAAGCGGCAATTTCAGCTGCATTGAGCATCGCCAGTGGCGTCTCCATCATCGCCCAGATTTCACAATCAACAGCCTTGAAAGCCTCAAGATCAGCAGCTGAACTTACCTTTGGCACCAATATCGCATCCGGTTTTACCGCCATAGCCGCCGCCAGATCATCCCTGCCCCATTCACTGTCCAGCGAATTGATCCTGATAATCAGCTCACGCTCGCCATATCCACCAGCTTTCACCGCCTGACAGACCTGTTGCCTTGCCAACTGCTTGGCATCTGGTGCCACGGCATCTTCCAGATCAAAAATATAGCAGTCCGCTGCAAGAGTTTTGGCCTTTTGCAAGGCCCTTTCATTGGAACCTGGCATATAAAGCACACTGCGACGCGGTTTGATTTGCATGAAGGTAACCCCCCCTGTTGATTTTGCAACGCAATATATATTCCGCAACGCACAATGCCAAGTCAACTTTGGCCTAACTTCATTCTGGAAACCGGCTGAAACCGTAAACAAACACTTTAATTGTCATATGATTACAGACAGCAAGCAATCTGTATTTGTTATCCACCCCTGACATCACCCCTTGACCTTTCACCTTTTGGGTACGAAAGATTGGATTGCGGTGGAAAAAAGCAGAAATTGTGATTTGAGGCATGATAAATTCAAACAAGTCAGTACTGGTGGTCTCCAGCCAGGTTTCATATGGCCATGTCGGTTCATCAGCAGTAGTTCCCGCTGTCCAGTCAACCGGCGTCAAGGTGATACAGATACCAACAGTAATTCTGTCCAACCATCCAGGCCACGGTAAAGCGGTTACCATAGAGATAGATGAAGCAACGCTTTCGCGGTTCTTGCAGACTATCAACCAGTCGGGCTGGCTGCTTGACTGCAAGGCGGTAATGACCGGCTATTTTCGCTCCAGTAAGCAGGTTGAAGTTCTGGCCCGCACCATTTCATTATTAAAGGACCAAAACAAAAACATCACCTATCTTTGCGATCCGGTTATCGGAGATGACCATACCGGCCTTTATGTCGATGAAGCCATTGCCCTTGCCATCAAGGACCAGTTATTACCACTGGCTGACATTATCACCCCCAACCGGTTTGAACTTGCTTGGTTGTCAAGACTGGATGTTGAAAATGTTGCCGATGCCGAATATGCCGCCCGCTGCCTGACCAGCAAGGCCGTATTGGCCTCATCAATCCCGGCATCTGACGGTAAAATCGGCACAGCCTATATTGATGCAGATGATTCGCTGGTTGTGGAAACCAGAAAGCGCCCCTCCATGCCGCATGGAACCGGTGATCTGCTATCCGGCCTGTTTATTGGCAACAAGCTGACTTGCGCATCGATTGACGATGCCATGGTAAAAACCATGCAGACACTGGAAAATATCATGGATGACAGCGCTACCCGAAGGGTTCTCGATTTTTCCCGGCTGGCTGACAGATGAATATTACCCGCCGCACAATTGCAGATTGCTGGGATCTGATAATCCCGTTCATTCGCCGCACTCCGGTTCTTGATATCGAAATACCAGGGCTGGACAACCCGGTAAGCTTGAAGCTTGAATATCTGCAACATGCCGGATCATTCAAAACCCGCGGTGCTTTCGCCAATATGCTGGGTACAAAACTGCCCAAAGCCGGTGTGGCAGCAGCTTCAGGCGGCAATCATGGTGCAGCTGTTGCCTATGCCGCCAGCCAGTTGGGTATAAAAGCCCATATATTCGTACCGGAAATCGCCTCACCGGCAAAAATATCCAAAATTCGCAAACTGGGAGCAGATATCACAATTGCCGGCAAAACCTATGCAGATGTGGTTGGCTCATGCGATGATTATTGCCTGCAAACCGGCGCAGTCCCGATCCACGCCTATGATTCACCAGACACCTTAACCGGGCAGGCAACCATGGCGGCAGAATTTGAAACCCAGATGCTGGACGGTGTCGATACTGTCTTGATGGCTGTTGGCGGTGGTGGCCTGATTGGTGGAGCCGCAGCATGGTATCGCGGTTCAGTCAAACTCATAGGCGTTGAAACTGAAAAATGCGCCACCATGCAAAAAGCTTTGACAGCTGGCAAACCGGTTACCATAACCGCATCAGGCATTGCCGCAGATTCACTTGGTGCAGCACGTATCGGATCACTTTCATTTCCGCTTGCCCGTCAGTTTGTTGACCATGTGTGTCTGGTGGATGATGACGATATTCTCGTTGCTCAAAAATGGTTATGGGAAAATGTCAGAATCCTGAGCGAACCGGGCGGGGCAGCCGCTTTTGCCGCCATTTTATCCGGCAAATACACCCCGCAACCCCTTGAAAGACTTGGCATCATTATTTGCGGTGCCAACTCATCAGCTGTCACCCTTTAGTTCTTGGCTAATATTAGTATTTTCTGATACTGTGC
>JALXCV010000080.1 GCA_026990765.1 Hyphomicrobiales bacterium | reverse complement strand
TTAAAGCCATAATCAGTAAGGATACGGCGCAGATCAGGGTGGCCGTCAAACACAACACCATAAAGATCAAACACTTCGCGTTCATACCAGTTGGCACCTGGGAAAAGGCCGGTGGCGCTGGCAACCGGTGTATCTTCATCAGTCTTGATTTTCACCCTGATGCGGGCATTTTGCTGAACTGACAACAGGTGATAGACAACATCAAAGCGCTTTTTGCGTTCGGGATAATCACAACCGCAAATATCAATAATGCAGTTGAATTTACAGGCCGGGTCATCGCGCAAATATTTCAGAACTTTAAGGATGTGCCTTGCCGGAACAGCAAGTGTCAACTCATCAAACTCGATTGATGTGGAAACTTTCTTCCCGGCCAGGTCTTCTTTAATCTGTTCGCCAAGATCGATAAGGTTTTCGTCCATGATGCTCTCACCTATCTCTCAAGAGTGCCAAGACGGCGAATCCGCTTTTGCAGCAGGAAAACACCGTAAACCAGTGCCTCAGCGGTCGGCGGGCAGCCGGGAACGTAAATATCAACCGGAACAATCCGGTCGCAACCGCGAACAACTGAATATGAATAATGATAATAACCACCGCCATTGGCGCATGAACCCATCGAAATCACATAGCGCGGTTCCGGCATCTGGTCATATACCTTGCGCAGGGCCGGTGCCATTTTATTGGTAAGAGTTCCCGCTACAATCATCACATCAGACTGGCGCGGGGAACCACGCGGGGCAAAGCCGAGGCGTTCCACATCATAGCGCGGCATGGCTGTGTGCATCATTTCAACCGCACAACAGGCAAGACCGAAAGTCATCCACATCAGGGAACCGGTTCTGGCCCATGTAATTATTTCATCAGTTGAAGTAACCAGAAAGCCCTTGTCAGCCAGCTCATCATTTACATCAGAGTAAAAGGCTGCCTGCTCGGGTGTCAAAACGGCTTTGGGTTTTTCTAGTTCCATTCCAATGCCCCTTTACGCCATTCATAGATGAAACCGATGGTCAGCACTCCAAGGAAAATCATCATGGAAACGAAGCCAAACAATCCTGCATCCTTGAAAGCCAGGGCCCACGGAAACAGAAATGCCACTTCAAGATCAAAGATTATGAACAGGATCGACACCAGATAGAACCGGACATCAAAGCGCATGCGGGCATCGCTGAAAGCATTGAAGCCGCATTCATAGGCTGACAGCTTTTCAGGATCGGGCCTGCGGACCGCAATAAGGAAAGCTGAACCCATAAGCGCAATAGCGATTATAGCGGCGAGAGACATGAAGATAACGACGGGTAAATAGTCGTTTAGTAGCTGGTGCATTTTCCCCTGCCTGACCAGTTGCCAGCAGGTATTCACCGGCCAACTGATTGTTTGTTATTACCGTGTTGGTACTACTCCAGTAACTGCGCTGTTTCAAGGGAAATGCACAAAAATATTCAGGCCTGTTCATGATTGATTTTTGGAAACTGCATATAAGGCCATTAAAGGCCAGCCATTTAATGCCTGTGGCAAAAAATGGCGGGAGTGACGGGACTCGAACCCGCGACCTCCGGCGTGACAGGCCGGCACTCTAACCAACTGAGCTACACCCCCTCGCCGGTGTTTAATTCAAAGCCTTGTCAAAAGCCCTTCACCAAACGAAGTGGGAGTGTCATTAAGACAGCATGAGCCATGTGTCAAGCTGGCAAATGAGGTTATCTGATTTTATTTTTTAAGTTTGGGTTTTGCAGTTGCTTTCAGCCTGGGAGCATCGTCCAAAATCCTGACCTCGCGTTGCGGGTATGGAATAGTGATATTATTGGCTTTCAGGGCATCCCATACCAGAAACAGAACATCAGATGAAAACTTGTTCTTGCCGTCATCGAGACCGGAAACCCAGAATTCTACCGCAAAATCAATTCCCGATTCGCCAAAGCCGCGCAATTCGCAGTCAACTTCTTCAGGTTCCTGCAACACCTTGGGATGTTTTGAAACGGCAGCTTCTACCAGTTTTTTCACCTGGTGCGGATCACTATCATAGGAAACGGTGAAATCAACCTCATAACGCTGGCGCGGATCATCTCTGGTCCAGTTGACAAAGCGGGTGGTGATGAATTTTTCATTCGGCACCATGATTTCCTTGCCATCAAAGGTCTCAAGTGTCGATGAGCGCATATTCAGCTGTTTGAGAATGCCGCCCCGGCCATCTTCCAGCTCTATATAGTCCCCTACTCCCAAAGAGCGTTCCAGTAACAAGATTATGCCGGAGATGAAGTTGGAGGCGATCTGTTGCAGGCCAAAGCCCAGACCGACACCAAGCGCGCCGCCAAATACTGTGAGCGCGGTCAGGTCAATGCCCATTACCTGCAATAACAGAATGAAAATTATCATGAACAGCAGGATTTCAAACAGTTTGGCAAACAGTTCACGGGTCGGCGGGTCGATTGCATCCTGCTTGCGAATGACCTTTTGTCCGGCATTGTTGGAAATGCGGCCCAGCCAGAAGAAAAATGCCCCGGCGATGGCTGCCTTGAACAGCATGAACAGGGAAATGCGGATATTGCCAACGCTAAGGGCCAGCGAATCCATAAAGCCGATGGTTTCATCCAGCCAGCCAAAAACCCTTAATGTGGCAATCGGTATGCCGACCCAGATGGCAGCGGTTCTGACCAGCGGATGAGCAATGTAATTATTGATGACGGCATAAAGCAGTGAAATAACAGCAGCGCTTTGGGCCAGACGTATCAGCCAGCTGGCACCGACAGTAGCGCTGACCGCTTCAACAGCGGCTCCCATCAACAGGACAGTCAGAACCGGGGAAATCAGGTCTTTTGCCGAATATGCCCACTGGCGAGGCTTGAGCAACGGGCCATCTACAGGTGGTTCCTGAAAGAATGAAAGTTTTTGCAGAATCAGTTTGCCGGCAAAGCGGGCAATCAGCACCGCAATGATTATGGCACCAACCTGAGCATAGAATTGCGGACTCATGCCCCATTCAAGCAGTTTGTCCAGCAGTTCTAAACCGCGTTGCTGTAATGATTGAAAATCCATAGGTGCCCTCATGGTTTGGGGCACTCCCTGTAACAACCGGAATGCCGGTCGATGGTGGGCGGTGACGGTCTCGAACCGCCGACCCTCTCGGTGTAAACGAGATGCTCTACCAACTGAGCTAACCGCCCGTATCGAAATCAACTAGTGATCCGGTGCACTCAATAGCGATTTGCATCACACTCGGCAAGAAAAAAAAGCCAAAAGATACAAAAACCCCGCACATAAGGGAAATTACTTGTGTGCGGGGCTGGAAAACCTGGTCTTATTTGCCGTTTACAGCATCCTTGAATGCCTTGCCGGCCTTGAACTTGGCGTTCTTGGAAGCTGCAATCTGGATGGATTTGCCGGTACGCGGGTCGCGACCGGTAGTAGCTTTGCGTTCACTTACGGAAAAAGTGCCAAAGCCAACAAGGCGCACATCATCACCACCTGCAAGGGCTTTCATGATAGTGCTTATAGTAGCTTCTACGGCTTCGCCGGCTTCGCCTTTTGTCATATTGGCGTCTTCAGCTACTTTGGCAATCAGTTCATTCTTATTCATAGGTATGGGTCCTTTTTAGATGGTCTATCTGATTATTGGTTAGTGAATTCTTCTACGGGTACTTTGTTTCGCACCCTTGAGCAAAACACGCAGAATTCAGCCAAAAAAAGCAAGTATTTTATCTACAGGCAGACAAATTCCTTATTTTTCATAGTGTTAGTGTGTGCAAGGATTTACCCTTGCAAGCTGCCCGATCAGCAAAACTGCTTTATGAGCCGGTTTTGATTCGAACAAGCTGTTGAATAGGCTAATGTTTTACGCCTGTATCACCATTTCCCAACCCTTGTTGAAAGCATCACGATTAAGATCGATATAGGGTTTTGGAGAGCGTCTGGTTACTATTTTTTCAAGCTCCTCACGACCGGCAAATTCACCAATTGCCGATAATGCTGCCAGCGCAATGGTATTGGCGATGCGCCGGTTGCCCAGCTTGATGGCGGTTTCGGTTATCGGTAATTGTAACAGTCTGAATTTACCTTTGGGCGGTTCGGTTACCAGTTTGGAATCAGTCAGCACAATTGCATCATCGCGGATCATGTTCTCAGAAGCGGTGACAGCCACCTGATGCAGAATCACCAGATAATCCAGCTCATGGGCCAGCGGATAATCAGCCTCGCCATCAGATACCACCAGATCAGACCGGGACAGGCCACCGCGCGAGGTGGGTTCATAGGCCTGTGACTGGGCCACATTGCGACCTTGTGCAATGAAAGCATTGGAAAGGATGCCTGCGGCCAGAATCAGACCCTGACCACCAGAACCTGACAGGCGGATTTCAATATTTTTTCCCACTATTTCTGTCCCTTTGGATTTAGTGACTGTTGATGGGCGCGATATTCAAGGCGGTCAGTCTTGACCAGCACCCCTGTCGGCAGTGAATTTGGACGGAATGGCTCATCGACCCGGGTTCCATAAGAATCGGGTCGGGTCGAGGCCTTTTGCGACATGATCATTTCAGCTGATTCACCAAGCTGATTCTTGCGGCCAAATATTTCAGTGCAGTCAGAAATTATTTCCACAAAGGAGAATCCGTCATAGTCAAAAGCCTGTTTGATAAGATCTTTCAGGGTTGGCACCTGCATGGTCACTTCACGCCCGACAAAACCTGCCCCTGCTGCTTCTGCAAGCTTGCAGGCATCAAAGACCGGCTCGGCATTTCCATAAGGTGTAGTGGTGGTATAGCGAGTTGGCGAGGTGGTTGGAGACACCTGACCGCCGGTCATGCCATAGACTTCATTATTCAGCATCAAACAGGTCATGTTGACATTGCGTCGGCAGGCATGAATCAGGTGATTGCCGCCAATTGCCAGACAATCGCCATCTCCGGTGATTACCACCACATGCAGATCAGGCCGGGCCAGCGCCAGGCCGGTTGCATAGGCCAAAGGGCGGCCATGAGTGGTATGAAAGGTGTTGGAATCAATATAGGCGCCAAGGCGTCCCGAACAGCCAATACCGCAAACCACGGCCAGCTTGTCCATTGAAATGTTCTGTTCCCACAATGCCCACATCAAGGCCCTGAGCGCCATGCCGTGACCACAGCCGGGGCACAGAAAATGCGGAAACAGGTCGAGACGCATAAATTGCCTGATATCGAATTCTTCAGCTGAGATATGTGGCTCCATGTTCATGAGGTTACCTTTCTTGCAGCTGCTTCAATTTCACTGGGGGTGATGATATCACCGGCATAACGATTTACCCCGACAGTTTTGCACTTACCGGCAATTACCCGTTCAACTTCAAAGATAAGCTGACCGGCATTCATTTCCGGGACAATTATGGTTTTGGCCTTGCCTGCTGCCTTGCGCATGGCTTCTTCAGGAAAAGGCCACAGAGTTCTTGGGCGGAACAGTCCGGCCTTTATGCCATCAGCGCGCAATGACTTGATAGCACGTTTTGCGGCGCGGGCACTGATGCCGATAGTGACGATAAGAGTTTCGGCATCATCGCAATCAATTGCTTCATATGATTCTATCTTGCCTTTATGATATTCCAGCTTGTCGAGCAGACGTCCTATGGCGTTTTTGCCCTTTTCAGTATCCTGTGTCGGGAAACCGGTTTCATCATGGGTAAGTCCGGTAGTATGGGCGCGGTAGCCATCACCGGGGCGGGCCATTGCCGGAACGCGATCCTTTGTGATCTCATAGGGCTTGTAGTCTTTTGGATCGCAGGTAGCCCATTTGCGCTCGATAATGCTTGCTGGATCAGGCGGGGTAAGATCAACCGTTTCCAGCAGATGGCCAATGGTTTCGTCAATCAAAACCACTACCGGCACCCGCAGGGCTTCTGACAGGTTAAAAGCGCGGATGGTTTCACTATAGACTTCACCCACTGATTCTGGTGCCAGTACAATAATCGGATGATCACCATGGGTTCCCCAGCGGGACTGCATGATATCGCCCTGCCCCGGTCTGGTCGGCATGCCGGTAGATGGGCCACCGCGCATGACATTGGCAATTACGCATGGGGCTTCCACCATGGCGGCATAACCCAGATTTTCCTGCTTTAGCGAAAAGCCGGGCCCGGAAGTGGCGGTCATGGCCTTGACGCCACCCAAGGAGGCACCGATGACTGCTCCCATTGAAGCGATTTCATCTTCCATCTGGATAAAGGTTCCACCAACACCGGGAAGTTCGCGCGACATTGTGTGGGCAATTTCAGATGAAGGGGTAATCGGATAACCGGCAAAAAACCGGCAACCGGCAGCTATCGCGCCCAATGCGCAGGCTTCATTGCCCTGAATATTTTTTCTCTCAACCTTGGCTAACACTGTTTATGCCTCCACCATCGCCGCATCGGGCTGTTTTTCATTGACCGGTACTTTATGCAGCTTGATGGCAAAGTCCGGGCATAGCCATTCACAAATCCTGCAACCGGTGCAGTTGTCCGGTCTGGCATTTACCACCTTTTGTTCTGCGTCCAGTTCAAGGCAGTGTTCAGGGCACATGCGTACACAAATATCGCAGCCCTTGCACCAGGCCGGAATGATTTCCAGCTCATTGGTCAGCTCGGCTGCCTTTTCGATTTCAACTTCGCCATTCATTTCCGGGATGGTTGCTTCTTTCACCCATTCGCGGCCATACAGAAATGCCTTCTTGTTGATTTCTATCGATTTTGGCGGGACGAATTTGGCTATCACATCAAGCCAGTCATCCACCGAAAAATCCAGCACTGTCGACATTACGCCGAGCAGGATTGTATTGGCGGCGCGCTCATTGCCAAGCTCGGCTGCCACCCCAACAGCATCAAGTGCATAGCCTTGTGCAACCTTGCCCAGAACATCCTTTGGTGTTTCTTTTGAATAAACAGCTTTCTGGTTACGGCTGCGATTGCGGCAGGCAAAGGGTGGAACGATTTTGTGGGTATCGGAAATGAAAGTGCCGGTTTCAGGATTAAGCTGGTTAATCCAGCGCATGCTTTCAGCCCATTCCAGCGCGATAAGAATATCGGCTTCACCGGTTGGAATGGTAGGTGAATGTACTTTTTTACCAAAGCGAATATGGCTGAACACAGCACCGCCGCGCTTTGCCATACCATGCACTTCAGACTGTTTTACTTCATGGCCCTGTCGCTGGCATAAAAGCGCCAGAACCTTGGAGACCATGATTACGCCCTGCCCGCCGACACCGACGACTAGAACATTGGTTACCGGGTGGGTTTTGCTTGCTGACATTTTCTAGTTACCTTTCGCAGCAAAATCAGCCATTGGGCGGATGGAATCGGTCGGGCAGACCTGTATGCACATGGAACAGCCGATACAGGCTACAGGATCAATCCTGACCTTGTGCTGGCCGTCATACATTTCATCATCCCAGACCAGCGCCGGACAGCCAAGATTCATACATGACTGACAGGCTGTGCAGTTTTCGGTCTTGATCTTGAGAGATTCACCGCGAATTCTGGTCGGATCTAGAACGCAGGGGCGATTAGAAATAACCACTGACACGCCCTTGTAAAGGGTGGCTTCACGAACGGTCTGGTATAATTTGCCCATATCGTAAGAGTCAATTTCGCGTATCCATTTGACCCCAAGGGATGCAATCAGTTCGGCAAAATTTATCCGCTCGACATGCTTGCCACGAATGGAAATGCCGGTTGCGGCATGATCCTGACCACCGGTCATGGCAGTGATATGATTATCCAGCAGCAAGATGGTGATATTGGCTTTGGAATAGACAGCATCAATCAGCGGCGGGATGCCGGAATGAATGAAGGTTGAATCGCCTATTGTGGCAACGATTGGCCGGGTTTCAGTGCCTGCGCGGGCCATGCCGACCGCATTGCCGATCGAAGACCCCATGGCAACGGTAGTGTCGATTGCCTTGAGCGGCTCAATTGCTGCCAGAGTATAACAGCCAATATCACCGGCTACCCTGGCATTTATGCCATTGAGTGCCATATAGGATGAAATATGCGGACAACCGGCGCAAAGAACAGGCGGGCGCGGAATTGGTGAGGCGGCAATGGGTTTCTTGCCGGTTCTGGGTTTCAGGAAACCTGATTTCTCCAGCCCCTGACGTACGGTTTCCGGTGAAAACTCCCCTTCGCGTGAGAAAAATTCCTTGCCGGCTACATCATAGCCCATGATTTTCAGCTGATCTTCAATAACCGGTTCCAGTTCTTCAACAACCAGAACCTTATCGACTTCATCCATGAATTTCTTGATTGTGCCCTTGGTCAGCGGGAAGGATGATGGCAGTGTCAGGATTGAGGCTTCGGGAATTACTTCATGCACATAGGTGGAAGCTGGCCCTGCGGTTATGATGCCTATCTTGCCTGAGCCTTTGGCCCATTCTGCCATGTTGTTTTCATCAAAATAATCACCAATTGCCTTTTCACGGGCTATGACATGAGAATGACGCAGGCGGGCATGTGACGGGATCATGACGTTTTTGGATATTTCGTCGTTGAAATCTTTGGGCTTTTTCTCTTTGCGTTCACCCGTTACCACCGCTGAGCGGGTATGCGACAGACGGGTGGTTGTTCTGACGATCACCAGAGTGTCAAATTGTTCTGATATATCAAAGGCTAGTCTTGTATAATCAAGCGCCTGCTGAGCATCCACAGGTTCCAGTATCGGTACACCGGCAAATTTGGCAAACATGCGGGTATCCTGTTCATTCTGGGATGAATGAATGCCCGGATCGTCAGCCACAGCCATCACCAGTGCGCCATTCACACCGATATAGCTTTGTGACATCAAGGTGTCTGATGCAACATTTACCCCAACATGCTTCATTGCGGCAAATGCCCGGACACCGGCAAAAGATGCACCCATTGCGATATCAAGCGCGGTTTTTTCGTTGCTGGCCCATTCAACTTCGATATCCTGTTCAGGGTATCTGGCTATGTTTTCCAGAATTTCGGTTGACGGGGTTCCTGGATATGCAGCACAGACCTTGGCGCCTGCTTCCCACACGCCGCGCGCAATGGCTTCATTGCCCATAAGCGGGCGGATATTTGATCGCTTTTTGCTTTCAGGCTTTTCAGCCACAGCTGCATCACTCATTTATATAACTCCCTGGAACGCGCCGGTTTCAGTCTCAATCATATACTCAACCCGGCACGCATCATGTTCAATGTCTTAAAGGGTTTGCTGCCCAAAATGCAGTTGACCCCGTGTCCTTCAAGACAATAGCAAGACGCCTCAATAGATCAATGCAGCAGAAAACACAATATACTGGAAAATCTATTGACTTGCATCAAGATGGGACGAAAGGATTAGATCAAACCAGCGCCTATTCCAGAATGCGGGACCGGAGAATTGAAAAACAGGCACAAAGGACTAAATATCCAGTTCCTCATCCACCACAAATTCGGCCCGTTCGGTGATAAATTCAAACCGGGCTTCGGGTTTGGTGCCCATCAGACGTTTGACAGAATCAGCTGTTGCCTCAATTTCATCGTCACTGATCCTGACCCGCAAAAGTGTTCGCTTTTTCGGGTCCATGGTGGTTTCCTTCAACTGCTTTGGCATCATTTCACCAAGCCCCTTGAAGCGTGAAATATCAACCTTGCCGCGCCCGTTAAATGTGGTTTTCAGCAATTCTTCCTTGTGGAAATCATCACGGGCATAGGCGGTTTTGGAGCCTTGCGAAATGCGGTAAAGTGGCGGGACGGCCAGATACAGATGGCCATCACGGACCATATCAGGCATCAGGCGATAAAAATAGGTTATCAACAGGCTGGCAATATGGGCGCCATCAACATCAGCATCGGTCATGATGATTATTTTTTCATAGCGCAGATCATCTGAACGGTAGCTGTCACCGGTCCCGCAGCCAAGCGCCTGGGTTACGTCATTCAATTGCTGATTCTGGGTGATTTTGGCCTTGGATGCCGAGGCAACATTGAGGATTTTACCCCGCAAAGGCAATATTGCCTGGGTTTTGCGGTTACGTGCCTGTTTGGCAGAGCCGCCAGCTGAATCGCCTTCAACTATGAATAATTCAGTACCCTGCCGGTTTTTTCCGGCACAATCGGCCAGCTTGCCCGGGAGACGCAATTTGCGAACTGCATTCTTGCGGCCAACTTCGCGTTCTGCCCGGCGGCGCATGCGGTCTTCGGCCCGGTCAACAACCCAGTTTAACAGTTTGTCAGCTTCAGCCGGTGATCCGGTCAGCCAGTGATCAAAATGATCCCGTATGGCAGCATCGACAATGCGTGATGCTTCCAGTGTTGCCAATTTTTCCTTGGTCTGGCCCTGAAATTCAGGTTCGCGGACGAAAACGGACAGCATGATCCCGGCAGACGACATGATATCATCAGGAGATATGATCGATGCCTTTTTGTTGCCTGCCAGTTCACCATAGGATTTCAGCGAACGAGACAGGGCAAGGCGCAATCCCTGTTCATGGGTGCCACCATTTATGGTTGGAACGGTGTTGCAATAAGAGTTGATGAAACCATCACCGCCACCAAACCAGCTTATCGCCCATTCAACCGAACCATGGCCGCCATCTTTTTTAACCTTGCCGGCAAAAATATCGGTTGTAACCCTTGGTTTTCCTTCAATGCGTTCTTCCAGATAGTCACGCAGACCACCGGGGAAATGCAAAGTAGCGCGTTCTGGCGTATCATCCTTGCCGGTAATGTTGTTCGGGTGGCATATCCAGCGAATATTCACCCCGCCAAACAGATAGGCCTTGGAGCGGGCCATCTTGAACAGGGTCCTGGGTTTGAACCTAGCTTTTTCGCCAAAAATTTCCGGGTCAGGCAGGAACCGGATAGTTGTACCGCGCCGGTTATGTACCTTGCCAAGATTTTGCAGCGGGCCTTGCGGTTTGCCGCGGGAATATTTCTGGGAATATAATATCTGGCCGCGTGCCACCTCCACTATCAGATCAACTGACAGAGCGTTGACCACTGACACCCCGACACCATGCAGGCCGCCAGAGGTTTCATAAACCTTGGAATCAAACTTGCCACCGGCATGCAAGGTGGTCATGATTACTTCAAGGGCTGACTTGTCCTTGAATTTGGGATGCGGATCGACGGGAATACCGCGGCCATTATCGGTAATCGACAAATAGCCATGTTCGTCATATTCAACCTCGATGAAAGTTGCATATCCGGCAACGGCTTCATCCATCGAGTTGTCAATGACCTCTGCAAACAGATGATGCAGGGCGGTTTCGTCAGTGCCACCAATATACATGCCAGGGCGACGCCTTACCGGTTCCAGCCCTTCCAGCACCTCAATATCGGCTGCTGAATAGCCAGCTTCCACCGGGGCTGGAGCCGCAGCTTTCTTCCTGGCAGCCGGTTTGCTCACCGCAGGCTTGCCGGCAGGCTGCGTTTCAGCTTCCAGATGAGCAAAAAGGTCTTGCACTTTTGACATATGACTACCCGGTCCTTGTTGGCATGACGAATCAATCAAGGGAGTATGGCATAAAACCCTTGTTCAAAAAAAGAAGTCGCATTTGTGATGAAAGAAATTTGCACAGCTTTATCCTGCTTTCCAAAGGTCAAAATTATCAACATCCCGGCTTTGATATGTGCTATGATTAGCATACAGACCGGGCGGATCAGTTGAGTTTCAGGAGGATAATCTCATGAGAAAAACAGCTTTACTACTCAGCGCGGTTTTCTTGATGTTTCTGGCTTCATCCATGATTGCAGGTTCGGTTAGCGTCAAGGCCGAGACATGCAGTGACTTGTGGTTTGCCAGAAACCAGATTTACGCCAATAATGGATATTGTTTCAAAAGCCGCAGGGCAATAAACACCTTTGGCCGCAACTGTTTTCCTCCTTACGGAAGACTGTCAAGGAATCAGCAGGCCAGAGTAAACGCCATCAAGGCTCGCGAGAGACGGCGCGGCTGTGGCAGGGGCGGATCAGGCCCGGCACCGCAGTCTGTCTATGCTTCTATGAGTTGTGCAGATCTGTGGTATGCCCGCAATGATATTTACGCTCGCAATGGCCATTGCTTCAAGACAGCACGTGGCCGCAATACATTTGGCAGGGGCTGTTTTCCGCCCTATGGCAAGCTTGGCAGAACCGACCGGCGCCGGGTTGCTGAAATCAAGCGGTGGGAAGGCCGCAATGGTTGCCGCTGATATAATTACGTTAGACGGCTAGCAGCATCATTCAACCAGGCAATCAGCCTCCAGTTCAACCAGCCATTCCGGTTCAACAAAGGCCGAAACTGCCATAACAGTACAGGCCGGGCGTATGTCGGAGAAAAATTCGCCATGCGCCCGGGTGGCCTGCTTCCAGGTCGAAATATCAGTCAACAGAATGCGAGTGCGGACAACACCAGACAGATCACCTCCTGCATCCTCGATTGCCTGTGCAATAATCTCAAGACAGCGGATGGTCTGACCGTAAACATCACCAATGGCAGCAGTGCCGCCCTGGGCAAGAATCGGTGCAGTACCTGCTACACTGATCAGCGAGCCTGCTCTTACTGCCCGGCTGAACCCTATTTGCGGTTCCAGATATGACCCCGATGAGATGAGCTTTCGCATACCGGTTTAACTTTCATTTGTTGAAGGAGATAATATCCATGCACTGATGATTGCATGAAAACAAGCAAATCTGCAATCAGGCATTGATTACACCAATGAGTATCATGTTTGCTCCTTGCACGGAGACAAATCAGCCAGATATGCTGCAATTAAAGAATATAATGGAATAAGCGGGGACAAGACAAAATGATCTGGCCCCGCAGGTGGTGTGCCTATCCGGGGCCATTATTGGATTTTCACCTGTCTGGATTGGTCCAGACTTTTCATGAATGTGATCTTTGCCAACTTGGAGAAAGTCATTGGGGGGCAGAGGGTAATGAGGATTTCTCCAAATCAAACCATCACAAGCTATTTTTGCGCCTAATACGCATTAGTTGAATTATTTTTCGTATGCGGCCATCTATGGCATAATCATACATATTTGCTGTTTTTGACCTTATGGCCCTTGTCAGCACTGGCAGATTGTCTGTTTTCTGCCGTTTACAAGATTATGCAGACGGCCCTGTTTGTTTAGGTGGTTGCATTTTCATAGACCTCCTTTAACTGGATTATCTGCATTGTGACTCTTTTTTTCGATCACGTCAAATTAAATTTTTATTACTGTTTCAGACAGTTCAGGGGCTATTGAATAACATGGTTGTGGCACTCAACAGCCCCTAATGCAGTTGCCGCAATTTGTTGTAATTCTGCTTTTTCACAGATACCGCGTGACAGGGTTGTTATTCCCTGCATGGTCGCAAGCAGGAAATCTGCTTTTTGCTGCACCACTTGCCTGGACCACCCCTGACCTGAAAGGTTTCTGGCAAATGCCCTTTTGAGAATTTTCATCGTCTGTTCGACTTCATGAATCGCCTTTTGGGGAATGATGGTGTTTTCATTAAGAGCCATGGTAAAAAGACAGCCACTGCCGTGAACACCTTCAACCAGCACGGCAAAAAACCGTTCTATATTGTCGATGCCGGCAGGATCATCACCCAGCATGGAAAAGTCATTTCTGCGATCCCTGCCATATTTTTTCAGCACTTCAACAAACAGGTCTTCCTTGTCCCCAAATTCGGCATAAAGGCTTTTGCGGTTCATATTGGTGGCTGTTGTCAGATCAGTTATCGAGGTGGCTTTAAATCCGTGTTTCCAGAACTGGTCTGTGGCAGCGGCAAGAGCGGTTTCCCGGTCGTATAATTTTTTTCTTCCCATGGTCTTGAATTTATAGCACCGATCGGTTACTTTGTAAATGTAACTGATTGGTTACTTATAAGGAGACAGACATCAATGCAATCAATATCACAATATCAACCTGCCCTGCTCAGCATGACACTTCTGGTGTTGGCAGTACTCATGCAAACCGGCATCGCCACTATTTTCAAAATCAGAAGCAATCAGAAACCGGGGGTTCCGGCAAGCGGTGATTATCACGATATTACCTACCGCATGTATCGCACCCATATGAACTCACTGGAAACCCTTCCGGTTTTCACCGTTACCCTGGGGCTGGCGATTATTTCCGGGGCCAATAGCTGGTGGGTCAATCTTCTTGCTGGTTTGTATGTTGCATCAAGATATGGCTACTGGTTCTTTTATGCCAGCAATATTGGCAAATTTGCCGGCGGGCCGCGCAGTATGCTGTTTGGGCTCGGCACTGCCCTGAATGTGGCACTTGCCATTATGGCGCTGATCGCAATTCTTTAAAGCGGAGACAAGCAGAATGTATATATTATATGGAATGCCCAGAACCCGCACCTTGCGCGTCAGCTGGATGCTTGAGGAAATTGGCGCAAAATATGAAATCCAGAAAGCTGCGCCAGCAGGCAAACTCGCCAAACAGCTTAACGTAACCGGCAAGGTGCCAATATTAAAAGGGGAAGATCAGCTGATCGTTGATTCATATGCCATCTGCTCTTATCTGGCCGACAAGCATCAAAAGCTCACCTTCAAGCCTGGAAGCATGCAACGGGCGCAAATGGATAGCTGGGTCAATTTTGCCATTCAGGATCTGGAGCCGGGTCTGTGGATATCTACCCTGCATGGTGCTTTGCTGCCCGATGAACAAAAAATACCGGAAATTCTGCCCTATTGTGATGCAATATGGCAAAAATCCGTTGCGGCCATGTCAAGGCGGATGGGTGACAGTGAATATATTTGCGGTAATGAATTCACTATTGCCGATATTTTTCTCGGCCATATTGGAGCATGGGCCAAAAGCTTCGACAAACCAGTAGATTCAGCAAATGTTGCAGACTATTTCAGCCGGGTTGTAAAACGCCCTGCCCTTGCACGGGCAATGGTAAAGGAGCGACGATTAATCACCGGGTAAGGGTTTAAGCCTGTTGTATATTTACCAATGAATGCAAGGTTTTCATGTCGCATAATGGAAAAATTGACATTTGGGAGTTTTTGGCTAATATCACCGGTGAATCAAGCGCGCGCATTTAATTGCGGCAAATGAGGCGCCGGAGATTTTAACAATTTAGCCCGGAAAAAACAGCTTCAACTCCAAAAAAGAAAATATATGAAATTTGAAAAACTCGGACTTAGCGACAAAGTCCTGAAATCTGTCAAGGAAGCCGGCTTTGATGAAGCCACACCCATTCAGGCTGAGGGTATCCCGCCAGCACTTGAACGCAAGGACGTGCTGGGTCTGGCCCAGACCGGTTCTGGAAAAACAGCAGCCTTTACCCTGCCAATGCTATCACTTCTTGAAAAGGGCCGAGCCAGGGCGCGTATGCCGCGCACACTGATTCTGGAGCCGACGCGCGAACTGGCAGCGCAGGTGGAAGAAGCATTTGAAACCCTTGGCAAATATCACCGCCTTACCATCGCCCTGCTGATTGGCGGGGTGTCATTTGACGAACAAAACGCCAAGATAGATCGCGGTGCTGATGTGCTTATTGCCACTCCGGGCCGCCTGCTCGATCATATTGAACGCGGCAAGCTGATGCTGCACGGTATTGATATTTTTGTGGTGGATGAAGCCGACCGGATGCTGGATATGGGATTCATTCCTGATATTGAGCGGATCTGCAAATTGCTGCCAATAACCCGGCAGACCCTGTTCTTTTCCGCCACCATGCCACCGGAAATCAAGCGGATAACCAATCAGTTCCTGCATAATCCGGTTACTGTTGAAGTATCCAAAACTTCATCGACAGCTGATACTATTGAGCAGAAGAAGGTGAAAACCTCATCGGTTCCGCGCGAGAAACGTGCAGATATGCGCCGTTTGATTGACAAGATGGATGGCATCAAGAACGCAATCATCTTTGCCAATCGTAAACGCACTGTCGGCATTATTGAGCGTTCAATGAAGAAACACAAATATTCAGCTGCAGCGCTACATGGCGATATGGACCAGCATTCACGAATGCAGACCCTCAAGGCATTTCGTGACAATGAGGTGACATTTCTGATCGCCTCTGATGTGGCAGCACGCGGGCTGGATATTCCAGATGTCAGCCATATTATCAATTTTGATGTGCCTGTACATGCAGAAGATTATGTGCATCGCATTGGTCGCACCGGACGGGCGGGCCGTGAAGGCCATGCTTTCATGCTGGTGACTGACGAAGAAACCAAAGCTGTCAAAGCCATTGAAAATCTGATCGGCAAGGAAATTGAGTGGTTTGGCGACAGTCTGGAAAAGGTTGAAGCTGAACAGCCAAAACAGACTGGAAAACCACGCAATCGCAAGCCAAAACGTGAAGCTGCCAGCGAAGACAGAAAACCCAAGCGCAAGCAAAGAGGCGGTCGCAAACGTGAACCGTCAGTCTATGATGATGTGGGTTCTGTACCGGATTCTTCCGGTTTCCATGAAGGCAATATGCCCGATTTTCTCTCCAGACCACTGACACGCGTCAGCTCCAACAAGGAAGCCTGACAACCGGCATAAAATTAAGCAGGCGCAGAAATCAGATTTTGCGCTTGCGTTTTGCCGGTGGTTTTGCGTTGTCGGCTCTCACCGCCACATCAAACGCCCTGGCCGCCCATTCGGCCATTTCATGGGCATCATCCATCAATCGTTCAGGTACGCGGTAATATGACATTGATGATGTCTTGCCATCTTTCATTTCAAAGATGAACGGGCCAAGCCCTTCTGCCTCATAATCGGGGATGGTTTGGGCATCGGCTTTGAGAAACACTACATCATCAGCAATCAGGCCAAACATCAGGCCTTCACGATATATGCCTCCCCCGCCAAACATTTTGCGGAAGCTGACCGGTCCAAAATCGCGCAAATGTTCTTTGAGAAAACTGATAAAGCCGTCTGATACCGGCATAGTCTAGTTCAACCCCTTAAGGGCATCCTGACTGATTGGCGTCAATTCAACTGATTCACCACATCCACATGCCGAGGTCTGGTTGGGATTGTTGAAAGTGAAGCTTGAGCTTAGTGCGGTGGTTTCATAGTCCATTACAGTGCCAAAAAGAAACAGCACGGCCTGTTTGTCGATCAGCACTCTGGCACCCTTGTCCTCAACCACTTCATCAAGCGGGTCAATTTCACTGGCCCATTCCATGGTGTATTTCATACCGACACAACCACCATTCTTGATGCCGATTTTAAGACCTGCCACTTCGCCCTGTTTGTCTTCCATGATTTTGGCGATGCGTTGTGCTGCAGCATCGGTTATGGAAAGAACGGCAGGTCTTGCATGTAATGTCGACATAGTAGAGTCTTCTCAAATAGTTAGCGTAAAAACTTCACAAGCTGAATCAATACATATTGAGCGCAACCTGCGCTTCTTCAGACATGCGAGACATATCCCATGGCGGATCAAAAACCATATTGACCTTCACATCCATGACGCCTTCAATCGGGCCAACAGCATTTTGTACCCAGATAGGCATTTCACCGGCCACCGGACAGCCTGGAGCGGTCAGGGTCATATCGATGGTGATAACCCGGTCATCGGAAATGTCTATCTTGTAGATAAGACCGAGTTCAAAAATATCAACCGGGATTTCCGGATCGTAGACTGTCTTGATGGCGGCAATTATATCATTGGTCATCCGGTTCAGCTCATCAGTTGGAATGGCTGATTTTTTCGCTTCGCTTTCGGGAACAGAATGCGATGGGGTTTCTGCTGCATTGGTGTCTGTCATTTCCTGCACTTCTTCACTCATAGAAAAAACTCCCGTGCCTTGTCTAATGCTTCAGCCAGTTTGTCAACTTCTTCCATGGTATTGTACATGGCAAAAGATGCCCGACAGGTTGAAGTTACGCCAAATCGTTCCAGCAGCGGCTGGGCGCAATGGGTGCCGGCACGAACGGCAACCCCTGAACGATCGATAATTGTCGAAATATCATGAGCATGAGCGCCATCCATGGCAAAAGAGACAATGGCTCCCTTGTTTTGCGCAGTACCAATGATCTTTAGCGAATTGATGGCGCTTAGGCGCTCAGTGGCATATTTCAGCAATTCATTTTCATGGGCAGCGATGTTTTCACGGCCTATCTTCATCATATATTCCAGTGCCGCGCCAAGACCAATGGCCTGGGTAATGGCCGGGGTTCCAGCTTCAAACCGGTGAGGCGGGTCAGCATAGGTTACGGTTTCAAGGGTAACATCGCTGATCATTTCACCACCACCCTGATAGGGTGGCATGGCTTCAAGCAATTGTTTTTTGCCGTAAAGCACGCCAATACCAGAAGGACCATAGGTCTTGTGGCCGGTAAATACATAAAAATCACAATCCAGATCGCGAACATCGACATCCATATGGACTGCGCCTTGTGAGCCATCTACCAGCACCGGTATGCCGCGATCATGGGCGATGCGGATTACCTCTTTCACCGGGACAATGGTTCCAAGCGCATTTGACATCTGGGTTATGGCAACGATTTTGGTCTTGTCACTCAGTTGCTTTTCAAAATCCTCAATATGGAAATTGCCTTCATCATCAACCGGTGTCCATTTGATCACCGCACCCTTGCGCTCGCGGTGGAAATGCCAGGGGATGATATTGGAATGGTGCTCCATGATCGTCAGAACGACCTCATCACCCTTGCCCAGGACCATGCCGCCATAACACTGGGCCACCAGATTAATGGCTTCGGTGGCATTGCGGGTGAATATGATTTCATCAGTTGAAGGCGCATTCAGAAATTTGCGCACTGATTCACGGGCATCTTCAAACCGTTCGGTAGCAGTGTTGGACAGGTAATGCAGGCCACGGTGCACATTGGCATATTCTTGCTCATATGACTGGCGGATTGCTTCCAGTACCTGGTTGGGTTTTTGTGCCGATGCGCCATTATCCAGATAGACCAGTGGCTTGCCGTGAATTTCCCGCGACAGGATCGGAAAGTCGGCGCGAATGGCATTTATGTCGTAAGTGGTTTTGTTCAGCATTGCCCTGCCCCAATAAGTGATGAGTTTTTGTTTTTCAATTCAAACCTCCATCTGGCGTTCCAGCCAGCCATCTGCAATCTGATTGAATTTTTCGCGCACGGCTTCATTGCTGATTTCCTCAAAGGATGATGAAGCAAAAGCGGCGATGAGCATGGCGCGCGCCCTGCTCTCGGGGATTCCGCGCGACATCAGGTAGAACAGGTGATTATTATCAAGATCACCAGATGTTGCCCCATGGCCGCACAGCACATCATCGGCATAGATTTCCAGTTCCGGCTTGGCGTCAAATTCTGCCGTATCGCTGAGCAGCAGCGCATTGGCGGTTTGCTGGCCGTCTGATTTCTGGGCATCACGCGCAACGATTACCTTGGCCTGAAACACCCCGCGGGATGTATCATCCATCACACATTTGAACAATTCACGGCTTTCACAGGAAGGAACGGCATGATCAATTACCAAGGTTGTATCAGCATGTTGTTTGCCTTTCAGCATATAGGCGCCGGATATGTTAACCGCTGCATGCTGGCCGGTGAAAGTGGCAAAGCCCTGATTGCGAACAGTTCTGCCGCCAATAATGAAGGTAAAATCAGCAAGTTTTGAATTTTCGCCAAGATCGGCAATCAGGTTGCTCAGTTGAATGCCAAGCGGTCCATCATCAAGCAGGCGGACACGATCAAGCCTGGCTCCCTTGGCCAGACGGATTTCAGTGGCATTATTGGAAACATAAGCTGATTTGCCACCAGTACAGGTTTCCAGAATTGTGGCTTCTGCCCCCTCATCCAGTTCTATGATATTGCGGGTTGTAACGGTGGCCGGTTCTTTCGTTGAACTTATGTAAACCAGCTCAATCGGGTCTTTTACCTTGCCACTTATACGGATCAGTGCCCCGTCAGAAGCATAGGCAATATTTAGATTATCCAGCGGATCATCAGCTTTGAGGCTAAAATCCATATCGGGTTTACCGGAAAGGGTGGTAATGGTGACATTGCTGTCATCTGGCATTTTCGATCGGGCCTGATCAAACAGGCCGTTAATGAATACCAGCCGGTTTTTGGCAATGCCGGCAAAGGGCGATACAGCAATCAGTGCATCAATATCACCATGCAGCTTGCCGATAATTGGCGGATATGGCTGATCGATCAGGCGGCGAAGGTCAGTCCATTTGAACTCCTCAACCCGCCTTGTCGGCAGGCCGGAAGACTTGAAATTATCTGCTGCGGTCTTGCGTATATCGGCAAAGCCGGAGGGAAGCGTATCAAACTCATCCCATGTTTGTTCTGCAGGGGTCCTGTTCATGCTGCATCATCCTGATAAGCGGCATAACCGTCTTTTTCCAGTTCCAGCGCCAGTTCCTTGCCGCCGGAATTAACGATCCTGCCTTTTGACAAAACATGCACCTTGTCAGGCACGATATAGTCGAGCAGACGCTGATAGTGGGTGATAACGATCATTGCCCGGTCAGGTGAGCGCAGGGCATTAACCCCTTCAGCCACCACCCGCAACGCATCAATATCAAGGCCGGAATCGGTTTCATCGAGAATGCACAATGACGGTTCCAGCACTGCCATTTGCAATACTTCAGCGCGTTTCTTTTCGCCACCCGAAAAGCCGACATTTACCGGGCGTTTCAGCATTTCCGGCTTGATGCCAAGGCTGGTGGATTTTTCGCGCACCAGACGCATCAGATCAGGAGTTGAAAGTTCATCTTCACCGCGATATTTGCGCTGAGAGTTCAGAGCCACTTTCAGGAATTGCATGGTGGCAACGCCTGGAATTTCAATTGGATACTGAAAGGCCAGAAAAACCCCGGCAGCAGCGCGTTCATATGCTTCCAGTTGCAAAAGGTCCTGGCCCTTATAGGTGACAGAACCTTCAGTGACCTCATAGCCCTCACGGCCTGACAATATATATGACAGGGTGGATTTGCCCGAACCGTTAGGCCCCATAATGGCATGAACTTCACCGGCATTCACCGTGAGATCAATGCCGTGCAGGATTTCAGTACCTTCTTCGGCTACTTTAGCGTGCAGGTTTTTAATTTCTAACATTTAACTCGCCCCGGTCCGGGGCCTCCATTGTTACAATTCGGTTTTGTTTGTTCTTTTATCGGTTTTGTTTGCTCTTTTGCGTCTTTCACGCGTTCTTTATTTCGTCGTTCTCAGGCTCTTTTCGTCATTCCTGCGCTTTTTTCGTCATTCCTGCGAAGGCAGGAATCCACGTGGATGTTTCTTCATGTTCCTCTTTATCCATTTGGATTCCTGCCTTCGAAGGAATGACGTGGGTGGTGGAATGATATATTGGGTTAATGTCCGCATATTTCTTCAAATAAATCTTTCCATTCACAATTGTCCTTCATAATCAAACGTATTTTCCAGTCACGTTTCCATTTCTTCAACTGCTTTTCTCTGGCAATCGCTGTTTCCATTGTTCCGTGTTGTTCATACCAGACCAGAAGCCTTATATTGTGCTGGCTGGTAAAGCCTCTTTGAATTTGAAGCCGGTGCTGTGAAACACGTTTGCAAAGGTTGCCTGTTACTCCAATATATAAAGTACCATTGCGTTTGCTGGCCATGATGTAAACGCATGGTAGTTTTTCCATAATATTCTCCTAGCTACTGATTTTCGTACTCTTTTCCGTCATTCCTGCGAAGGCAGGAATCCAAATGGATATAAAGGAACGCGAGGAGGCATCCACGTGGATTCCTGCCTCCGCAGGAATGACGGGGGGGTGCTGGAATGATAGTGGGTTACTGTCTGCATATTTCCTCAAATAAATCTTTCCATTCACAATTGTCCTTCATAATTAAACGTATTTTCCAGTCCCGTTTCCATTTCTTCGACTTCATCATCCTTGCGGGGAGGGAATCCAAAGCTATTAGAGAAACAAGGGAACAATCATATTTTTGATGACAAGAAACAGTATGAATACAAAAAAGCTATGTATTGCGATAACGGCTATCTTTCCAATTAAAGTCTTGTTTTCCCACCATTCCTTTCTCTTTTGCTTATCCAGATTGATCGGGTAGATGAACATTTCCAGCAATCTGGATATCAATTCATCTATTATCTCCCCAGAAATCCATCGGAAAATACTCATAATTATCCCACACTCCCCTCAAGACTGATACCGATCAGCCTTTGGGTTTCGGCCATGAATTCCATTGGCAGTTTCTGGATTACATCGCGGGCAAAGCCGTTGACAATCAGGGCTACGGCTTCTTCCTCGTTAATGCCTCTTGCCTGACAGTAGAACATCTGTTCATCAGAAATTTTTGATGTCGTGGCCTCGTGCTCGAACTGGGCGGTCGGGGTTTTGGCTTCGATATAGGGGACGGTGTGGGCAGAGCACTTGTCACCGATCAGCAATGAATCACACTGGGTGAAATTGCGGGCACCGGTGGCCTTGCGATGGGCTGAAACAATGCCGCGATAGGTGTTGTCGGAGTGACCGGCTGAAATGCCTTTGGATATTATGCGGCTGGAGGTGTTTTTGCCCAGGTGGATCATCTTGGTGCCGCTGTCCACCTGCTGGTAGCCATTGGAAACTGCGATTGAATAGAATTCGCCTGATGAATTGTCACCGCGCAGGATACAGGACGGGTATTTCCAGGTAACGGCTGAACCGGTTTCAACCTGGGTCCAGGAGACTGAAGAATTATCACCGCGACAATCAGCACGTTTGGTAACAAAATTATAAATGCCGCCCTTGCCTTCGGCATCACCGGGATACCAGTTCTGCACGGTAGAATATTTGATTTCTGCATCTTCCAGCAACACCAGTTCAACTACTGCTGCATGTAACTGGTTTTCATCGCGCATCGGGGCGGTGCAGCCTTCAAGATAGCTGACATAAGAACCCTTGTCGGCAATGATCAAGGTGCGTTCGAACTGGCCGGTATTTTTTTCATTTATGCGGAAATAGGTCGACAGTTCCATCGGACAGCGCACGCCCGGCGGGATGTAAACAAAAGAACCGTCTGAAAATACAGCAGAATTGAGAGTGGCATAAAAATTATCAGATACCGGCACCACAGAGCCAAGATATTTCTTCACCAGATCGGGATGATCGCGCAGTGCTTCAGAGATCGGGCAGAAAATGACGCCGGCTTTTGCCAGTTCTTTCTTGAAGGTGGTGACAACAGAAACAGAGTCAAATACTGCATCAACGGCAACAGCGCCTTTGGGAATATCAAGACCATTGCTTTCAAGCTTAGAAGGTTCATCAGAGCGGCGAACACCGGCCAGCACTTCCTGCTCTTTTAAGGAAATGCCGAGCTTTTCATAGGTTGCCAGCAATTCAGGATCAACATCTTCAAGGCTTTGCGGGCCATCCTTGAAAGATTTTGGGGCTGAGTAATAATACAGATCGTCAAAATCGACCTTGGGATAGTTGACCTTGGCCCATGTCGGCTCGCTCATGGTGCGCCAGCGCCTATAGGCATCAAGCCGCCATTCCAGCATCCATTCCGGCTCGCCCTTCTTGTCTGAAATAAAGCGGATTACATCTTCTGACAGGCCTTTTGGGGCCAGATCGGATTCGATATCGCTTTCAAAGCCGTATTTATATTTGTCGACTTCAATTTCCTTGACGCGTTCAATGGTATCAATGTCAGCCATTGGTTTTCCTTTTAGCTATCAGGCTTTGCCAGATTTCAAAAAACTTATCTATGTCAGCCTGGCTGGATGTCCAGCCAAAACTTATGCGCAGTGCACATTCGCGCAATTCATCACTAACGCCCATGGCGTTCAGAACCCTTGAGCCGGTGACTTTGCCGGATGAACAGGCAGAGCCAGTGGAAACGGCAATGCCACCAAGATCAAGATTGATCAGGCTGGTCTGGGCCTTCATGCCGGGATGGGCAAAAAAGCAGGTATTGGGCAGGCGTTCAGCATCCCTGGAGAAGATCACCACTTGCGGCGATATTTCTTCAAGTCTTGATTCAAATTCATCGCGTAACTGCCTGATACCAGAATCAATTTCACAGGCAGGAATTGCAGCAGCGGCAAAACCGGCAATACCGGCAATGTTTTCCGTACCGCCGCGTCTGCCCAGTTCCTGACCACCGCCATGATTATGTTTGGCAAGGTTTACCCCGTCGCGAACCACCAGCAGTCCGGTGCCTTGCGGCCCGCCGATCTTGTGGGCGGAAAGGGTCATGGTATCAACGCCAAGCAGGCCGAAATTGACCGGTATCTTGCCATAGGCCTGTACTGCATCGCAGTGGATCATGGCATTATTATCAGCTGCCAGTTGTGCCGCTTTGCGCACTGGCTGGATGGCACCGGTTTCATTATTGGCCAGCATCAGGCAAACCAGCGCCCTGCCCTCATCGCGTTTGAGCACCTGTTCAAGCTGGTCAAGATCGATTATGCCATTTTCATCTACCGGAATGATTTCCACAGGCTTGCCGGTCGCAGTTGCTGCATCGACAACACAAGGATGTTCAATGGCTGAAATTATGATGCGATCAACATCGGCGCCCTTGACCGCGTAATTATTGGCTTCGGTTCCAACCCCGGTGAATACCAGCATTTGCGGCAGAACGCCCAGGGTTTTTGCCAGCACTGCCCTTGCATCATCAACAATGGCGCGTGCAGCGCGGCCTTCTGCATGAATGGAAGAGGGATTTCCGCCAGTTTCCATAGCCGCCAGCACTGCCTTTAGAGCCTCGGGGCGCAAGGGTGAGGTGGCATTATGATCAAGATAGGCACGCATCGCTCAGCTTACTCCCGGCGCTGTCTGGCTTGAAGGTGCAGCCTTGGCCTTGCGGATAGATGATTGCAATGCCAGATTGCGGCGGGCAATTACATCGCCAAGGGTTACAGATGATAAAAACCCATGTATCTGGCGGCCAAGCGAGGCCCATAATTCATGGGTTACACATTTGACACCACCAACACAGCCGGTGACAGCATCACCATCGGTGCAGCGGGTAACAGTCAATGGTTCATCAGCGGCAACAACAATGTCGGAAACAATTATATCATCGGCATTTCTGGCCAGAAGATAGCCGCCGCCGGGGCCACGAACTGATTTTACCAGCCCGGCACGGCGCAATTTGCCAAAAAGTTGCTCAAGATATTCCTGGGAAATACTTTGACGCTCCGCAATGGTCGCCAGCGATACCGGCTTGCCGTTGGAATTTAATGCAATGTCAGATAGCGCCATAACGGCGTATCGTCCTTTGGTTGACAGTTTCATGCCCGTTCCTGAAAGAAATATGCGTCAAAGTGCCCAAAAACTTGCTTTTTATGCTCCAGATTGTGTAAGAGGCTGTCAGTGCCCATATACAATTGAATAATAGCCGGTTTTTGAACCGTTCATGACTCAATATATTAATCCGACTACACAAGTCAACTATTCGCTGTGTTATTTATCAGCACAGTTTGCCGCAGATGCGTTTTTGAAAGAGTAATCATGCCTGAAGTAATTTTTAATGGACCTGCCGGACGGATTGAAGGACGGTATCACCAGAACAACGAAAAGAATGCGCCAATTGCCCTGGTTCTGCATACTCACCCGCAATTTGGCGGCACCATGAACAATCCTATTGTGCATTCACTGCACTACATGTTTCTGGAACGCGGATTTTCAACCTTGCGGTTCAACTTCCGTGGTGTCGGTCGCTCTCAGGGCATGTTTGAAAATGGTGCCGGTGAACTGGCTGATGCTGCAGCAGCACTCGACTGGGTGCAGACCTTGAACAAGGAAGCCAGATCATGCTGGATTGCCGGGGTTTCTTATGGGGCATGGATTTCCATGCAGCTCTTGATGCGGCGCCCTGAAATTTCAGGCTTTATGTCAATTGCTCCATTATGCAAGCATTATGATTTCTCATTTCTTGCCCCATGCCCTTCATCCGGGCTGATTGTAACTGGTGGGGCTGATGCAGTTACACCGGCTGAATCATCCAATGCGCTGGTTGAAAAACTGCAATCGCAAAAAGGCATAACCATCACTCATGTCGAAATGGAAGGCGCCAATCACTTCTTTACCAACCAGGTTGAAGAACTGACAGATGTCTGCGCCAATTATCTGGATGAACGACTGACAGTCAAGTCACCCACTCCCAGATAACAAGAGCATCAGGCGCACAACTGGTACAGCCGCCGCAATTGCCTTTTGGCATGGAAAGGCGTCTGGCCCTGCCCTTGGCCGAAAGCATTTCCAGCATGGCAGACACTGCAGCTGGATCAGCCTTGATATGGGTTGCTATGTCAGTGAGACAGGCTCGCTTGTGAGTTTTCAGATATTGCTGGATTTGTTTCAGCATGCGTGCACCTATTCTCCGGCAACCGGGGAAAACCCTGAATCAGTTTCACTGGCTGCCTTGAGCCGCCAGACAAATACGCCCATCAGCGCCAGCATAGCGGCAATCCAAAGGGCAGAACTTGCCGGATGGGCTGCAAAGGTGGCTGTCTGATAGAATATGATGGATGCAAACCATGCAAGCCCGGTGGTCCACATACCGGCAAACATCGCCCAGCGGGGCCCGACCTCACGGATCATGGCGCTAAAGGCTGCGATACAGGGGAAATATAACAAAATGAACAAAAGATAGGCAAAGGCACCGGCCTTGCCATCAAACCGCTTGACCATGGCCCCGAATGTGGCACTGGAAACACCTTGATCAGCAGCCACCGCATCCTTGCTGCCAGAGGCTGCCGACAATCCCAATGGATCAAATATCACATTTGTCAGGCCGGAAAGATTTTCAGGAATAGTGGCAAGGGCTTGGCTGATCTTGCCGGTAAAGCTGAAAGGTTGTCTTGCCGGTGCTGCTTCACCTGCAGGTTTGTCGATGCCTGAATATAATGAGTTCAAGGTGCCGACAACTGCCTCCTTGGCAAATATGCCGGTGAAAATACCGACTGTTGCCGGCCAGTTGTCTTGATGAATCCCGATTGGTTCAAATAATGGAACAATGGTCCGGCCAATTGCTGACAGAACGGATTTGTCACTATCCTCATTGCCAATAGAGCCATCAGTGCCAATGGAATTAAGAACCGTCAGCACGGCAACCACAATAACGATTATTTTCCCGGCCCCGAATATAAAGGATTTCAGCCGGTTCCAGCTGTGCATCAACAGATTACCCGGACGTGGCAGACGATATGGCGGCAATTCCATGACAAAGGCGGTGATTTCGCCTTTAAGCAGGGTTTTCTTTAACAGGAAACCCGTGGCAATAGCGGCGAACACTCCCACAAGATACAGGGCAAAAACGATATTCTGACCACCCTGGGGAAAGAAGGCGGCAGCAAACAGTACATAAACAGTCAGCCTTGCCCCACACGACATGAACGGGGCCATCATTACCGTTAAAAGGCGGTCACGCTGGCGCTCAAGGGTGCGGGCAGCCATGATTGAGGGTACATTACAGCCAAAGCCGACAATCAGCGGTACAAATGCCTTGCCGGGCAGACCAATGGCCCGCATCATCCGGTCGAGCAGGAAAGCGGCGCGGACCATATAGCCGGAATCTTCCAGAAATGACAGTATCAGGAACAGAACTGCAATAATGGGAATAAAGGTTGCAACTACAGTTATGCCGCCGCCAATACCATCTGACAGGATTACGATCAGCCATTCAGGCAACCCGACCCATTCAAACAGCACTCTTGATGAATCGACAAAAATTGCAGAACTGGCAATATCAAAGAAATCAATAAAGGCCCCACCCAGATTGATGGTAGCCATGAACATAAGATAAATGGCGGCAAGAAAGACCACGGGACCGGCAAAACGGTTGAGAATAATCCGGTCCAGACGATCAGATGTTGAAGCACCAGCCACACCAGAGCGACGCACTGCAGCCCTGACCACATCATTGGCAAAATTATAGCGCCCTTCTGCCACTATCATGTCGGCATCTTCACCAGCTTCTGCTTCCAGTTCCTCAAGCCGGGTTTTAAGGAAGTCCGCCATTTCATCGCCAGCAATCGACAAGGCCAGATCATCACCCTCAATCAGGCGAATGGCCAGCCAGCGCGGGGAAACACCCTTTTGCCGGGCCAGATCTTCAAGTTTTGGCTGCAACCGGCCAGCCAGCGCCTCAAGCGCATGCGAATAGCTGACAGTTGCCCCCGATTTGCCGCCATGGTGTTTTATCGCTTCTATCAATTCATCAACACCTTTGCCGGTGGCGGCGACCATCGCAATTACCGGAACCCCGAGCTTGTCTGACAGGACCTGTTGATTGATATTGAGTTCCGCCTTTTTGGCGGCATCCATCATGTTAAGGGCAACAATGACCGGGCGACCGGTTTCTAAAAGCTGGGCAGTGAGAAACAGATTGCGTTCAAGATTGGACGCATCGACAATATTGACAATTACATCAAAGCCTTCAGAAACTATGGCATCTCTTGCCAGTTTTTCATCAATCGACTGATCTTCAAGGCCGGGAATGGGGCGCAATGTGTAAACGCCGGGCAGATCGACCACCGTCATCTCGCCGCACTTGCCATATTTGCGCTCAACAGTAACACCTGGCCAGTTGCCTACCCGCTGGCGGGCGCCGGTCAGGATATTGAACAGGGTGGTTTTGCCGCAATTTGGATTGCCGGCAATGGCAATTTTCAACTCACAATCAGATGTGTCAGACTGGTTTGCATCCTCACAACACTGTTTCATCTGCCATGGCCTTCAGCTGCAGGATTGATCTTTGGCAGAGGAACAAAATGCCACTATGATTTTCTGGGCAGCGGTCGGACCGATTGCCAGACGCATACCATCAATGGCTATTATGACCCCGCCGGGATTGGCATGAACCACCCTGATATGCAATCCGGGACGCAACCCCAGATCACCCAGACGTCTGACCTCACCCTTTGCCGCAGTGATGGAGCGTACACATAATTCATCGCCCTCAGTGGCCAGAAACAGCGGAAATACCGCCTGTTTTTGCTCGCAAGCCCTGACTTCAGCACTTTCAGTGCCGCCATTTTGAGCGATATCTGCCTGGAAACCCATTACTATCTCCGTTGAGATTTGACTATTATCAAGTCAATTGAGAATGATTATCAATCTTATATACAATAGGCAAATTTCCATCAAGTGGAATATGGGGAAAGATTGTCGCGGTGAGATTGGGTAGTAATCAATTGTGGATGAGGCAGGTAATTATGATGTTTCATGGATTGCCATGAACCAGACTGTGTTGTGACTGTTTAATGGGGATTGTATCACGCTGGTTCCACAATCACCCCGCCGCAGCATGCCTTGTCTGCCCCTGTAGTTCCAGGAAAGGTTATTGGCAGGCCTTTCAGGCTTCTGACTGCCAGATAGGCGAAGGCTTCTGCTTCGATGGCATCACCATTTAACCCGCAGGCCTCGACCGGAGCGACAAGGGCTTCAATATGGTAGGCAAGGCGTTGCATCAAATAGCGGTTTAGGCGGCCTCCTCCACAGATGAACCAGGTTTTGGCCGGTTCCGGCAGCCAGTCGGCTGCGTGCCTGATTGATTTGGCAGTCAGTTCGGTAAGGGTTGCAGCGCCTGTCTGCTCATCGAGCATCATGGCATGATCAAGGGTAAAATCTGCCCGGTCGAGTGAGCGTGGTACGGGCCTTGCAAAAAACGGGTGTTGCAGATAGCGATTGAGAACATCTTCATCAATGGTGCCGCTGCGGGCAGTTTTACCGTCAACATCGCAGGCAACATTACCATGCTGGCCCATCCAGTCATCAAGCAGGGCATTGCCGGGACCGCAATCAAAGGCCAGCAGGCTCCCGTCAGAACCGATATAGGTGATATTGGAAATACCGCCAATATTGACGAAAATGGCTGGCCTCTGCCTTGCCAGTGCCCGGTGATAAACCGGAACCAGTGGGGCGCCCTGCCCCCCATGCAGCATGTCATTGGCGCGAAGATCAAAGCAGACCGGGATTTGCAACTGATCTGCCATTGCCTGACCGTCACCCAGTTGCACCGTTAAAGCCTCATTCGGGCGATGGATTACCGTCTGGCCATGAAAGCCGATAATATTGACATCTGAATCGCTTAAGGCATTTTCCTGAAAAAATGATTCAACTGCGCTTACATGCAATCTGGTTACCAGTTTTTCAGCATCGACAAGGCATCCGGGCCGATCGATTCGCTGCCTGATTGTGGTTGCATCACGCATGGCTTGTGTCAGGAGCGAACGGGTTTGGTCATCAAAGCTGTAAGTGGCAGTTGGCCCGTGTTCAACGATATTTTCACCATCTGTATGGATAAGTGCGACATCAATTCCATCCATTGAGGTGCCACTCATTAATCCAAGAGCGCTTATCAGGTTTGCCATTGCGTGTTCCCGTGTTATTAGGCGTTACATTTTTACCCGGAAAGAGCATTATGACCAAGTACAAATCAGATTTCCTCAACGTTCTTGAGACGCGCGGCTTTATTCATCAACTGTCAGACCCGGAAGGGCTGGACAGACAGGCATGTGACGGCACCATATCGGCCTATATCGGTTTTGACTGCACAGCCCCCAGCCTGCATGCCGGATCACTATTGCCGATAATGATGCTGTACTGGCTGCAACAGACCGGTCACAAGCCAATTACCCTGATGGGGGGCGGCACTACCAAGGTTGGTGATCCATCCGGCAAGGATGAAACCCGCCAATTGCTGACAGCTGAAAAGATCAATGAGAATATGGATGGCATCAAGCAGGTGTTTGCCAAATTCCTCAAATTCGGTGATGGCGATAATGATGCAATCATGGTCAATAATGCTGACTGGCTGGATCATCTCAACTATATCGATTTCCTGCGTGATTACGGCCCGCATTTCACCATCAACCGGATGATGGCGTTTGATTCGGTAAAATTGCGACTGGAGCGCGAACAACCGCTGACCTTCCTTGAATTCAACTATATGATATTGCAGGCCTATGATTTTCTTGAACTTAACCGGCGTACCGGCTGCACATTGCAAATGGGTGGCTCGGACCAGTGGGGAAATATCATAAATGGCATGGAGCTTGGCCGCCGGGTTGACGGGGCGCAGCTTTACGCCCTCACCTCGCCGCTGCTTACCACCTCATCAGGTGCCAAGATGGGCAAGACCGCCGGTGGTGCGGTGTGGCTGGATGCAGATATGCTCAGCCCGTATGAATACTGGCAATATTGGCGCGATGTTGAAGATAATGATGTTGGGCGCTTCCTGAAGCTGTTTACCACCCTGGATATGGGAGAAATTGCCCGACTGGAACAGCTGGAAGGTGCTGAAATCAACGAGGCCAAAAAGGTTCTGGCCAATGAGGCCACCGGCCTGTTGCATGGTGATGAGGCGGCAAAACAGGCTGAAGAAACTGCCCGCCAGACATTTGAACAAGGTGGTGCAGCATCCGGTCTGCCAAGTGTTGAATTTGATACAGGTGAACTTGAAGGCGGCATGGGTCTGCTTAGTGCGCTGGTAACTGCCGGGCTGTTTTCCTCCAACAGTGAAGCACGCCGGGCGGTACAAAGCGGTGCGGTCAAGGTCAATGATGTGCAAATCAAGGATTTCCGGCATCAACTGACCGACAGCGACATGCAGGAAAACGCCATCAAGCTGTCAATGGGCAAGAAAAAACACGCACTGCTGGTTGGCAAACAGGTTTAGCGCTTGTCGCATTAGTCAACTCAAATCAGGCAGCTTTTGAGCAAGATGTGATCACGGTGCATCCATCATCGTGATCATTTGTCAAACTTGGTGCGCCCCTTACGGCGTTTTCTGACGGCGGTGCCATCAGCGCGGATGTCGCCGCCACCAATGGCGAATATCTGGCGCAGGAAGCCCGGCGCAATTGCTGACACCGGATTTACTACAAATTTTGGCTGGCGCATGGTGCCGCGAATTGCATAGGTGAGGCCAAATACCCCCTGCCCCTTGCCGCCGGTCAAAATCTGGCCAAGCAATGGCACTTCACTTAAAGCCGCATTAAGAGCATAGGCGGGAATAATCGTCCCGCCAATATCCATGGCACCATCACTTTTGCGAATTCGGCCATTTGCCGATGCGCCAATTTCCGGGCCGCTCACCAGTGCATCGCCTATGCGCACATAATTATTGTCGGTTGAAAATGGCAGCTTCAGTTTGGAAAATTTAAGCCCGTATCGGCGCGGGCCGCTTTTTTTCTTTGCCTTGCGGGTTTTGGAAATATTATCGAGAGCATTTTCATTGCGGACAATGAAATTACGTAAAATCAGCAGGCCCTTTTCAATACCCGAACTGTCGCCCGAGACCAGACTTGCCTGCAAGGACAGGGAACCACCGGAGATTTTTGAATAAAGATTGGCCGCCCTTAGCGCCGCGCCGGCATTGCCGGAGGTAAATTGCAGATTTCTGCCGCCCTTGGCATTGGGCCTGATTAACAGGGCAACCGGGGACCCGCGTGAAAATGTGCCGCGCAGATCGGCAGTTTTGACTTTACCGGCTACTGCATGAATTGTGCCTTTGACATTATAAATATTCTCACCGCGATTGGCGATAACCCGACCAATTTCCAGCCGGATAGAGGTTTTGACGGCCTTGGCTGGCGTTTTGGCATCAGAATTGCGGCTTCTGGTGTTTTTCTGCGAGAATGACTGCCTGATCAGGGTTCTGGCATCAAAACTGTCACCCTTGGCAATGATATTTATGGCTTTTTTGGTTTTGACTGCCGAGACTGCCAGCTTGTTGGTTTTATCCAGATTAAACACCGGAAAACTGGCTTTTATCATGTTGCCTGACTTGTCAAGCAACATGGAACCCTTGATGGTAAGGCCCTCTCCGGTAATTACCAGATTTTTTATCTTCCGACCGTTTTTCTGATATTCAACATCGAATGAAGCCTTGGTTTTCTTGCCAGCTGCATGCACCCAGTCTATCTCGTCAAGTGCCAGAATTGCATTGCCCAGATCGGATTTCACCCTGGCGCTGGTAACGGCTCCACCAACAATAGTAGCGGTCAAATCAACAGCTACTTCACCGCGAACATAGCGAGACAGGTCTATACCAAGTTCTGCCCGGCGGCTTTCTGTCAGTTTTGCCTTGAGGGAAATTGTGGCCTTATTCTTGTTTCCCATATTTCTCGACCAGACAATAGAAGCTGGGATTTCGTTTATTTTGGCCTTGCCGAAAACCTTGATGCGCTTTTTATCAGCAATAATTTCAATATTACCATCAGTCAGGTCGAGATTCTCAACCGCCTTTTCAAATTTTGCCTTTGTCCATTTGGCCCTGGCCTGAATGCCAACATCAGCTTCGGTAAGATTGCGGGACAATGGCATTGTCAGCTTGACATCAAGTGTACCGTCGCCACTTATCCGGTCAATCTTGAACCGTGTTTTTTCCAATAATTTTAATGGCTTGTGATTAATAAGCTCCATCAAGGCCTTGGCGGAACCTGCAAGCTTCACCTTGATCACTGTCGGACTTAAAGGAGCTGCCAGCTTGCTGGTATCCATAGTTGCCTGTTTAAGACTTACAGTGCGTTTGCTGGGCAGTCTTGCCGTTCCCCGATCTATCTTCAAAGAGAACCGGTCACCGGTTAATCTGGCAGTTCCCGAGGCTTTGGCAAGTGCCGGCATTTCGCGATAATAGCGGGTTGAAACGTCAGTCATGGAAAACTTGAAATCAACCATGTCATCAGGGACCGGTTTGCCATTGATAGCAGCGGCAATAATGTCAGCGGGAATGGCAACGCGGAATTCACCTTTGGAAATCCTACCCTTGATAACATGCTCATTTATCCAGTCATGGGCAACTGAAGCGACAATTGGCGGCCATAATTTCTTGATGGTGCCTACAGATAAATCCCGAATACGGCCACCAAGAAATACTCCTGCTGCATCCTTGCCACCCAGAAACTGACCGCGCATTCTGATACCGGCCTCACCGGTCATCAAAATAAGATCATCAACCATCAGCCTGGGCTGTTCCAGGGATGCAACACCCTTAAAACTTACCTGTTTGAAATTGACCGGATTGGAAACATTGGCGGTGGCATCAATACTCACATTTTTTGCATCCAGTTCAATGCCGATAGCGGCCAACTGGTCTTTTGAATTTCGTTGCCCGTAAATTCTACCGGTTAGCTGGGCTGGTGTACCCCCGACAGTAATGGTTGAGTCTGCTATGATGATATTGCCGGTTTGAGGGTCAAGATCCAGTCGCACCAGCCCCTCATCAATAATGATAGGCTTGGCGATATAGCCGGGAAAACCCACCCTGCCAACAGCGGCAGACAGTTCAGCGCTGGCTCTGGTAACCTTACCATCACCCAGTAATTCCAGTTCCCCATGTCCAGATAGTGGCAATTGTATCTGGGCCAGTTGCGACAGGGCAAAAACATCACGCGCCAGTTCAGATGGTATCAGGTCAAAAATTCTGGCTGATACATTGGTTTTGCGGCTTTCGGCCTGAAAATGTGCTGTAAATTCAATGCGCCACGGCTTTGTTCGACCCGAGATCCTGGCATCGGCAAACAGGGCAAAACCATATGGTGCACGCCGAAATACCAGATTGGATGTTGGCGCATACCAGACTGCATCATTTTGCTCATCATACAGGGTAATGGCAGCTTTGCTGATTCTGACTGATTCAAGCTTGCTAAGAGCAACGGAGGATTTCTTGTTGGAAGCATCCAGATAGTCAAAAAGATTGGAAACCTGAGTTGAAATCAATTCGCCACTTTTGGCAAGTGTATTTATCTGCTCTATGGTTTCAGGCTTGTTTTCAGTGGCATCAACAGGCTGATTGCCGGAGTTTGCCTTGCCAAAACCCAGCCCTATTGAACCATCCAGCGAGCGCCTGACCAGCAGCCGGGCACCAATAAGCTCCAGTTCCCTTGCAACCACTGATCCATAAAGTAGTGAGCGTTTATCAATGATAACTGCAGCGCGTGGTGCTCTGGCAATCAGTCGTCCATCCTTGTTATGGAAGCTGACACCACGCAGACGCAGTTTGGGAACCTTAGTCGCCTCGTCCTGTTCGATGATAACATCTTCCAGCCGGACACTTATGCCTGACATATTGGTGTTTATCTGCTCGACTATGGTGTCTTTGAGAAAGGTGAGCGCAACCGGACCTTGCGACAGGCGCCAAAAGACAGCACTGACCGCCATGACTGATATTATTATAGCTGCCAGGAATGTCAGAAATGTATATTTTGCTACTTTTCTGCGCAAAACTGATGCCCCTGCCATCTTCTCGCCATGTGCCAGTCATTTCCAAGAAAGGTATTCAAAAAAACCAGAATTAACACTGTTTATCCCGCACTGAAAATAGTACCCTTGACCAACATGAACAACTTATCACTATTGATGCATCAATAGACAATTAAATGACGAAAGGATGGCAGCCAAATGAGTGACTTACTGAAAACAGGTGATTTGGCACCTGATTTTACATTAATGCGAGATGGCGGTGATTCTGTCAAATTGTCCGATTATTCCGGGCGCATTCTGGTGCTGTTCTTTTACCCCAAGGACAACACTCCCGGTTGCACCAAAGAGGCAAAGGGATTCAGCGAACTTGTTGATGAATTCAAGGCAGTTGGAGCAGATATTTTGGGGATGTCGGCTGATACGGTCAAACGTCACGATAATTTCGTTGCCAAACATGATCTGAAGATACCACTGGCGGCTGATCCTGATCTGGAAACCCTCAAGGCATATGGGATTTGGCAAAAAAAGAAAATGTATGGTCGTGAATATATGGGGATTGTAAGAACCACCATGCTGATTGGACCTGATGGCAAGATTGCTCAAATATGGAACAAGGTAAAGGTTACAGGCCATGCCGGTGAGGTTCTCCAGGCAGTCAAACAACTTGCCGCAGAGTAATAAATTCAGTCTGGAAAAAACTGTTGGTATTATGTTATAGGCTGAACAGTCTGGTCATTGAATGAATTCACTGGCTCCATTGCATAATTACCTTACCGGGGGAGAAAAACGCGTATGCCGCATCGTCGTCGATCAGGACATGTCGGTAAGCCTCGCGGTTTTTTTGGACGGATTGCGCATTTTTTCCGGGAACGGCAAATTTATGTTCGCTCCCAGGGTGAGGTACAATTTGTAACTGTAAAACCCTGGGCAATGATTTTCGGGATAGTAATCCTGCTGTCGGGTATTTTCTGGGTGGCTTATGCGGCCATCAATGTAGCCTTCAAGGATGAATTGCTTATAGCCAGGGAAAGAAACTTCTATCAATCCAGGCTTGACAATGATGAGCGGTTAGCTGAATTGCAGCGCAAAATTGACCGGCTTAATGAAAAACTGATGCTGGATCAGCAATCATATCTGGCCAAGGTTGACGGAGTGAGAAGTGATTATCAGCAACTGGTTGAGCGCCACAAAATTCTGACAGAATTCTTCCGGCAGGGATGGATGCCGATGCGCGATAGTGGTGCTGGAAAGCTTCTGCTGCCTGGCAGGGTTGGCGGCAAGGCCGGTAAACAGAACCGGGCACCGGGCACATCCGGCAAGGTCGATCTCAACCAGCTCACAATGCAGCAGAAATATCGCCGCGAATTTACCAGCAAAAAACAGGCACTGGCACCACTTGTCGATATGCGGGCGCAAATGGCCGGGTTTGACAAGATGCAAAGTGCATTGCTGGATGAGGCAATCAACCGGTCCAGAGCCAAGATAGCTGCCATCCGCAAAGTTTTCAAAAATCTGGGTCTTAGGCCAAAACTCATTGCAAAAAACTCGAAATATGCCGCAGGTAACGCTGTAGGCGGGCCATTTGTCCCGGCTTCGGTCAAGATGCTGGTGTCAAATCATATTGTCAGCCAGATGATGACTATTGTCGATAATTACGCTGAAATTGAAACCCTGATACATGAAGCAAAACGGCTGCCGCTGACACGGCCCTTGCGTAATATTACCCGTATTACCAGCCGGTTCGGCATCAGACGTGATCCGATGCGCCGGGTTGCTGCCATGCACACGGGCATGGACATAAAAGCTGCCTATCGCAGTAAAATCAGAACTCAGGCCCCCGGCATTGTCATGTTTGCAGGCTGGGCTGGCGGCTATGGCAGGATGGTGAAAATCAGGCATGACAATGGTATTGAGACCCGCTATGCTCACATGGCAAAAATACTGGTGAAAAAGAACCAGAGGGTTAGTTCGGGCACTATTGTCGGACTGTTGGGCAATTCCGGTCGCAGCACCGGCGCACATCTGCACTATGAAACACGTCTTAATGGTCGGCCAATAAATCCGGCAAGGTTCTGGAAAGCAAATAATGTTCTTCAAGCGCTCGCGAAAAAAACAATCTCAAACTAAATCGGCTCCACGCGGCGGTGGCATGGGCCCATCAATCCTGACCGCTGAAGTGTCGATTGAAGGCAACCTGTCTTCGGCTGGCGAATTGCAGATTGACGGTGAAATCATCGGTGATGTGCGCGCAAGGTCAGTTGTCATTGACACTAATGGTCTGGTTCAGGGCGAGGTAATGGCTGACGATATTATCGTTCGTGGCCGGATAATCGGCTCCATCAAGGGCATGAATGTACATATTCTGGCCGGTGGCCAGATACAGGGCGATGTCCTGAATGAAAATATTTCAATCGAAAACGGCGCCTTTATCGATGGCAATATCCAGCGGGTGGATGATCCGTTGGGATATGGCAATCAGGTGGCTGAACATGAAGTCGATTATTCTGAAACAAAATAGCGCGTGTCGCATTTGAGCGAGATGGATCAACTGGCCGATTATGCCGATTGGTTTTAACAGATAAAACCCGCAATTCCCAAAAGGCCAGAAACCGGGATTATAAAATCCCGGCACTGTTTGTTTATCTTATTTGGACCACCAGCCTTTACGAACTGGAGCATCCTGCTTTTCTGTAGCCTTGGGTGGCTGCCAGGTCGACTTTTCAGGCTCTTTGCGAGGTTCTTCTTTTACTGGCGATTTGACATCCTTAACGGGTTCAGGTTTTTCTACCGGTTTTTCCGGTGCTGATTGCTCGGGCTTGGATTCTGCCGATTTTGCTTCTGCTTCTGCAGCCGGTTTCTTCTTGCGTGAGCGTTTGCGGGCAGGCTTCTTCCTGGCCGGTTTGCTTTCAGCCTTTTCTTCCTGTTTAGGTTCAGCTTTTTCATCCGGTTGCGGTTCAGCCCTGACCTCTGTCTCAACAGCTTTGGCAGTTTCCTGTACAGTTTCCGCAGTTTCACTTGCTGCAGTTTCAGTTTCTACCTGAACTTCCGGCTTGCTGTCTGTGGAAGCCTTGCGCTTGCGGGGTCGGCGATTGCGTTTGCGTTTTGGTTTTTCTTCCGCTTTGCCTTCAACCCCGGTTTCTTCTGCCTGGGGTTCCTTGACAGCTTCTTGTGGTGCTGTTTCGGTTACTGCCTGGGTAGTCTCATCATTATTGCGACCACGTCCACCGCGTTTGCCACGACGAGAGCGGCGAGAGCGGCGCGGTTTGGTCTTTTCTTCTTCACTGCCAGATTTTTCAGGCTGGGTTTCAGTGGCTTTTTCAGCCCTTTTCTCTGAAACCAGTCCGCGATCATTACCCTGGCTTATTTCGCAATCAGATACAGCAATACCATCACTTGGCAACAGGAAGATTGAAACACCATAGGCTTTTTCAATCAGCCGCAGATGATCACGCTTGTCATTGAGAACATAGCAGGCAACATCATTGTGGCATTTGACATTAAGGTTTTCTGTATTGCGATTGATCAGGTGATCTTCGATCTTTCGCAATACGGTAAGTGCCGATGATGACAGCGAGCGGATAAGACCGGTGCCTTCACACAGTGTACATGGCTTGGTGGTTCCTTCCAGCATTGACTGGCGCATGCGCTGGCGTGACATTTCCAGCAGGCCAAAATGCGATATGCGGCCTACCTGAATACGGGCGCGGTCGGTTTTCAGCGATTCTTTAAGCTTGCGCTCAACCGCCCGGTTATTGCGGCGTTCTTCCATGTCGATAAAATCGATAACCACAAGTCCGGCCAGATCGCGCAAACGCAATTGCCGGGCAATTTCAGCGGCTGCTTCCAGATTGGTTTTAAGTGCGGTCTTTTCGATAGAATGTTCTCTGGTTGCCCGTCCCGAGTTAATGTCGATGGCAACCAGGGCTTCGGTCTGGTTCATCACCAGATAGCCGCCAGATTGCAGGTTGACGGTTGGCGAATAAAGGGCATCCAGCTGGTTTTCCACCTGAAAACGGGAAAATAATGGCCGGGTTTCCTTGTACAGTTTGACATTGCGGGCATGGCTGGGCATCAGCATTTTCATGAACGCCTTGGCGTCCTTGTAAGCTGCCTCACCATCTACCATAACCTCATCAACTTCCTTGTTATAAAGGTCACGGATGGAACGCTTGATCAGATTGCCTTCCTCATGCACCATGCTCGGGGCTGATGATTCCAGCGTCAATTCACGGATATTTCCCCACAGGCGCAGCAGATAGTCGAAATCGCGCTTGATCTCGGCCTTGGTGCGTGCGGCACCGGCGGTGCGAACAATCAGGCCCGCCCCTTCTGGAACATTGATGGCTTCAACCACGGCTTTCAGGCGCTTGCGATCCTTGGGATCATTGATCTTGCGGGAAATGCCGCCGCCTCTTGCGGTGTTGGGCATTAATACACAATAGCGGCCTGCAAGTGACAGATAGGTGGTAAGAGCTGCACCCTTGTTGCCGCGTTCTTCCTTGACAACCTGCACAAGAATGATCTGGCGACGCTTGATTACTTCCTGAATGCGATAGCGACGCTGGCGCTTGCGACGGCGCCTTGGGGCTTCTTCTTCAACCTCTTCTTCTTCATCTGCTTCTTCAGATACAGATTCAATTGCATCCCCGTTTTCTTCTTCTTCAACAATTTCGATATTGGCAGCTTCCACATCTGCATCTGTTTCTGCGTCTGTGTCATCATCATCGTCATCCGGTTTAACAACATCACTTGCAGCATCATTGCTCACAGAAGAAACATCCTCACTGATGTGAGATTCTTCTTCTTCTTCCTCACGCAACAGGGCTTCGCGGTCAGCAACCGGTATCTGGTAATAGTCGGGATGAATTTCCGAAAAGGCCAGAAAGCCGTGGCGATTGCCACCATAATCAACGAAAGCTGCCTGCAGGGATGGCTCCACGCGGGTTACTTTTGCCAGATAGATATTGCCTTTTAACTGTTTGCGGGAAGCTGACTCGTAGTCAAATTCCTCAATCCGGTTTCCACGGACCACAGCAACCCTGGTTTCTTCGGGGTGTGCTGCATCGATAAGCATCTTACTGCCCATAGTTCAAATTCCTTGCCGCGTGGCAAAGCAGACCGGTCCGGCAAGTGCGTCTCAGCCTTGATATCGAATGGTTGCGTTGCATGGCGGTGATTAGGGGGAATGAAACTGCCGTTGCCGGCATCAAACAGGCATGATCTCATGCCAATTGCCGGTTGTTCCGGTTTTGCCCGCAAGGGTGCCTCATCAGGACAGTCTTTGCTGTACCATTTCGGTTTGATGCTATCTGACCGCTCAGGTTGTATTCCTGATGAAAGATTCATTCCGGTTTTCCATTTTGCTCCCGTATGAAAATCTCAGCCGGGAACAGGTTTTAACTTTAGCCAGATCCAGAAAAGGTTTTTTCCGGATCAGTCAAATACGCGTACCACTTCATCAGCAAGGCAGCTTTTGGCCTGTTGCCTGATCTGTGGTGCGGAATACTGTGTTCAACAGACTTGAATGGACGATCATGTCCACTTCCTGTTGTTAAAGGTAACATTCCCATATTAGGCGTGTCTTGATGGAGTTTGCAAGTACTTAAAACAGTTAGTTGGACAATTGCCACATGGTGATCGGCAATTGAAACCAATGGTTAACCCTTTAGGGAATAGGTTATGGCTGATGGAACAGCAAATCAGGTGGGTCACAAATAGCAGTTTTCCGGTGTTGATCCGCTTTTTAATTTAGCAAGCAAGGTTTTTGTGGTGTTTTTCAGAACAAATTATTTTGACTGGAGACTTAAATCATCACCATGGATGGTATTTACATTCGGGCTTGTTGTAGCCTTTATCATCCTTGCAGGTCCAGCATATTCACAATCTCAAACACCACCAGAGATTGTGGCTGCCCGAATCAATGCCAATAGTGAAGTCACCCGGTTCACTGCCGATATAACATATGCGGTTGGCTATAATGCCTTTGTTCTGCCGTCTCCATATCGGGTGATTGTCGACATTCCTGATGCGATGTTTGATCTGGAGCCAGGGGCTGGCGCCATCAGCGCCGGTCTGATTACCGGCTTTCGCTATGGACAGATTGACAGGGGAAAATCGCGTATCGTGATTGATGTTGATGGTCCGGTGCTTATCAAGCGATCAGTTGCGGTTCGCGCATTCAAGGACAAGCCAGCCCGACTGGTTATTGACCTGGTCAAAACCGACAAGGAAACATTTGACAAGATACACAGGGTGGATCAGGTAGCAAATCTGGTTGCCAGGCAACAGGCAAAAAAAACTGCCGGGGCAATTGATGAGCTTATACCGCGTGATGATCCACCAATCAGTGCGCGCACGAGTGATCCGATAGCGCAATTACTGACAAATACACATATCCCCCTGCCCCGCAGCAAACCGGTCAGACCCTCAAATGGCAGCAAACAGGCAGCAATATCAGCACCAGAAAAGCTGAATAAACGCGCCAGAACCACAATTGTACTGGATCCGGGGCATGGTGGCATGGATCCAGGTGCCATATCAAAAAAGGGAACCAAGGAAAAAATTATCGCCCTGCAATTTGCCAAAGCTTTGAAAGCGCAATTAATGAAGTCTGGCCGTTTCCGGGTTATTCTGACTCGTGACAATGACAGTTTCATTTCTCTGCGCAACCGGGTAAAGGCTGCGCGCAAGCATAATGCGTCACTATTCATTGCCATCCATGCTGACATGCTCAAATCACGTTATGCGCGCGGTGCAACCTTTTATACATTGTCTGATGAAGCCTCTGACCAGGAAGCAGCCGAACTGGCGGTCAAGGAAAACCGGGTTGACATCATACACGGGGTTGATCTTGGAACAGCCAACAAGAAGGTGACCAATATTCTGATTGACCTTGCCCAGCGTGAAACCAAAAATCATTCAATCTATTTTGCCCGCAAAGGTGTCAACAGCCTTAAAAAAGTAACCAGAATGCACAAACGGCCATTGCGTGCTGCCGGTTTTGTGGTGTTGAAAGCCCCTGATGTACCATCAGTATTGCTGGAACTTGGGTTTTTATCCAACCGGCAGGATGAAAAAAACCTGACCTCAAAGGCATGGCAGAAAAGAACTGCCAAGGCTCTTGCCAGTGCCATTTCAAATTATTTCGAGGCAAAGCTGGCATATAATAATTAGTGTCAGCCACTTGTCCTGCACTGGTAAAACCATCACATAAAAGCCGCAATAGCGTGGTTTTTCCATTCCGATTTGCAAAATCAAAAACAAACACCAGATTACAAGTGGCTGATACAACAATTAGCATGTCTCAATGCCATTGTTGCTATTAAGCTGCATTTGCTTATTCTGTTACCTTGATTATTTACAGATTCGTTAGATGTGAACGAATCAAACCGACCGGGCCAGACCAGACTACCATGCTGAGATTTATCGGATATTTGTTTACTGCAGGGTTTATTGTTTTTGTGGCAGTGGCGCTGGCTGCAGCCTACATTATTACTGAAACCAACAAGACCTTGCCACCTTATGAGCAGCTGGCACGCTATGAGCCACCGGTTTTGACAAGAATTCATGCAGGTGACGGGTCGCTGCTGGCTGAATATGCTGAACAGCGGCGGCTGTTTGTACCAATAAACACCGTGCCCAAAAGACTTATACAGGCCTATATTTCAGCTGAAGACAAAAACTTCTATCATCATGCCGGTATTGACTGGATGGGGATTACCAAGGCTGTCATCCGCAATATCAAGCAGAAGATTCAAGGATCAAGGCGGCGTGCTGCCGGGGCATCGACCATTACCCAGCAGGTGGCAAAAAACTTTTTGCTGACCAATGAACCAACCTTTACCCGCAAGCTGAAAGAAGCATTGCTGGCCGGGCGGATTGAATCAACCTTTTCCAAGGACAAGATTTTAGAGCTTTATCTGAATGAAATCTATCTGGGGCTGGGTTCTTACGGGATTGCCGGGGCTTCATTGTCATATTTTGGCAAGTCACTGAATGAGCTTGATCTGGCACAAATGGCGTATCTGGCGGCACTGCCCAAGGGGCCTGCAAATTATCACCCCTATCGCAAGACCAAGCGGGCGATCGAGCGGCGCAACTGGGTTTTGGGACGGATGCTGGCCAATGGCTATATCAGCCAGGAAGAACATGATGCAGCTGTAAAAAAACCGCTGGAGGTAACAGTTCGTCCATTTGGTGCACAGTTATTTGCCGCTGAAACTTTTGCCGAACAGGTGCGGCGCAAGGTAAAAGAATTATACGGTAATAAAAAACTGTATCGTGGCGGTCTGTCGGTGCGTACCACGCTTGATCCGAAATACCAGATATATGCCAGACAGGCGATGGCAGCCGGGTTGATCAGGTTTGATCGCGAGCATGGCTGGCGCGGAGCAAAACGCCAGATTGACATTGGCGGTGACTGGGGGGCAGAACTGGCCAAAACCAAAATGCCTGCCGATATAAACCCTTGGCGTCTGGCAGTGGTGCTTGATGTTGATGACAGCAGAGCCATTATCGGGTTGCGGCCTGAGGTCAAGCCTGGACAAAAGCTGGGTACACGGCGTGAAAGTGCTGTCATTCCACTTGCAAACATGAAATGGGCCAGGGCTGCCAAACCCAAAAACCGGCTGGGTCCAAAGGTCAAATCTGCAAGGGATGTACTGAAACAGGGTGATGTGATTTACGCCTCACCTTCCAGCGATCCAAATAGCTGGCATCTGGTGCAAATGCCGGAAGTTGAAGGGGCGCTGGTTGCAATGAACCCGCAGACCGGGCGTGTTCTGGCCATGGTTGGCGGTTTCAGTTATGGCCGCAGCCAGTTCAACCGGGCAGTACAGGCCAAAAGGCAGCCCGGTTCTGCTATCAAGCCGTTTGTTTATGCTGCGGCTCTCGATAATGGCTATTCTCCGGCATCGGTTATTGTTGATGAAGAAATTTCCTACAAGCTGCCTAATGGCAAGGTCTGGAAACCAAAAAACTACACTGGCAAATATTATGGGCCGTCAACCCTTCGCACCGGCATTGAGCAATCAAGAAATGTCATGACGGTCAGGCTGGCTGATGATATGGGCATCGGCAAATTCAAGGATATGGCTGAACGGGTTGGGATATACACTAAAATGCCCCGGGTTCTGGCCATGGCGCTGGGTGCCGGGGAAACTACCTTGCTGCGCATGACAACCGCTTACGCCATGCTCGCCAATGGTGGCAAGCAGCTTACACCTACTTTGATCGACCGTATTCAGGACCGTTATGGCCATACGATTTTCCGGCATGACAAGCGCGAGTGCATCGGCTGCAAGGCGGAAAAATGGGATAATCAGGCCGAACCTGAATTTATCGATAATCGTGAGCAGGTAATCAATCAATATACCGCCTATCAGATCACCTCGATGATGGAAGGTGTGGTACAGCGCGGTACTGCCAAAGTGATGAAAAAGCTGGGCAAGCCGGTAGCTGGCAAAACCGGTACAACCAATGAAGTTCGCGATTCATGGTTTTTAGGGTTTACTCCTGATCTGGTAGTTGGGGTTTATGTTGGTTATGACAATCCGCGCCCCATGGGCAAAGGGGCCACAGGTGGTCATCTTGCAGCACCGATTGTGCTTGATTTCATGCAGTCCGCCCTTAAAAATAAACCGGCTACCCCGTTTCGGGTGCCGCGCGGCATTGAACTCATACCGATTGACCGCAAAACCGGGCGCAGGGGTTATTATGGTGACAAGAATGTCATTCTTGAAGCTTTCAAGCCGGGCGAAGAACCGCCATCCAAGACTGTGGTGATTTCCGGCAGTGCCATTCCCCAGTCTGGAGAAGCAGCAGTTATCGAAGGTGGCTTGACTACCGGTACTGGCGGGCTTTATTAGGCTACACAATAATGTTTTGCAGGATTTGAAAAGCCATGCGTGCTGAAATACAGAAAATCGTTGATGAAATGAAGCAGTCGGTTGGACTGCTGAGGAGGCATCTTTGACTGGGATGCTGCCAATAAAAAGCTGGATGAACTAAATGCCAGGGCTGAAGACCCTGATCTATGGAACAATTCAGAAGTAGCCCAGGCGGTCATGCGCGAGCGCCAGGATCTTGATGGCCGGATAAAAGGTATAATCGAGATCGAGCAGTCAATATCGGACAATGTCGAACTCATCGAGATGGGTGAGATGGAGGGAGATGACGATATTATTGCCGAGGCTGAAAAAGCATTGATAAAAATGCAGCCAGAAGTTGCCAAGCGCGAGCTTGAAACCCTGTTGTCAGGTGAAGCTGACAGCAATGACACCTATCTGGAAGTGCATTCAGGTGCGGGTGGAACAGAAAGCCAGGACTGGACGCAGATGCTTACACGAATGTATATTCGCTGGGCCGAACGTCGCGGTTTCAAGGTTGAAGTGATTGAAGAACAGTCGGGTGAAGAAGCCGGCCTTAAATCCTCTACCCTGCTGATCAAGGGGCATAATGCCTATGGATGGCTGAAAACCGAGGCTGGTGTGCACCGGCTGGTCAGAATTTCACCATTTGATTCCAATGCGCGCCGCCATACATCATTTGCTTCAGTCTGGGTCTATCCGGTGATCGACAATAATATTGATATTGAAATCAATGAAAGTGATTGCCGCATCGATACTTACCGGGCATCAGGTGCCGGTGGCCAGCATGTGAATACTACCGATAGTGCGGTACGCATTACCCATGAACCAACCGGTATTGTGGTGCAGTGCCAGTCACAGCGATCGCAGCACAAAAACCGGGCTACTGCCTGGGACATGCTGCGGGCCAGACTATATGAACGTGAATTGCAAAGGCGTGAAGATGAAGCCGCCGAACAGGCTGCCAGCAAGACCGAGATTGGCTGGGGACACCAGATCCGCTCTTATGTGCTGCAGCCATATCAGCTGGTAAAGGATTTGCGCACCGGGATTGAGAATACCAACCCGTCTGCAGTGCTTGATGGTGATCTTGACGGCTTCATTGAAGCATCACTCGCCCATCGGGTTCAAGGCAGTGATGGTGTTATAGTTGAAGATGTTGAATAGTCAGCCCCGGTTTTCAGGTGGAACCGGCAGGTTTCTGGCTGCTATTCTTCATCAATTATAAGTTCACCTTCCTGAATAACGACTTTTTCAGAGCCCTTGACCTCGATTTCATTGCCGCTTTCCAGCCGCATGGTGCAGCCAGATTCACAAATACCTTCAACCATTGTGCCAGGCAGCAATTCAATCATGGACATTTCGGTCTGGCCGCTATCCATATTCAAACCCAGCATGTGTTTTTGCTGGTCATCATTTGAAACTTCTACCGCCAAGGCAGAAACAGACATCATTGCCAAGGCAGCAACCATGGGAACCAGTATTTTCCTGTTCATATCAACTCTCCATATTTGAGCAGATTGTTCAATTATCTGCATCACAAATCCATATGCCAAGAAATTCTAACTGAATTGTGTTTTGAATTGGTGAAGTAATTTGTGATTATTCGTTGATATATTAAGTAATTCTTAACGGTAAAAATCGATGCCCAACGGTCTCTGGTGCCTGTCGCGCTAATGGTTACATTGGAAAAGATTAATAACAACCTTCAGTTTAGTTTACTTTCCCCACACACGTGCAACAGGTTGTTTACTTTTTCACCTTATGGTCAGCTGAAAGAGAAAATTGCTGTGGGCGAATCATGTCAAATACCAGATCTTTTAACCTGCTGAATGGCAGGTGCAATAATGACAGGTGCAAACTGAGTGGCCTGATTGATGAACAGCACAAGGTCATTGCCAGAACCGTACCTGCTCTTTACCTGTTTACATTTTTATCATTTCTGCTTGTTGGCCCGCTTTTCCCCGGTCACAAGATTGACCCTTTAATGGTCGTTGTTCTGATACCTGTTTTGGCCATTTCAATCTGGAGAGCAGCTTACTGGCAATTTGGCAGGGCAAAATTTGCATCATACAGCAAACAGCAAAAACGTCGGGACCTGATTTATGTAGTGCTTGCATCCCCTGTACTGGTTGGATTGATTTCCATGCACTATGTTTATTTGACTGAAACCGGATCAGTATTGAACAAAACCATAGTTGGGCTGATCTTGATGGCAACAGCCACCACCAGTGCGCTTAGCCTGTCAGTTTTACCGGTGGCAGCTATTACAGTCCTGACATTTGTCTATTTTCCAATCAGTTATCATTTCATCACCAGCAATCAGCCATATCTGCTGGATATTGCCATTATGACAATAGTACTGTTTTTTTACTCCGTCATCACGATCTTGAAGAACTTCAGGGCATTTACAGAAACAGTTCTGGCGAACAACAGATTGCGTGAAGAAATTGTTTCATCAAAAAGAGCCAATAATGCGGTTGAACGACTGGCCTTGCATGATGCGCTGACCGATCTTCCCAACAAGCGATGCTTTAATAAAATATTGCTGGAACAAGCCAAAAACACCACAAGCCACGGTATTGGTTTTGCTGTTGGCATCATTGATATTGATGCCTTCAAATCCATCAAGGATGTATATGGTGAAATAACCTCCAGATCACTTATGCGACAGGCCGCAGAACGCTTGCTGATGATGATGCAAGGGCGCGGCGCGGTAGCACGGATAGGTGAAGACATATTTGCGATAATTGTTCCTGAAGTTGGCAATGTCAGACAGGCTGAAGAAATTGGCCAGGAGGTCAAGGCAATAATGGATAAAGACTTTATTGTCGGGGAAAACACGATTCCAGTCACTGTTTGCAGCGGCTTTGCCATACACCCGCACAGTGATCACAACCCCTATCTGGTGCCGGGCCGGGCCAAACTGGCGCTTAAAGATGCCCAAAGCCGGGGCCATGGCAATATTGGAGTTTTCTCGATTGCACTTGAGGAAGTTCAATTGCGTCGCTCACGCATTACCCGCAGCCTGAACAAGGCAATTGAAGAAAAGCGGGTTGAACCGTTCTTCCAGCCGGTAGTTTTTGCACAGACTGCAGAATATGCCGGATTTGAATCTCTGGCCCGCTGGCATGATGACAGGCTTGGTTTCATTTCACCAGTTGAATTCATAGAAGTTGCCGAGACAACCGGACAGATAGATGAACTGACCATGGTGCTGCTTGAAAAGTCTGTACAGACTGCCAGATTATGGCCAAAAAACATCAAACTGTTTTTCAATCTTTCAGCTATAGTACTGGCCAAGACCAATACGGCGAAAAGAGTCATTGATATATTGGAAAAATATGATTTCCCGCCGGAAAGACTTGATATTGAGCTTACAGAAACTGCAATGATGCAGAATATGAGCACTGTCAAAAACAATATTATGAGCTTCAAAATAGCCGGTATCGGTATTGCCCTGGATGATTTTGGCACCGGCTATTCATCACTGGTGCAGTTGCAGGAATTTCCGATAGACAAGCTGAAAATCGACAAGAGCTTTGTTGATAAAATCTGCACAGACAAAAAGACCCGTAACATTGTCAGCACCATTATCAATATGTGCAAATCAATGGATGTAACGGTTGTGGCTGAAGGTATTGAGGACCTTGAACAATTGGGCGCTCTTTTGGATCTTGGTTGTGACATGTGTCAGGGCTATCTGTTCTCAAAACCGGTTTCGGCTGACAAGTCCTTCAAGCGTATAGATCTTTCAAACGCTGCCTGAGATTCACAACCAGGCTTTTATCCGCTTTACCGCTTCTTCCATTTCGGCGCGTGAGCCGGCAAATGACAGCCTGATGTGGTGATTGCCTTCATAGGAGTCAAAATCAAGCCCGGTGGTCGTGGCAACACCTGCCTGTTTCAACATGCGTGATGTAAAATCTGCACTGTCATTGGTGTATCTGGAGACATCGGCATAGATGTAAAAGGCCCCGTCAACCGGGGTGAAACGGTCAATTCCGGCATCTGGCAGGGCATTTAGCAGAAATTCGCGATTTTCAGCATAAACAGCTCGGCGCTCATCAAGTTCATCGGTTGCATCAAAGGCGGCAATAGCAGCATGCTGGGAAATTGCCGGGGTTGAGATATACATGTTCTGTGACAGGCACTCCACTGCCCGCACAAGATGGTCTGGCACAATCATCCAGCCGACCCGCCAGCCGGTCATGCAGTAATATTTTGAAAATGAGTTGATGATAATCGCCTTGTCAGATGTCGACAAAGCCGTTGATTGTGGCTGGGCGAATGTCAGTTCGTGGTAGATTTCATCCGATATAAACTGAATGTTGCGTTGCTCACTGGCTTTTATCAGCTGGGCCAGCGCCTCTGGTGACAACATGGTACCGGTTGGATTGGCGGGGCTGGCTATCAGCAGACCGTCAAGCCGACCGGCATTTGCAATATCAGCCGGAGTTGGCGCCCAGCGGTTTTTCTCACTGGTTTGGATATCAGTGATTTTAAGATTAACCGCTTTGAGAATATTGCGATAGGCCGGATAACCAGGATTGGCCAGACCGACTGTATCACCGGCATCAAAAGCGGCCAGAAATGCGATAACAAAGGCAGCTGATGAGCCGGTGGTAACCACTATCCTTTCAACCAGCACCTTTATTGAATAGGCCTGCATATAATGCTCGGCTATGCGCTCGCGCAGCGCCAGAAGTCCAAGGGCTTCTACATAGCCAAGACGTTCGGTTGCAAGCGCTGATTGTGCAGCTTCTATTACCTTGCGCGGCGGGCCACCTGATGGCTGCCCAACTTCCATATGGATTATATTGTCCCCTGCCCGCTCCAGCCTGCCGGCCTCGCGCATCATGTCCATGACCATAAATGGTTGCACTGCGCTGGCGCGCCTTGAGGCTTTGGGGGTTTCGGACATGGCTATGAATTTTCTTTATAAACTTGTGGAATCTGACTACCATCTTGTTATCAGACAATGAAATTACAAAAAAGCCCAACTGTAGCCGTATTTCGGGGCAATTAAACAGGCTGGGGGGTTAAACAGGATTGACAGGCGGCCAATGCTAAAACGACTTACAGCAATTTTCAGTATCTTGTCCCTGCTGTTTCCATGGATTGTGGTCCCGGCAAGTGCCAAGGGTCTGCCGCTTATTCGCGATGCAGAGATAGAAGGGCTGATCCGGCTATATACCAGACCCATTTTCAGGGCTGCCGGGCTGAACCCGCAATCTGTGCATGTTTATCTGATCAACCAGTCAAGCATTAACGCCTTTGTTGCCGGTGGCCAACGTATATTCATCCATACCGGTTTGCTGCAACAGGCATCAACCCCGAATGAGGTGATCGGGGTTCTGGCACATGAGACCGGTCACATTGCCGGCGGGCATCTGGCTCTCATGTCGTCGCATATTGAACGGGCTTCAAATCTGGCGATTATTTCCATGCTGATCGGGGCAGCCGCTGCTGTGGGTGGTGGGCTGTCCGGTTCGCAAGGGGCTGCCCAGGTTGGACAGGGTGTAATGCTTGGCGGACAAAGTCTGGCGCAACGAAATGTCTTGTCATATATGCGCGCCCAGGAAGCATCGGCAGACCAGGCTGCACTTAAATATCTGACAAGAAGCAAGCAGTCGGGCAAGGGAATGCTGGAGCTGTTTCACAAGCTGGCAGCAAAATCCATGGCGTCACTGCGATATGCCGACCCTTATGTGCAATCACACCCGATGCCTCTGCAGCGAATCAGAAACCTTGAACGGGCTGTCAAAAAGAGCAAATATTATAACCGCAAGGATGACCCTGCCCTGTTATTAAGGCATAAGCTGATGCAGGCAAAACTGGCCGGATTTTTAAGTTCATCCGGTACAGTCTATCGCAAATATCCAAGGCGCGACAAATCCCTGCCAGCCCAATATGCAAGGGCTATTGTGGCTTTTAGAACCGGTGACATCAAAAACGCCCTGCCAATTATCGACCGGCTGATCAGGGCAATTCCGCAAAACCCCTATTTCTGGGAGCTTAAAGGACAGGCACTGCAGGAAAGTGGCCGGGTGAAACAATCAATTGCCCCGTTAAAGAAGGCTTTGAAGTTAATTCCCAATAATGGCCTGATAGCCATGCTGCTGGCTCAGTCCTACCTGGGATTGCCGGGGAAAAGCAATGCCAAACAGGCCTTGAAAATTCTGGTCAGAGCCCAGCGCCGCGAAAATGATGAGCCGCAACTGCATGCGCTAAAAGCCAGAGCCTATGGCACATTGCGCAATTTGGGGCTGGCAGAACTTGAAACTGCAGAAGCGGCAATCCTGAACGGTGACAGGGAACTGGCGATACAAAAGGCCAGGAACGCAATCAAACGGCTGAAACGTGGCACACCGGGATGGCAGCGCGCTAAAGATATTGTTACCTTTGCCAAGCGAAAATAGCTTGTGACCCGCCAATTTACAACGTATTCAGACAAAACAGCATTTTTTTCAAAGGAATAACACTGATCATGGCTTTCAGAATTAAAACAGCAGGCTTCATTTTTTGGTTTCTTGTCGGGCTTGTTATCCCGGTAACGGTCTATGCCGCAGAATTCAATGACAAACAACGCAGCGAAATGGGCGAGATTATCAAGGAATATCTGCTGAAAAATCCATCAGTTTTGCGTGATGCCTTTATCAATCTGGAAAAGCAGGAAAAGCAGGCCCAGAAGCTACAGACAAAGAAAGCCATCAAGGAAAATGCTGAGGCCCTGTTTGGCGGCGAGGGTGATCTGGTGGTTGGCAACCCAAAGGGTAGAATCGCCATGGTTGAATTTTTTGACTATAATTGCGGATTTTGCAAACGCGCCCTGCCAGATGTTATCAAACTGGCTGAAACTCAAAAAGATGTGAAAATGGTAATCAAGGAATTCCCGATTTTGGGGCCTGGATCAGTTGCAGCAGCAAGGGCTGCAATGGCATCAGAAAAACAGGGCAAATATTGGGAATTCCACAAGGCTTTGCTGAAACGGCGCGGGTCAGTTACTGAAAAAACCGTGATGTCAGTTGCCAAAGAGGTTGGACTTGATATCGACAAGCTCAAGAAAGATATGAAATCTGGCGAAATTGCAACAATTATTACCCGCAATATGGCGCTGGCCCAGATGCTTGGCATTAATGGTACACCGGCATTTCTGGTTGATGATCAGCTGTTTCCCGGAGCCGTTGGGTTTGACCTGCTGGCAGATGCAATCGAAAATGTTCGCAAGACTGGCTGCAACGCCTGTTAATCCGCTAATATCAAGGCTTGTCAGCCTGTCATGAAAGCCCATAAAATGCCTTGTGTGGGTTATGGGCTGATTGGCTTGCATGATTGCTTGCACATGACAGATATTCAGACTATTTAAGTGCATTAACCCATTATGTCAGGCTGTGCATATTCTTTGAAAGAATATTCTTAGATAACCGGCATGGACATAGTGCAACAAGCAGCATCCAGGGCTTGTAAAAACAAAAATAAAAGTTCGCGAGGTTCTTGCGAACTGGCCAAGTAAGGAAAAAGAGCGCGACAATGGCGAAAACAAAATTTGACTCAAAGGTTGTACGCGAACTGGCTGCATTGCTGGAAGAAACCGGTCTTAGCGAAATTGAAATTGAGCAGAATGATTTGCGGGTACGCGTCTCGCGAGCAACGCAGGCGGTTACGGCCAATATTCCGGCACCGGCTCAGACAGTTGCCCCAGTTGCTGCTCCGGCAACAGAAGCTGAAAAACCGGTATCATCCAAGGGTGCTGTCAAGTCTCCCATGGTTGGAACTGTATATCTGGCACCCTCACCTGCTGCTCCTCACTTTGTAAGCGAAGGTGACAAGGTAAAGGAAGGTGATCCGCTTTTGATCATTGAAGCGATGAAAACCATGAACCAGATACCGGCACCGCATTCTGGCACAGTGACAAAAATTCTGGTTGAAAATGAACAGCCGGTGGAATTCGGTGAAGTTCTGGTAGTGATTGAATAGGACGGGTGCCTTATAAAATGTTTGACAAGGTACTCATAGCCAATCGCGGAGAGATTGCCCTCAGGGTATTGCGCGCCTGCCGCGAACTTGGCATTTCCACTGTGGCAGTGCATTCAACCGCTGATGCCAATGCCATGCATGTCCGGCTTGCTGATGAGAGCGTTTGTATTGGCCCGCCACCTGCTGCTGATTCATACCTTAATGTTCCAGCCCTGCTTTCAGCCTGTGAAATAACCGGTGCTGATGCGGTTCATCCAGGCTACGGTTTCCTGTCGGAAAATGCCCGGTTCAGCGATATACTGGCTGAACATGATATAAGTTTTATTGGTCCCAGCGGCGATCATATCCGCCTTATGGGTGACAAGATTGAGGCCAAGCAGACCGCTGAACGTTTGGGGATTCCGGTTGTTCCCGGTTCTGAAGGCGCGGTCAGCGACCCAAAGGAAGCCATTCAGATTGCCCGTGATATCGGTTTCCCGGTTATTATCAAGGCTGCAAGTGGTGGCGGCGGGCGCGGCATGAAGGTTGTTGAACGCGAAGCAGACATGGAAGTATCGCTGCATACAACCCAGAGCGAGGCCAAGGCCGCTTTTGGTGACGGATCGGTCTATATTGAAAAATATCTTGGCAAGCCGCGCCATATTGAAGTTCAGGTTCTGGGTGACGGTCAGGGCGGCGGGGTACATCTGGGCGAGCGTGACTGTTCGTTGCAGCGCCGGCATCAAAAAGTCTGGGAAGAAGCCCGCTCACCTGCCCTCAATGACAGCCAGCGTGAAGAAATTGGCAATATCTGCGCCAAAGCAATCGCTGAAATGCGTTATTCCGGTGCCGGCACTATCGAGTTTTTATATGAGAATGGCGAATTCTATTTCATTGAAATGAATACCCGTCTTCAGGTTGAACATCCAGTAACCGAAATGATAACCGGTCTTGATCTGGTAGCCGAACAGATTCGCATAGCTTCAGGTTCAAGGCTTGGATATAGCCAGGAAGATATTAGCTTTCACGGCCATGCCATTGAATGCCGGATCAATGCAGAAAACGCCCGTACATTCATGCCATCACCTGGACTGGTGGAAAATGTACATGTTCCCGGCGGGCTTGGGGTTCGTGTCGATTCCGGCATTTACTCAGGTTACCGTATCCCGCCCTATTATGACAGTCTGATCGGCAAGCTGATCGTGTTTGGCAAGACCCGCAATGAATGCCTGATGCGCCTGCGCCGGGCACTGGGGGAATATGTGGTACAAGGGGTTGAAACAACCATACCCTTGTTCATAGACCTGTTGCAGGAACCTGATATTGTCGATGGCAGCTATGATATTCACTGGCTGGAAAAATATCTGGACAGGACAAGTTCAGCCCAATAATCGCCGGTTTGCGTAATGACAACAACTATCACCCCACAAATCGTGCTGCGTGCCTATGCTGCCGGTATTTTTCCGATGGCCGAGGAAGCTGGTGACAGTGCGCTTTACTGGGTGGAACCTGATGAGCGCGGAGTGCTGCCGCTGCATGATTTTCATGTGCCGCGATCACTGGCCAAGAAAGTGCGCAAGGGTGATTTCGAGATCAGGATTGATCATGATTTTGAAGGCGTAATACAAGGCTGCGCCGATAATACACCCAAACGCTCAAGCACCTGGATCAATGACCGGATAAGAACACTTTACGGCCAGCTGTTTGATATGGGTTATTGCCACACGGTTGAATGCTGGCAGGATGGCAAACTGGTTGGCGGGCTGTATGGTTTGCGGCTTGGTGCGGCGTTTTTTGGCGAAAGCATGTTTTCACGCTGCACTGATGCCTCCAAAGTTGCGCTGGTGCACTTGGTGGCCCGACTGAAGGCTGGCGGGTTTGTATTGCTTGATGCCCAGTTCACCAATGATCATCTGTCCCAGTTCGGACTTGTTGCTGTACCGCGTGATGAGTATCATTTGATGCTGGAGCCTGCACTTGCGATTGATGCAGAATATGACCTGTTTGATGCTGATAATGACCCAGAGGCAGTGTTACGTATGGTTCGCGGGTGACATATTTTAGCCCTTAAACGCCCCTAGCCTGACATAATGTTTCAACCGCGAAACAATTCGACATTATCAGGCAGCAAACAATCTTGATTCATTCTGCCCCGGTAATGTTATGGGTTTCCATCATATGAGGGCGGATCGGGCAGATACATATGGGCAAGCAGAATGATGGCAGAAAAACTGTTTTCGATGTTGAGAACCTGACCAAGACCTATCATTCAGGCCTGGTAGATATCCATGCGCTGCGCGGGGTCAATGCCCGGCTGTATGAGGGTGAGCTTTCGGTCGTGCTTGGTCCATCAGGCAGCGGCAAGTCAACTTTTTTGAATATTCTTGGTGGCCTTGATACTGCAACTTCCGGGAAGGTGATGTTCAGGGAGTTTGATATTTCCACTGCCAGTGACCGGCAACTGACTGCATATCGCCGCTCCAATGTTGGATTTGTCTTCCAGTTCTATAACCTCATCCCCAGCCTGACCGCGCGCGAAAATGTGGCTCTGGTTACTGAAATATCTGACAATCCCATGGACCCTGGCGATGCGCTTGACCTTGTGGGACTAAAAGACCGGATGGGGCATTTTCCATCGCAAATGTCTGGCGGTGAGCAGCAGCGAGTGGCAATTGCAAGAGCCATAGCCAAGAATCCGGGTGTGTTATTGTGTGACGAACCAACCGGGGCGCTTGATTCCAAGATTGGCCGGATTGTGCTGGAAGCGCTGATGCGAATAAATAATGAGCTTGGCACCACAACCGCAATCATCACCCATAATGTGGTTATTCACCAGTTGGCGCATCGAACCTTTTACTTTGCTGACGGCGAGATAATACGCGAAAGGGTCAATGACAAGCGGCTTACACCATCTGAGCTGGAATGGTAGCAATGCGGGTTCTGGACAAAAAACTGTTTAGGGATTTCAAACGCTTGTGGCCGCAGGCTATGGCGGTGTCGCTGGTTCTGGCATGCGGCATAGCCACTTTGATCATGGCAATCGGAGCCTATCAGTCGCTGATTGAAACCAGACGGGCATATTATGAGCGCTACCGCTTCGCCACGGTTTTTGCCAGCGCCACAAGAGCGCCTCAATCCCTTGCTCGAGACATTGCTGCAATACGCGGCGTTTCAGCTGTTCAGGTCAGAATTGTCAAACCGGCCCTGCTCGATGTTATCGGCATGAAGGAACCGGCAACTGCAAAAATCATATCAATAGCTGACAATGGCCAGCCGGTATTAAACAGGTTTTTCCTCAGATCAGGTCGGCTGCCACATGCCGACCGCAAGAATGAGGTGATAGTGTCAGAAGCTTTCGCACTGGCCCACGGCTTTAAGGCAGGTTCTGAATTTTCCGGCACTCTTTCCGGCCACAAGGTTATGTTCAAAATTACCGGGTTTGCACTGTCACCTGAATATATTTATGCGCTGGGTCCAGGCGATCTGGTTCCTGATCATTCAAGATTTGCCATTATCTGGATGCCTGAAAAACAACTGGCTGGCATGACAGATCTGGAAGATGCCTTTAATTCCGTTGCCCTGAAGCTATTGCCTGGAGTTGAAAAACAGGCGGTCATTGACCGGCTGGATGAACTCTTGAAACCATATGGCGGCACTGGTGCAATCTTGCGCAAGGACCAGACATCCAATGCCTTTTTGACAACCGAGCTGACCAACCTGAAAGCCATGGCCCGGATTATACCGCCAATCTTCCTGTTTGTTTCAGCCTATCTGATAAACATGATCATGTCGCGGCTGATAGAGCTGGAACGCGAACAGATAGGATTGTTGAAGGCTTTGGGGTTCAGCGGGTTTGA
>JALXCV010000079.1 GCA_026990765.1 Hyphomicrobiales bacterium | reverse complement strand
ATCAGTTACAGAAATGTTGGATGAGGATTTAGACGGGAATATCCTTCCATTCGATATGGCTGCTGCCGAGGCCTTTGGTTTTCTTGCTGCCAGACTAAAAGCTCAAGGTACTCCAGTCGGGCAAAATGATACGATGATTGCGGCTATTGCCCTTTCTCGTGAGGCAATTCTTGTTACTCGCAATGACAAGCATTTTATCAACAGTGGAATTGAGGTCGTTAATCCGTTTGAAGTCAGTTAAACAAAGATTTTTGCGTAACTTTTTGTGTAACAATTTGCGTAACACAGATTTTTGCAGAAAGCCGAAAGACCTCCTAGCCAATTGTTTTTACTATATTTTATAGATTTTGTCTTTGTGACACACTTCAAAAAGGCGGACTGTCTCTCCGCCAGTTTTACAAGGGTCCATTCTTTTCACATGGTTCACATCTCATGCCGGAGAGCAAGCAGGATGATGAAATAAAAGCCGGTCTCAAAAAAATGGAACCGGCTTTTTGATTCAACAAACCTCTATTAAACTTGCCAGGTTATATTATAGCTGTAACTGCTATTCCTCGTCTGCAACCTTGACGTCTTTCAGTTTGGCAAAAACCGAATCCGCATCATATTCAGTATCTTTGGCGGTTTTTTCTGCCGGTGCTTCTTCCTTGAGCGGTTTGATTTCAGCCGGGGTTTCTTCCTGTTTGACAATTTCGCTGGCCGGAATGAGTTTTGCCCCACCAAGATTACCAAGCTTTTTACTGGCACCACCGGTTTTGGCTGAAGCCTTGGCAACCACCTGATCCAGCATCAGCTGGGTGCAAAGACCAAGGGTTACAGGATCAACCGGTTTGATATTTGCTGAATTCCAGTGAGTACGTTCCCTGATGGCTTCAATAGTGTTTTTGGTGGTGCCAACCAGTTTCATAATCGCTGAATTGGGCAGTTCAGGGTGATTGCGCAGCAGCCAGGCAATCGCGTCCGGTCGATCCTGACGGCGTGATACCGGGGTATAGCGCGGACCCTTTTTTGCCCTTGTCTGGGGAATATCAGTTTTCGGCTTGGCAAATTCCAGCCGATGCCCGGGATTTGCTTCAGCTTTTTCCAGTTCATCACGGGTCAGCTCACCAGCAGTTATCGGATCAAGCCCCTTAATTCCCTGGGCAACGTCACCATCGGCAATACCTTTTACTTCAAGCTCATGCAGCCCGCAAAAAGATGCAATCTGGCGAAAAGTCAGTCCGGTATTGTCAATCAGCCAGACGGCTGTGGCTTTGGGCATTAATGGTGCTTGTGGCATGTAGTCTCTCCTTGGGAACCGGAAGTTTCAAAAAGGTTCCTTGAAAACTTGAAAATCAATGTAAGGGATTTACCCGCCTTATAAACGGCAATCAACAAGGTTGCAATCAGATTTACACTATCTCAAGCTGCACATTGAATTTTGCCAGCTGCTGGCTGATATCATCAGGAGGTATTGCTGAAGTAATCAGCCGGTCAAACCCGTCAAATCCGGTTACCCTGATCAGACCGGAACGATTGAATTTGGTGTGATCGCTGACAATGGTTGAAGTCTGACCCTGCCTTAACACCACCCGGGCAATATCCGCCTCTTCCAGCCGGTAATCCATTGCCGCATTGCGCGCATCAATCGCCCCGATTGAAATGAATGAATAACGCACATTAAAGCTGGCCATGAAGTCAACCGCTGATGAGCCAAAAGCCCCGCCATTATCCCCGTCAAGCGCCCCGCCCGCCATAAAAACCTTGTTGCCATTTACCGTTGCCAGGGTTCTGGCAACATCAGATGAATTGGTTACCACAGTCAGGTTTTTCCGGGCCAGCAACTCGCGTGCCAGCAGGGAAGTGGTAGTGCCGGTATCCAGCATCAGTGAATCACCATCCATCACCTGCTGGCTGGCCAGCCGGGCAATGGCGCGCTTTTCCTTGCTGTTTTCACGCATGCGTTTTTCAAACGGTGCTTCGTCATGGTGCCAGGGCAGACACACCGCCCCATGCAGTTTTACCAGCTGTTCAGACTGGGTGAGCGGGCGCACATCCCGGCGAATGGATTCTTGTGACACCCCAAGTCTTTCAGCCAGTTCAGCAATTGTGCAACTGCCCTCTGAACCGACAATTCGCAATATGTCAGCATGGCGTTTTGAGGGTTTTCGGTCTGATTTACTTGGCATTTTGTGGTTTTACCTGTTATTTTTCACAAAATCTCACAAATATAAACAAAATTCCATTGACAATGTAAATTTGCAAGGTGACTATACCTAACAGCAAGCGTGGTCGGAAAAAAGAGCTGCGTTCAAATTGGGAGGAGAAAACCATGAAATACAAACTGACCGGCCTGATTGCCGGTATTGCATCTGTTACCGCCTTGAGCTTGCCGGGTCTGGCAGATGTTGAATCCAAAGATCCGATAAAACTGACATTGCATGACTGGACCGGCCAGTTCATAACCACCCGCATCATGGGTTCAGTACTGAAAAAAGCCGGTTACAACATCAAATATGTCCAGGCTGACTATATCGCCCAGTTTGCAGGCCTTAAAACCGGTGATCTGGATGTAGCCATGGAAATCTGGGAAACCACCGGGCGCGAAGCCATGGATGCTGCCACCAAAACCGGCAAGGTGGTAAATGTCGGTGAAACCGGCATGAAAGCTATCGAGGAATGGTGGTATCCTTCCTATATGAAAGAAAAGTGCCCCGGCCTTCCTGACTGGAAAGCCCTGAACAAATGCGCTGAAGCATTCTCCACCCCTGAAACCGCACCCAAGGGTCGCTATCTTGGCGGACCGGTAACATGGGGCGGCTTTGATGATGAAAGGGTAGAAGCCCTTGGCATGGATTTCGAAGTTGTTCATGCCGGAACCGATGCTGCCCTGTTTGCCGAACTGGAATCAGCCTATCAGCGCAAGGCCCCGGTTTTGCTGTGGGTATATGCGCCCCACTGGGCACCTTCAAAATACAAGGGTGAATGGGTCCAGTTCCCCAAATATACCGCTGAATGCTACAATGATCCCAAATGGGGCACCAACAAGGATGCCAAATATGATTGCGGCAAACCGCGTGGCCCCATCTGGAAAGTCGCATGGGCCGGAGTGCAAAAGAAATGGCCTGGAGCTTACAAGGCTATCCAGAAATTCAATATAAACAATGACGAAATGGGTGCCATGGTTGGCGCTGTCGACCTTGATGGCAAAAAGGTTGAAGATGTCGTTGCTGACTGGATGAAGAAAAACCAGGACCGCTGGCAGAGCTGGTTAAAATAAACAATAACAACAATTATATTGCGGGGCGCCAGTTACTTGCGCCCTGCACCCACCACGGATAAAAAGCATGCGGTCAAAATCTCCAAAACTGGTTTGTGACCATGTCTGGAAGATTTTCGGCGACCTTGGCAAGGCGCAACATATCATTGATGCTCAATACTGGCCTCCCGGCCAGAGCGATCTGGACAAATATAATCTGATCGGTGCGGTCCAGCAGGTATCGCTGGAAGTTTTCGATGGCGAGATTTTCGTAATCATGGGGCTTTCCGGCTCCGGCAAGTCAACACTGGTGCGCTGCATGTCACGGCTGATTGAACCGACCAATGGCCGGATATTGTTCAACGGTGAAGACCTGCTTGAAAAAACCAGCCGGGAAATGATCGAAATACGCCGCCACAAGATGGGCATGGTGTTTCAGCATTTTGCCCTGCTCCCGCACCTCACTGTTCTGGGCAATGTTGCCTTTCCGCTCGAGGTTCAGGGAATTGCCCGCGCCAAACGCGAAGAGCGCGCCCGCCAGGTAATCGAACTGGTCGGTCTTAAAGGTCGTGAAAACTATTTCCCGCGCGAATTATCCGGTGGCCAGCAACAAAGAGTAGGTATTGCCCGCTCACTGGCTGATGAGCCTGAATTGTGGTTTCTCGATGAACCGTTCTCAGCGCTTGATCCGCTGATCCGCCGCGAAATGCAGGATGAATTTTTACGCCTGCAATCAATGCTGCGCAAAACTATTGTCTTTATCACCCATGATTTTGATGAAGCCATCAGACTGGCTGACCGCATCGCCATCATGAAAGATGGTGCAGTTGACCAGATCGGCACTCCAGAAGATATCGTAATCCGCCCGGCAACCGATTATGTGGCCGAATTCACCAAAAATGTGGTGCGCGCCAAGGTGGTTTCGGTCCGCTCAATCATGAAACCGGTAACAGGCAGACCAGCCATCGGTGAAGTGGCAGGCACCGCCAAGGTCTCCCAGATTGTCTCCAAGATCAAACATTCAGATGGCATTTTTGCAGTTACCGATGAAGATGGTGAGCGCATAGGTGACATAAGCCGCGATGATGTTGTTGAAATATTGATGCAGGGATGAAACATGAACCAGATTTCACCGCAGCAAAAACCTGCTCTCTGGCAACGCCCGATGCTTGTTGTCTGGACAATCAGCCTTTTTATTCTCACCATATTCTGGCTGTTCGGCAAACCATATCTGGCCTGGGCCTTCAAACTGCCGCGCGGATGGCAATCGCGCCTGCGCTATCATATTTCTGATGCTGCCAACTGGCTGCTGGATGATGCCAGCTTTTTTGGCCTGTTCACTTTCACCGAATTCACCCGCTCCATTGCCGCCATTGTTGCAGTGCCTTATGATTTTGTCCTGTCCATAATATCCACAGGGTTTCTTGAAGGTGTTGGCTCAGATGCCATTCAGCTATTGCCACCATTAAGCTGGATAGCAGTCATATTTCTGGTCTTTGCCCTTGGGCGCTATGCAAGGGACTGGAAGCTGGCAATGCTGGCTGCGGGCTGTTTTTCCTATCTCGCCATATTTGGCCAGTGGCACAGCTCGATGATAACCCTTGCCTCAATCATCATTGCCGTTCCCATAGGTGTCGGCTTCGGTTTGATGCTGGGAATCTTTTCTTACCGCTTCTGGTGGTTTGACCGCGCCATTTCCCCGATACTGGACCTGATGCAGACAGTGCCGGTATTTGCCTATCTGGTGCCAATATTGGTATTTTTCGGCTTTTCACCGGTCGCAGCCATAATTGCCACGGTCATTTATGCCACCCCGCCCATGGTCCGCATCACCATTCTGGCCCTGAAACAGGTGCCATCTGAACTGACTGACCTTGGCAATATGGTCGGCTGTACCGGGCATCAGCAAATGTGGAAAGTCATGATCCCTTCAGCCAGCGAAAGCCTGATGGTCGGGGTCAATCAGGTTATCATGCTGTCACTGAACATGGTGATCATTGCCTCAATGATCGGTGCCGGCGGACTTGGTGCAGATGTTCTGGCCTCTTTGCGCCGGCTTGACATTGGTGCCGGAATTGAAGCAGGTCTGGCCATTGTGGTGCTGGCCATTGCCCTTGATCGCCTGAGCCAGGCTCTGGCCCACCGCCCGCCCGATCCGCATTATACCGGCCCCAAACGCTCATTATTGCAGCGCTACCCCTATTCCCTCGCCGGGCTGGCCGTGGTGATCATATCCGGGCTGGCCGGGCTGGTATGGGCCGGATTTCAGAGATGGCCCGAAGCCTGGAGCCTGACCACCGGCAAAAGCGCCAACGAGATTGTCAAATTCATCAATATCAATTTCTATGACCAGCTGGATGCGGTAAAAACCGCCTTGTTGTTAAATGTGCTGATCCCGTTCAAGCGGTTCTTGTTATCACTGCCATGGCCGGGGGTAATTGCCCTGCTTGGTCTGGCCGGTTTCTCGCTCAAGGGATGGCGACTGGCAGTGCTGTGCATGCTGCTTGGCTTGTTTATCGTCTTTACCGGCTTGTGGCCCAAGGCCATGATAACCGTATATCTTTGTGGTATTTCAGTAATTATTGCCAGTCTGATCGGCATACCCATAGGCATTATGGCGGCTGAATGGAAACCGGCCTGGAATATTACCCAATTGATAATCGACACATTGCAAACCCTGCCATCCTTTGTCTATCTGATGCCGGTGGTAATGCTGTTTCGGGTCGGTGATTTCACCGCCATGATTGCCGTTGTCGCCTATGCCATTGTTCCTGCCATTCGCTATACCAGTCACGGCCTGAAACATGTCAGCGAAGACCTGATTGAAGCCGGTGTGGTTTCCGGCTGCACACCATTGCAATTACTGACCAAGATCAAGCTGAAACTGGCCCTGCCGGAAATAATGCTGGGCATCAACCAGACTATCATGCTGGCCCTGTCTATGCTGGTAATCACCGCCCTTGTCGGCACCCGCGATCTGGGTCAGGAAGTCTATATTGCCCTGACCAAGGGCGATATAGGACGCGGTGCCATAGCCGGTCTGTGCATTGCCTTTATTGCCATAATCGCCGACCGGCTGATCACCGCCGGGGCTGACCGGATTAAAACCCGACTTGGACTTGCCAAATGACTGAACTTCCTGAAAAACTTCTCAAACTGCCAATCTGGAACGGCCCGGTAACTGGCGAACCGCTTAAAGGCGGCCTAAGCAATGAAGCCTATGTCGCCAGTGACGGTGAAAACAAATATGTAGTGCGCTTTTGCTCAGATATCCCGGTGCACCATGTTATGCGAGATCATGAAGCCATGGTTTCAAAAGCAGTATTTCAAGCAGGACTGGCACCTGAACTGATGCTCTATCAGCCCGGTGTGATGGTGTTCCGTTATATTGAATCAACTACTTTGACAGCTGCTGACATCAAACCCGATATGTCCAGGCTGGTACAACTGATCAAAAGGTTTCACACCGACGTTGCCCGCAAGGTACGAGGCCCGGCCCGGATATTCTGGGTATTTCATGTGCTGCGCGACTATGCCGATACATTGCGCGCCGGTAACAGTCGCTTTGCCGACAAGCTGTCGCAATATCTGAAAATCGCCGACCAGCTGGAAGCAGTCCAAGTTCCTTTGCCGATAATCTTTTCCCATAATGACCTGCTGCCGGCAAATTTCATCGATGACGGCAAAAGACTGCTTATAATCGATTTTGAATATGCCGGTTTTTCCACCCCGATGTTCGATCTGGCAGGACTTGCCTCCAATGCCGGATTTGATCCATCACAAGATGAGGAATTGCTGGCCATGTATTTTGGCCGCAAACCAGACGCTGACCTGATCCGCTCTCATGCCGCAATGAAATGTGCTTCGCTCCTGCGCGAGGCCATGTGGTCAATGGTGTCCGAAATCCACCTTGATGCACCGGGTATCGACTATGCGGAATATTCCGATGAGACTATGCAATTATTTGAAAAAGAACTTGCCACTTTTCAGGCAAAATACGGGAAATTGAAATCATGAAACTTCCGACCCATGCACAAATCATCATCATTGGTGGCGGCATTGTTGGTTGCTCCACTGCTTATCATCTGGCCAAAGATCACAATTGCGACGTCATCCTGCTGGAACAGGGAAAACTCACTGGCGGTTCCACCTGGCATGCTGCCGGTCTGGTTGGCCAGTTGCGTTCATCCGCTTCCATTACCCAGGTTCTGAAATATTCAGTAGAGCTTTACAGCGGCCTTGAAGCAGAGACCGGGCTGGCAACCGGCTGGAAACAGAATGGCGGCCTGCGCCTTGCCTGCAATGAAGAACGCTGGACCGAGATCAAGCGTCAGGCAACTACCGCCCATTCATTCGGCCTGCAAATGGACCTGCTCACCCCCAAAGAGGCTCAAGGGCTGTGGCCGTTAATGGATGTATCCGATCTGGTCGGTGCCGCCTTCATGCCAACCGATGGTCAGGCCTCACCGTCAGATATAACCCAGTCCCTTGCCAAGGGCGCTCGCATGCACGGTGCAAGGATTTTTGAAGGCATCACCGTAAAAGACATCACCACCAGCAATGGCGCAGTTGCATCCGTTGTCACCGATCACGGCACCATAACCTGTGACAAGCTGGTAAATTGTGCCGGCATGTGGGCCAAACATGTTGGCCGCATGGCTGGCGTCTTGGTGCCTTTGCAACCGGTCCAGCACCAATATATGGTTTCAGAACCAATTGAAGGTGTCACCAGCGATCTGCCCACCCTGCGCGATCCTGACCGTTTCATCTATCTGAAAGAAGAAGTCGGCGGGCTGGTCATGGGTGGCTATGAGCTTAACCCGATTGCCTGGGCTGAAAACGGCCTGCCGGATGGCTTTGAGTTCCAGTTGCTTGAATCCAACTGGGATCATTTCGAACAATTCATGTTGCAGGCATTAGAGCGCATACCGGCCTTTGAAACCGCAGGTGTGCGCCAATTGATCAACGGCCCGGAAAGTTTCACCCCTGATGGCAATTACATTATGGGTGAAGCCCCCGAAGTTAAAAACTTCTTTGTCGGGGCCGGATTTAACGCTTTCGGCATTGCCGCTGGTGGCGGAGCTGGATGGACGCTGGCTGAATGGGTAATGAGCGGTGAGCAGCCGCTTGATCTGTGGTCGGTTGATATCAGGCGGTTCTCGCCCATGTATCGCTCTGATGACTGGGTACGCGAGCGCACGCTTGAAGCCTATGGCAAACATTACACCATCGTATTCCCGCATGAAGAATATCTGACCGGTCGCCCGCATATAGTCTCCCCGCTTTATGAACGCCTGAAATCCCATAATGCCTGTTTCGGCTCCAAGCTGGGTTGGGAGCGGCCAAACTGGTTTGCCCCTGAAGGCACCGAAGCAAAAGATATCTATTCAATGGGGCGTCAGAACTGGTTTGATCAGGTTGGCAAGGAACATCAGGCAACCCGTGATCGCGTTGCACTGTTTGATCAGTCATCCTTTGCCAAATTTGAACTGACCGGCCCTGATGCCGAAAAGGCCCTGTCATGGGTTGCCGCCAATAATGTTGCCCAAAAACCCGGCAAGGTGATCTACACCCAGATGCTCAATACCAGGGGCTGCATCGAATGCGATCTGACTGCGGTGCGTCTGGCAGATGATGCCTATTATATCGTCACCGGCACCGGATTTAGAACCCATGATTATGCCTGGATAAACCAGAATATCCCTGCCGGTCTTGAAGTTGAGTTAAAAGACGTCACCGAAGACTGGGGAACCTTGTCACTATTTGGCCCTGATGCTCGCAAGGTTCTGCAATCAGTTTGTGATCAGGATATATCACATGAAGCTTTCCCCTTCGGCCAGTATCGTGAGCTGGACATTAATGGCCACAAAATACGCGCCCTGCGCATCACCTATGTCGGTGAACTGGGCTGGGAGCTGCACACACCGATCGATGCCACCGGTGAGGTTTTCGATACGCTTTATGCGGCTGGCAAACCATTCGACATGGCGCTTGCCGGTTATCGCGCCATTGAAAGCCTGAGGCTGGAAAAGGGCTATCGAGCCTGGGGCAGTGATATCACCCCCAATGACAACCCGTTCGAGGCCGGACTTGGCTGGGCGGTAAAACTGAAAACCGATACCCCATTCCTTGGCCGCGATGCCATCGAAAAGGTGGCCGCTAGCCCCTTGCCAAAGCGCATGGCCTGTTTCGTGGTTGATGATCCAGACATTGTACTGGTTGGCCGTGAGACCATTTTGCGCAATGGCCGGCCGGTCGGCTACATCACATCAGGCGGGTTTGGCTACACTATCGGCAAGCCAATCGGCTATGGCTATATCAAGAACGAAAATGGTGTCACCGATCAATTCATTGCTTCTGGAAAATACGAACTTGAAGTGGCAACCATTGCCACCCCATGCACCGTTCATATGAAACCACTTTATGATCCGCAAATGAAACGCATAAAAACCTGAAGGAGCATCTCATGGCAACAGCAACTGGTTCACACGCAAAAATCATCATCATAGGTGGCGGTGCAATTGGCTGTTCTGTTGCCTGGCATCTGGCAAAATCTGGTGAAAAGGATGTCCTGCTTCTGGAAAAGGCCCAGATAACCGAAGGCTGCACCTGGCATGCTGCCGGTCTTGTCGGCCAGTTGCGATCCAGGCGCAACCTGACCAGACTGATGCAGAATTCAGTTGCCGTTCTCGACCGGCTGGAAAAAGCAAGCGGCGTTGCCATTGACTGGAAAAAAGTCGGCTCCCTGCGCCTTGCTTCTTCAAAAGACCGCTGGAGTGAAATCCGCCGCTCGATGACCCAGGCCCGCAGCTTTGGCTTTGAGTGCCATTCATTAACCGCCAGTGAAGCGCGCGACAAATTCCCCTATATCAAAGCTGACGGCATTGTCGGTGCCGCCTTCATCCCGTCAGATGGCTATGTTGACCCTTACGCCATGACCCAGGCATTTGCCAGGGCAGCACGCCTTAACGGAGCGAAAATTCAGGAACATACATGCGTTAAGGATATCATTGTCGAAAATGGCCGCATAACCGGGGTTGTCACTGATCAGGGCAATATATCATGTGAAATCCTGGTCAATTGCGCCGGTCTGTGGGCCAGACGTATTGGTGAAATGGTCGGTGTACCACTGGCAGCTGGTGTGGTTGAACACCAGTATTTCGTCACTGAAAAATCACTTGAGTTTGACGCCAGCCTGCCAACGCTGCGCGACCCGGACAATAATTTTTACCTGAAACCGGAAGTAGGGGCCTTTGCCATTGGCGGCTGGGAAGAGGGAACAAAAAGCTGCTGGAACTCGCTGCCACCATTTGATTTTGGCCGCGAATTGTTTGCCAGCAACATGGACCGGCTGTCGCTATTTGCCATTCCGTGTTCTGAGCGTTTGCCGGTAATCAATGAAACCGGCATCCAGACCATAATCAACGGCCCGATTCCGGTATCAGCCGACGGTGAACCGATTATGGGCAAGGCACCCGGCCTTGACAATTTCTATGTTGCCTGCGGTTTCACAGCCGGTATTGCCGCTGCGGGCGGAGCCGGTGAGGCCATGGCCAACTGGATAATTCATGACGATCCGGGCATGGATCTGTGGGCGTTTGATGTCAGGCGCTTTGGCCGACAACATGCCAATGGCCGCTATCTTGAACAGCGCACCATTGAAGCATATGCTTCCTATTACAAAATCCACTGGCCCGGTGAAGAGGTCAAGGCCGCACGCGGCGCACGCCGCAGCCCACTATATGATACCCTGCTGGAGCAGGGCGCAGTTTATGGCAGCAAATCAGGTTGGGAACGACCCAACTGGTTCTTGAAGGGTGCCAGCGACATACCAGGCTTTGAAGACAAACCCAACTGGTTTGATACTGTTGGCGATGAATGCCGCGCAGTGCGCGAGCGTGTTGCCCTGATCGACCAGACATCATTCTCCAAATTTGAAGTAAGCGGCAAGGGGGCTTTCAGTTTCCTGCAAGGGCTGATGGCCAATGATCTGTCTGGCGGCCCCGGCATTTGTGTCTATACACAATTATGCAATGAACAGGGCGGCATTGAAGCTGATCTGACCGTAATGCACATTTCAGATGATCTGTTCTACATCGTAACCGGTTCCGGTTTTGCCATACGTGATGGCAACTGGATCAGGTCGCACATGCCAAAAGACGGCTCTGTCATCATGCGCGAGGTAACGTCTGAACGCGCTGTTATCAATCTGTGCGGACCATATGCCAGAGATGTATTGCAGGCAATCAGCGATGATGATGTCTCAAACGATGCCTTGCCATTCCTGTCAGTAAAAGATATTTCCTTAGGGTTAGGCCATGGCCTTGCCGCCCGCATCGGTTATGTCGGGGAATTGGGTTGGGAATTGCATGTGCCGGTTGAATATGCCGCCCATATTTACCAGCAACTGCAGCACGCCGGTGAACAATATGGCATTGCCAATGTCGGCTACCGCGCCATTGATTCGCTGCGCATGGAAAAGGGTTATCTTTACTGGTCCGCCGATATCACCCCTGATTATAACCCTTATGAAGCAGGTCTTGGCTTTTGCGTTGCCCTGAACAAGGGGCCATTCATTGGCCGCGATGCACTTCGACAGGTCAAATCACAGGGCGTTGAGCGCAAACTCGTATCATTCTCCAAAGACGGTTTCTCTCCCTTCCTTGGCGGTGAAGCCATATTGTTCAATGGTGAAGTAGTAGGCCTGACAACCAGCGCCAATTATGGTCATGCAACCGGCAAGACCATCGCCCTTGGCTATGTCCCGGCAGAAATTGCTACTGCAACCGATTTTGAAATCGAGGCATTCGGCAATCTGCAACCGGTTACAAGAGGGCCAAGGGTTCTGTATGACCCGGCAATGAAACGCCTGCGCGCCTGAGGAGAAAAACATGAGTGATAATGATCTAAAACAGGCATATGAGGCCATTTCCGGTCTGGACATATTCTCGCACAGCAACCCTGAAAAGCTGAAAATCACGCGGCTTGGTGGGCTGACCAATCTTGTATTCAAGGTGGCAGACGGCACCTCACTATATTGTCTTCGCCTGCCGGGCAAAGGAACTGATGAATATATTGATCGCGCAGTGGAAGCAGTAAACGCCAAAGCTGCCGCCAGAGCCGGGGTTTCGCCTGAAGTTTTATATTCCAACCCGAAAACCGGCCTGATGATTACCCGCTTCCTTGACGGCTTTGCCACCATGTCGCCAGAACTGTTCGCAACAACAAACGGTGCCCCGGCCCGCGCCGGCAAAGCTTTTGCCAGATTGCATAATTCAGGTGAGAAATTTTCCTTCCGTTTCGAATTATTCTCCATGATAGATGAATATCTGGGAATTCTTGCCGGCAAGGATGTCGAATTTCCAGATGGTTATCATCAGGTGCTGAAAGAAGCTGAAGCCGTGCGCGAAGTACTTGCTGCCAAACCGGGCAGACTGGCCCCATGTCACTGCGACCCCTTATGCGAAAACTTTCTTGATGATGGCAATACCATGTGGATCATCGACTGGGAATATTCCGGCATGAATGATCCCTTGTGGGATCTGGCAGATCTGTCAGTTGAAGGCGGGTTCAGCGAACAGATGGACTTGCAAATGTTAAACGCCTATTTCCCCTCAGGCCCGGATGCAACACAGATTGGCCGAATGGTTATCTATAAGGCAATGTGCGATCTGTTATGGACATTATGGGGGCTTATCCAGCATGCAAATGATAATCCCGCAGAAGATTTCAAGGCTTATTCAGTCACTCGCTTTATCAGATGCAGAAAACTGATGGATTCTCCCGACTTTAATTCTCACATTAAAGCTGTCAGAAACTCTTGACCAGCTCTGGTTAAAAGCCTTAAATCAGACCGATAAATCAAAATGGTGCAAGAAGCACTCATACTCAACAGGGAGACCATATTCATGAAACATATCAGCTTTGCCAAATTATTGCTGGCCTCGGCCTGCATCGCCGCACCAATGGCGTTTGCAGCACCTCTGCAGGCAGCAACACCGGCCAACATGCTGGTCATTGCCAACCGCATAGACGACATCACCTCGGTTGATCCGGCTGAAATTTTTGAATTTGCTGGTTCTGACATGGCAAGAAACATCTATGACAAGCTGGTGATGTTTGATCCTTTGCACCTTGAAAAGGGCTATGGTCCCGGACTTGCAGAAAGCTGGACTATCAGCGAAGACGGCAAGACCTTTACCTTCAAAATGCGCAAGGGCATAAAATTTCATTCAGGCAACCCGGTAACCGCCAGGGATGCCGCGTGGTCATTGCAACGCGCCGTTATCCTCAAAATGACCCCGTCATTCATCCTGACCCAGTTTGGTTTCAACAAGGACAATGCCAAAGAAGTAATCAAGGCAGTTGATGATGAAACTCTGGTTATTACCACTGATAAAAAATACGCCACATCTTTCGTGCTTAACTGTCTGACAGCCACTATTGGCGGCATTATCGATTCCAAACTGGCCATGGAGCATGAAAAAGACGGCGATATGGGCCATGACTGGCTGAAAACCCACACTGCCGGTTCTGGTGCCTTCACCCTGAAAGTCTGGAAACCAAATGAAAGCTATACACTTGATCGTGTAGATGGCTATTGGCGCGGTAATGTTGCCATGAAACGGGTTATTGTTCGCCATATCCCTGAATCAGCAACCCAGCGCCTGCTTCTGGAAAAAGGCGACATTGACGTTGCCCGCAACCTGTCACCTGAAGACATGGCAGCTGTTGCCGCCAAGGACGGTCTTGCCGTTGACAAGGAACTGCGCGGTCGCATCATGTATTTCGCCATGAACCAGAAAGACCCTATACTTTCCAAGCCGAAAGTTCGCACCGCCATGAAATATCTGGCTGACTATGATGGCATGGTAAATTCATTCCTCAAGGGCCAGTATGCAGTACATCAGGCATTCCTGCCACGCACCTATATGGGCGAGTTGGCCGACAAGCCCTACAAGCTCGACATTGCCAAAGCCAAGTCACTTCTGGCCGAAGCTGGATATGCTGACGGTTTCAAGGTTGAAATGATCGTGCGTAATGCCCAGGAACGTGTTGAAATTGCCCAGTCACTGCAAAACACCTTTGCCAAGGCAGGCATCAAGTCAACCATCCAGACCGGCACCGGCAAACAGATCCTTGGCATCTACCGCGCCCGCAAGCACCAGATCTATGTTGGCGCATGGGGACCTGATTATCCAGATCCACACACCAATGCCGATACTTTTGCCTCCAACCCGGATAACCGCGATGAAGCAAAACTGACCGGCAAGCTGGCATGGCGCAACAGCTGGGATATTCCTGAAATGACCAAGGAAACCAAAGCTGCGGTACAGGAAACTGATCGTGACAAACGCGCTGCAATGTATGTGAAAATCCAGAAGGAACATCAAAAGACTTCACCTTTTGCCATCATGTTCCAGAAGATCGAACCGCTTGGCCGGCGTGCCAATGTCAAGAACTTCGTTATGGGCGGTGCTATTTCAGCTGCTTACTACTGGAAAGTAACAAAATAGCATGACCTCAGCCATTGAGGAAACAGAACTGGAGCGGCGAACAAATGCTTCGCCGCTCCCCAGAATTCTAAAAAATCTTACCGGTTCTGTACTGTCCATAGCTTTAACCATGATCGGACTGCTCGCAGTCACTTTCATTATTGGCCGGGTTATGCCTATTGATCCGGTGCTGGCAGTCGTTGGCGACAAGGCCTCAAAAGAGGTGTATGACGCAGCCTATAAGGCAATGGGACTTGACCGGCCATTATTAGTGCAATTCCTGATCTATCTCAAAGACGTGGCAACCGGCAATTTTGGTGTATCCACCCTGACAGCCCGGCCGGTTGCAGAAGATATTGCCCGGGTTTTCCCCGCAACTTTGGAACTGGCAACCATTGCCACCCTTTTAGGGGTTGTTATCGGGGTTCCAGCTGGCGTCATCGCCGCCATCAAAAAGGGCAGCTGGATTGACCAGCTTATCCGGCTTGTCGGTCTGTTTGGTTATTCAATGCCGGTATTCTGGCTGGGGTTGATGGGGCTTTTGATCTTTTACGGCAAACTTGACTGGGTTGCCGGTCCAGGACGTGTTGATGTGTTTTATGATGACATTGTCCCATATGTTACCGGCATGATACTGATCGATTCCCTGCTTGCCGGCGAGTTTGATATTTTCTTTAATGCCATCTCCCATATTATCCTGCCAGCCTTCCTTTTGGGCTATTACTCACTTGCCTATATTTCACGCATGACCCGTTCATTCATGCTGGAACAGCTGGGGCAGGAATATATAACCACCGCCCGCGTCAAGGGCTTGTCCGAATTCACAGTTATCTGGAAACACGGATTGCGCAATGTAATGGTCCCGCTGATTACCGTGATCGCGCTTTCCTATGCCGCATTGCTGGAAGGCTCGGTGCTGACTGAATCAATCTTTGCCTGGCCGGGAATCGGTCAATATATCACCATCGCCCTGTTCAGCGCCGATATGGCCGCCGTATTGGGTGGAACAGTTGTGATCGGCGTGGTTTTCATTGCCCTGAACCTGTTCTCCGACCTGTTATACAAAATAGTTGATCCAAGAGCCAGATGACCGATATGAGCCAAACACATCATCAAAGCTGGCGCCAGTGGCTGACCACTGATGAGCCAACATCACGCCGTCATGCAGCCATCGTGCAGTTCTATCTGGGCTGGCTGTCATTTCGCTCCAACATTTTAGCCATGGCTGGTCTGATAATCCTGTTATTTTTAGTGTTTGTCTGGCTGTTTGCCCCAATACTGGCAACCCATGACCCGCTGGCCCAGGACTTGAGCCTCAGATTGCTGCCCCCCAGCACGGAGCATTATTTCGGCACGGATGCCCTTGGCCGCGATATTTACTCGCGTATCGTTTATGGCTCCGGCATAACCCTTTATATCGTAACCCTGGTTGCCGTTACCGCGCCGGTTTTCGGCCTGCTGGTTGGCACCGTTGCCGGTTATCTTGGTGGCTGGGTGGATACGGTTCTGATGCGCATTACCGATATCTTCCTTGCCTTTCCAAAACTGATTCTGGCTCTGGCATTTGTATCAGCCCTTGGTGCCGGTCTTGAAAATGCGGTTCTTGCCCTGATTCTTACCGCCTGGCCGCCCTATACACGTATTGCAAGGGCAGAAACCCTGACCATCCGCAATTCTGAATTCATCGATGCGGTCCGCATGCAGGGAGCCGGCACCATGCACATAATCATGCGCCATATCTGGCCCTTGTGCATCTCTTCAATCATTGTGAGGGTAACACTGGATATGGCCGGTGTATTGCTGACCGCTGCCGGTCTTGGTTTCCTTGGCCTTGGTGCCCAGCCGCCAACGCCTGAATGGGGCGCCATGATTTCCTTTGGCCGTAAATTCATACTTGATCACTGGTGGGTTGCAACCATGCCGGGGCTGGCCATCTTTACCGTATCACTTGGCTTTAATCTGCTGGGTGATGGTCTGCGCGATCTGCTTGATCCAAAGGGAAGCAAATCATGAGCGATCTTGTCAGGGTTGAAAACCTTTGGGTACGTTTTCCCGGTTACAATAAGACCGTTGAAGCTGTACGCGGCCTGTCCTTCTCGGTCGGGCGCGAACGCGTCGGCATAGTAGGCGAATCAGGTTCGGGCAAATCCCTGACCGGTCGTTCAATCCTCAGGCTTATCAGGCCACCGGGGATCATGACGGCCGACAAGATTGAACTTGATGGCACTAACCTGTTATCCTTGAGTGAAAAGCAGATGCGTTCCATTCGCGGCCACCGGATTTCCATGGTCATGCAGGACCCGAAATATTCTCTCAATCCGGTGCAAAGGGTTGGCGACCAGATTGCCGAAGCCTACAAGGTGCATAATAAAACCAGTAATGCCAATGCCAGATTACAGGCCTTGAAAATGCTGGAAGCGGTACAGATACGCGATCCTGAACGGGTCTATAGAACCTATCCGCATGAAGTCTCTGGCGGCATGGGCCAGCGTATCATGATCGCCATGATGCTAGTGCCTGAACCTGATCTGCTGATTGCCGATGAACCAACTTCTGCGCTTGATGTAACCGTGCAAATGCAGGTGCTGGCAGTTATGGACAAGCTGGTACAGGAAAAGGGCATGGGGCTGATTTTTATCTCCCATGACCTAAATCTTGTCGCTTCATTTTGTGACCGGGTAATCATCATGTATGCCGGGCGCATCGTCGAGACCATGAATGCCAGCGAATTGCACAATGCCAAACACCCATATACACGCGGGCTGCTTAACTCCCTGCCCCGGCTGGATGAACAAAAAGACAAGCTGATTGCGCTTGAACGCGATCCGGCATGGATTGATGAGGAGAGTGTTGATGCCTTTGCCTGAAAGTGCGGTATCGGTCAGCGACCTTGATGTGTTTTTTGGCGAAGGCCGCACTACATTTCATGCCGTCAAAAAAGTCTGCTTTGAGGTTAAAGCCGGTGATACTTATGGGCTGGTGGGGGAATCCGGGTCCGGCAAATCCACTGTCTTGCGCGCCATAGCCGGGCTTATTTCCGATTGGCGCGGCACTATCAAGATCAATGGCAAAAAGATCGGCAAGACCCGCAATATGGAGTTTTACCGCAATCTGCAAATGGTTTTCCAGGACCCATATGGTTCGCTGCACCCGCGCCACACTATTGACCGGATGCTTTCAGAACCTTTGGGGCTGCACAAAATCGGCGATGTGGAAAACCGCATCAACAAGGTGTTGGATGA
>JALXCV010000078.1 GCA_026990765.1 Hyphomicrobiales bacterium | reverse complement strand
GCCCTTTTGCCAATATGGCAGGCAGCCGAATCTGTAAAAAATGCCATCCAATCCAGGTAGCCTTTTACCTGCAGACCGATCATGCCCGGGCATGGCAGACGCTCGTCGATAAAGATCAACAGTATAACCCTGACTGCATATCCTGCCATGTCACCCTGCCGAACTATGAGCAAGAACTGATCGGGCAGGAAGAACTACTCACAAATATTCCGGAAAGACTACAAGGGGTCGGCTGTGAAAGCTGCCATGGCCCGGCCCTGAAGCACTCTCTGGACCCGGAAAATGTATTGCCTGGAAACCCCGGAGAGAGCACCTGTCTCCAATGCCATACCAAAAAAAGGGACAAAAATTTTGATTTTACCAGAAAATTGAACAGAATTAGATGCCCTGCCGGGTAAGTTGTCTCAGACGCCCCCTAATTTGTAGAGGTAAGCGACCAGCGGCAGGCTTCCGAGACAGGGCACCTGTGACCAGTTATCTTGCCGGGTAAGAGGACATTGCTTAAACCTTGAAAAATGCTGTTGACATAAAAGCCCCCTCTGGCGAGTATCCCGACTTAAACCATAAAAAAGACACAAAAAAAGGATGGCCCTTTTGGGGGACCATCCTTTTTGTATTCCTTATTGCGACGACTACAATCAGCAGCCAAATGCCTTCTGCAGGGTCGGAACAACCTGTTTTTTCCGGCTCATCATGCCGGGAATCCACATGGAGGTACCATCCAACTTGGCGTCAAAAGCGCCTTCAATAATGGAGGGGTCATCAGAAACAACAACCAGCTCTGTGCCCTCTTTGACAACATCGGTGAGCATCAGCAGGATGGTGTGATGTCCGCCCTCGCCTTTCTGCTCTTTCATGGCATTCAACAGGTCATCACGGATAGCGGCAACCTGATCAAGTGTTGCCAGCTCAAGCTGGCCACAACCGACTTTTTTGCCGTTCATATCGAAATCTTTATAGTCACGGTTGAGCAGATCCCTTGCAGGCACTCCGTCAACGGAACTTTTAGCCTTGAGCATTGCCATGAACAGCTCGTCGGTGTCGCTTACACTGGCGATTTCCTTCAGTTCCGCCACGGCCTTCTTATCTTCATCCGTACAGGTGGGCGACTTGAAATTCACAGTATCACTTAAAATAGCGGACAACATAAGTCCGGCGACCTTGCCGTCCACGCTTACACCGGCGATATCATAGAGCTGTTTCAGAACCGTTCCAGTACAACCAACCGGTTTAACACAGCAAAAGATGGGATTATTGGTTGTTACATCACCAATTTTATGGTGATCAACAATGGCAACCACATTATTGGCATCCAGATTATCCGGGGCCTGATTCAGGTCACTGTGATCAACCAGAGCAATCGTTTTACCGGTTGCATCGGTCATGATTTCCGGGGCGCTGACACCGAAACGCTCCAGGACCGTAACGGTCTCAGGATTCATTTCACCCTGCATGGATGGAATTGCATCTTCCCCCTGAGCCTTCAGTAGTGCGGCATAGGCGATAGCAG
>JALXCV010000077.1 GCA_026990765.1 Hyphomicrobiales bacterium | reverse complement strand
CGAACCATGGTCTGGCCAAAGCGCTTGCCAAGGCCGGTCAATTCATTCAGTTCTGCTCGCAGGTTTCTGGTATCAAGATCAATGCTGAATTCTATGGCATCAGTTTTTACCGGCATTGGTTTTCCTTATCAGGATATTGTTTTAACAATCGGCCAAGTTCATGGCGCTGCATCGCTGGTGGCATGCCGGGTCCAAAGGCTCCGGCAAGCGCGCATTCAAGCTCTATGGGTGTAAGTGACCAGAAATCATCTGAACTCATTTTCAGCGCTCCCAGACCCTGCTGCATGGCGTTTTTCCATGGGAAGCGGGCAGCGCCGGTTACTTTTTTGCCTGGCAGCCATCCTCAGCTGCCGGAAAAGTGGCTGCAAGCAGTTCAACCACTATTGTTATGAACCCGGCAGCGGCATTTTCAACGTGCATGTTTGCCACCTGTTCATTGGAAATTTCATTGCCGCATCCGCGCAATCCTGCCCCGATAATGCAAATGGCATCATCAGCGCTGATCCGCCCGCTTTCAAACCGCTCGGCCAGGGCCAGCAGATCTTCATTGCCAAAGGCGGTTTCAAGTTCAGCCAGCGCACCAAGCGTCAGGCACAGGCTGTATTGGCGACCATCCAGCAAAGCTGAAATCTCGCCTCGGTGTGCATTGCTCATAATTGCCTCATATGCTGGTAAAGTTGAGTGACCCGGCTGATTCAAGCGCCAGATCAAATGTCATCTCGCCATCATGTTCACCGGAAAATTCAAGACTGGTAATTTGAAACGGTCCCGAAACAATACCAAAATCTGGAATGATCACCTGCCAGCTGACTATGTTATTGTTAAAGAATATCTGGCGAATGGTTGCATCTGACTGGGCATCTTTGAAAATACCACTGCCATTGATGCTGGCTGAACGCACCCCGGCACCAGCCAGCAATTCACGCCAGGCACCAGTTGATTCCTGATGGGTAATATCAACGCTTTGCGAATTGAAACTGAGCGTATGGCTGCGCAAACCGGCAACGGCCTGATAATTGCCGGAGCCGTCATTGTCGAGTTTGAGCAGCAGGTCGCGACCCTTCTGGGCTGTCATGAAAAGTCCTCCATTTCAGGGTTATTTGGGTTCGGTAACCGCGCGCAACCGCACGGTCCCATGATAATGCTTGCCATCCAGTTCGCGAAGGGCACTCCAGAACACCACACGCAGATTGACCAGATTATGATCGCCAAGGTGCAGTTCTGCATCATCCAGTGCTTCATCAATCATATGGATAATTTCATGCACCTGTTTGCGCCCGCGATGATTGGACCATACATCAAGAATTATGAAATGCTCATGCCCGTCACCTGTCTGGGTATCAGAGCGTCTGGTCTCGATCTTGCCGAATGATATGTAGGGCATTTGCGAACGCTGGGGGACATCATCATAAATATGTTCACCGCCCAGCAGATCTATAAGACCTTGATGATTGAGCAACTCGTCATAAAGCTCAACCTGCAGGTCAAGTGCAGGATTTAATGGCATGGTGCTACCTTTTTCCGGTTAATTGAAAA
>JALXCV010000076.1 GCA_026990765.1 Hyphomicrobiales bacterium | reverse complement strand
GGTGGCACTTTTTACCGGAGACATAGGTTACACTTTTGGCCCTTTGCGAGGAGAAGCAAGGTGCCTTGGAAAGAGTGTGACAAGATGGATGAGCGGCTTAAATTCATAGCCAGATTGCTGGAAGGTGAGAAGATGGTGGTGCTTAGAAGTGGCTCGGTTTGTTTGAACAGTTTGGGTTGATTTTATAAGTGGATTTGAGCCTTTTGTTATGCTGCAACCGGGATTGGTTGCAGCGGGTTGAAGTAAACCTGATCGGGGGTTTGCCCGTCAAGAGATGAATGGGGTCTTTTGCTGTTATAGAAAGTCAGATATTTGCCGATTGCAGCGCGTGCTTCAGGAACGGTGCGGTAAGCATGCAGATAAACCTCCTCATATTTGATTGTGCGCCACAAGCGTTCGACAAAGACGTTGTCTCGCCATGATCCCTTGCCGTCCATTGAGATGGCAATTCCTTCATCCTTGAGCAGTTTGATGAAGTCAATAGAAGTGAACTGACTGCCCTGGTCTGTGTTGAAGATGTCGGGCTTGCCGTATTTGGCCAAAGCTTCCTGAACCGCTTCAATGCAAAAATCAGCTTCCAGCGTAATCGACAATCGCCAGGCAAGAACCCGCCGGGTGAACCAGTCAACGACAGCAGCCAGATAAACAAAACCGCGTGCCATGGGAATGTATGTAATATCCATCGCCCAGACCTGATTGGGCCGGGTGACTGGCAGATTGCGCAGCAGATAAGGATAGATTTTATGGCCTGGTGCCGGTTTTGTTGTGTTTGGACGACGGTAGATCGCCTCAATGCCCATACGCTTCATCAGCGTTCGCACATGCAGCCGACCGGTCTTGTATCCTTCTCCAACCAGTAAGCCCTGCAACATACGCGAACCGGCAAACGGATAATCAAGATGCAACTCATCAATCCGGCGCATCAGGGCCAGATCAGCATCAGATACTGGCCGGGATTGATAGTAGACACTGCCCCGGCTGATCCCGAGCGCCCTGGCCTGCCGGGTGATCGAGAGTTTGTGTTTACGGTCAATCATTTTCTTGCGCCCAGCAATCCCGCCTTGGTGAGCGCCTTTTCTAAAAAATCATTCTCCAGTGTCAGTTCACCAATCTTGGCATGCAGGGTTTTTACATCAACAGCCGGTTCAGTTTTCGCCGCTTTGTTCTCCTTCCCAAATACACCAACTGCCCCTTCAAGCAGCTGATCGCGCCATTGCTTGATCTGGTTGGGGTGGACATCAAAATGCTGGGCCAGTTCGCTCAATGTCTGTTCTCCGCGAACAGCTGCAAGGGCTACTTTTGATTTGAAGGCAGGTGTGTGATTGCGACGTGGTCGTCTTGCCATGGGTCTTTCTCCTGTGTTCGGCACAAGGCCAAGTTACAGGCAAAAATCCACTTATCTCAACTGTTCAGATTTCCCAGGCCACTTCTGTGCGTCTACCTTAGGGGGGTATTGTAATACAACTAATATCTTGCGGAATGCGATAAACTTTGATTTTTGGAAGAAATGGGCTGATTTGCCGTACTTTTGGAACTGCTACCG
>JALXCV010000075.1 GCA_026990765.1 Hyphomicrobiales bacterium | reverse complement strand
GGTAATAGTCCCCTCTTCAGGCTTTCCAGCGGCAAGCCTGTCTTCAGCGCTCTCCAGCCCATGATCTGCCCCATTTCTGATCATGTGGGTCAAAGGGTCAGCCAGCCTTTCAATAACCGTCTTGTCAACTTCTGTATTTTCACCAACTGATTTCAGCAATATTTTCTTGCCGGTGGCTGTTGATGCTTCCCGGGCAACCCTGGACATCCTCTGGAACAGGGACTTTACCGGCTGGGCACGAATAGCCATGACACTATCTTGAATTTCACGTGTCAGTTGCTCCAGCCCCTCAAGACCTCTCCTGACTGAATCCGAGCGGTCAGTTCCTGCCTTGTCAGCCTGCAGGGAAAGCATTGACTGGGTTATCACCAGTTCCCCGACCAGGTTTATCAGCTTGTCAATCCGCTCGACATCCACTCTTACGGTTGCCGATGCCTGGGCGGCAGGTTTTGATGATTTTTTCCTGGCTGCCGCCTTAACCGGCTTTTTTTCAGCTACGTCTTCATCCTTCTTTGCTTCTGGCTCATCAAGCGATACGTTGCCGGTTGAAATTGCTATCTGCTCGGAAATATCCACATCTATGGCAGCATCAGGAAGTACCTCATCTATTTCAAGCAGGCAGTCACCCTCTACAAAGTCAAATGGTTCGCGGACACCACTTTCATTTTCTTCAGTTTTCAGCACTATGGTCCATGACAGATAGGCTCCAGCCGGATCAATTTCATCAAGCATCGGAATATCACTGATATCACATTGAATATCAGCATCACCCAGTGTCGCCAGCTCATATAGAATTCGCATTGGCTCATTGGCGGTTGCAAAAAGCTCTGGCTTGGGTTTGAAACTGATCTTGAATTCATGTTCAAGTGACTCCAGCTCGAGTGGAGCCAGATCCATCAAGCCACCGCCATCCAGATCGCCAATAGCCATTGGTTCAAATAGTGGCTCATCAGCTTCACCAGCATCATTATCAGCAACTTTGGGCGAACCGGAAATTTTCTCGTTGATTGCCGCCAGTTCCAGCGATAAAGGCTCCCATGACTGTTTGGAAACCTCCACATCTTCCTTGGCAGCATTTACCAGGTCGAACAGAACATCAGTTGCCCGCAACATGGTATTGACAACAGCTTCATCCGGGTCGAGCTTTTCTGAACGGATAAGATCAAGAGTATTTTCAAAAATATGGGAGAAATGTACCAGGGTATCCAGATTGAAAGCCCCTGCTCCGCCTTTTATCGAATGAACTGCCCGAAATATCTCATTGATCTTTTCCAGATCATGATTGCCTTCCTGAAGGTTTAACAAACCAACTTCAAGCTCTGAAAGCTGTTCATCACATTCTTCAAAGAATGTTTGTTTAATTTCTTCCATTGCATCCATAAAACATCTCCGCCCTATGCCATGACTGTTACACGCTGCAAAGCCTTGATCAGCTTGTCATGCTGAAAAGGCTTCTTGATCCAGCCTGTTGCACCGGCCTGCCGGGCCATGTTCTTTTTTTCAGCTGTGCTTTCAGTAGTCAGGACCAATATGGGAACACCGCGCAATAATGGATCTTTTCTCACTTCCCTGATAAAACCAAATCCATCAAGCCTTGGCATGTTGATATCGGTGATAATTACATCAGGTGAAACCACCTTGAGCTTTTCCAGCCCGTGCACGCCATCTTCGGCCTGGATCACTTCATATCCCTCATCTGCGAGAGATATTTTCAGCAATGCCAGAATTGCCTTGGAATCATCGACAGTCAAAATTGTCTGGTTCATATCTCTTCTCCTGCAATCATTAGTTCCACAGGCCCAAGGCCAATCTGCCTGATCGCATCAAACAGCTCTTGTGAAGCTTGTGTTATTTCAAATTCATTGCCATCTGACTGCCAGGTCTTGCGGGCCGATAGCAGCACCTGCAGACATAATGTACCGGCCCTTTGCACCTGACTGGCATCAAGACTGAGGTCACGGCCCCGAAGTTCCAGTAAATCCTTCTTCAGAAATTCTGCCGCACTCATATCCAGATATTCAGGCAGTGAGTGCACAGCGCGTTCTTGTTTCGATGCTTTCATCTTAAAATTCTTCCCATGATTCATCATCAAAAGCGTGTGCAGCAGCGCTATTTGTATTGGCAAACGAACCGGCGACCTTTTGTGTCAGGGCACGCGCGGGAGATGGATGAGGCTTGATATTTTCCGATCTGGATGCCAGTTGCGGACGCGGCCCGGTTTTGCCCGTAACAAAACCCTTGAGCATTGAATCAATCCGCTTGACTTCTTCTGTGAGCGAAATGCTGGCCGAAGTTGAATCATCTGCAGCTGCCGCATTTTGCTGGGTTGTCTGATCAATAGAGTTAACCGACTGGTTGATTTCCTGCAGTCCCAAAGACTGTTCGCTGGCTGAAGCCACAATTGCACTTACATGATCATTGATTTCCTTGACCTCAACAACAATGGATTCCAGCTCTCCTCCGGCCTCATTTACCAGATGCACGCCATCTTTTACTGAATCACCAGATGAAACTATAAGCTTCTTGATTTCCTTGGCAGCATCAGCTGAGCGCTGGGCAAGTTCGCGAACTTCCTGGGCAACAACAGCAAAGCCTCTGCCGGCTTCCCCGGCTCGCGCTGCTTCCACCCCGGCATTAAGCGCAAGCAGATTGGTCTGGAAGGCTATATCATCGATTACCCCGATTATATTGGCAATTTCACCAGACGACTGTTCAATCCGGCCCATGGCCAAAATTGCCTTGCGGACCACTTCGCCTGAACTTTCCGCATGGGATTTTGTTCTTGCAACCACTTGTCCTGCTTCTTCTGCCCGTCTGGTAGAAGTTTGCATGGCAACAGTAGTTTCTTCCAGTGCCGCTGCAGTTTCCTCAACTGTTGCAGCCTGTCTTTCAGTGCGTCTGGCCAGATCAGAAGCTGAATTGGACAATTGCTGTGACCCGGACAGTATTTGCTCTGAAGCATCGCCGATTTTTTCAATGGTCTGGGCCAGCTGTTCAAGCGCCCGGTTGAAATCTCTTTTTAAACCTTCATAGGCTGGAGGCACATCAGTAGTGATTCTGAAACTCAGATTTCTGTCTGAAATTGCCTTGATTGCCTTGCCAAAACTGTCAGATACCATTTGGCGCTCGGCCATGACGGCCTTGTCCTGCACCTGCTGTTCTGCCTTTTGATGTTCGACCAGATCAAGTGCCTTTTGCTTTTGCTGTTCAGCTTCCCTGGTAATCCTTTCGCGCGCACTTTCCTTGAAGATCATCATCGCAGAAATGATTTCGCCCATTTCATCACCGCGACCCTGCATCGGCAATTCTGAATCAATATCCCCTGCAGCAAGCTTGCTGATGGCCCTGGTCAGTTTTTGCATCGGACGACCAAGGTGGAATGAGGTGAACCAGATGGTAAATGCCAGTGCCAGCAATAATAATGCTGTAGAAATCACCATGGATATCTGGCCATTTGAAGTAACCCTGGCAACAGCCTCTTGCATCTTTGCCTTGTGGCGCTGCTTTTCCGCCAGCATCTGCTTTTTCATCACCTTTACAGCTTCAAGAGCCGGTCGGTCATCAATCTTGATTACAGCATCAATTTCTTGCGGATTTTTCCCAAGGACAACCATTTTCCGGGCGACTTCAGCTGCGTTTTCATATTTTCTGATAGTATCGGCAATAGTATCAAGCGCAGCATTTTCCTGTTTGGTAACACCTCTGTTTTTCAATGAGGATATAGTATCCAGAGCCAGTTTCGAATTGGCCCTGATTTTGGCGATACGCTTTTCATCCTGGCGCAGCACATAATTCTTGAACTGGTGGATCATGCCACCATAACCCATAAAGCCATTCAGATTTTGCAAATCCAGCTGTTTTTCACCTGTACCAGATGCGTAGACAGACCATTTATTCTCAAGTTTGGTAAACTCGTTTTGCGTATATAATAAAGTCGCTACGCTTACCGCCGTAACTACGGCCAAAAAACCGGACAATATCCATCCGATAGTCGAGATTCTGATTTTAGCTAACATCGGCTACACCCTGAGACTTGTTGTTTGTTGTACTCACAATCAACACCATGCAAGCCAATGCGGACACAGGAAAGCAGCCGCAAAAATAAGCCTTGCGCAAATGTTGTTTTATATTTTTGGAAAAGTCATGTCGGATTGTTGCCGACACAGCAGAGGGGCATCATGCCATTGATTCAAAACAGGTTCAATCTGCTGTTATTATTACAATTAGAGCTTATAAATTACGAATTGGTTAATAAGGACAACCGGCAATTTCATTAATGAACAAAATTCTCATTCTCTATCTATGCTCCTCAAGACTTGCAAGAAGCTGCAGCACCTGTGCGGATGCGACCTCTACCTTGTCTATCTCTTCCAGTGCCGCCCTGATATTGTGTGAATTGAAATATTGAACAGCCCTTATGCCATGCTCATGCACACGCTTGTGGGGTTCTGCCAGTTTTTGAAAATCAGGATGATCTCTGAAATAATCCGCTCCCTGGCTGTCATACCACACACCCAGGCGACATGAATGATGATCAGCCAGTTCATTCGGGTTCAATCCTTCGCGTCCTGCAATCATATTGGCCAGGCGTTTCTTCCACAAAACATGATCAGACTGGGCCAGCTTGATAATCTTGTCAGGAATATCCTGTTCTGCAACCTTGGCAATTCTTTCAGAAATCATCTCCTCAACCTTGTCCATGGAGTCGACAACCTTTTCAACATTGCCCACACTGTCAGAACTGGCAACGGCAATTGATGTAATTCCTTTGGCGACATCCTGTGATGCCAGTTTTTGCTCATTCAGCGTACTGGATATCTGGGCTGTATTATCGGTAACCTTGTCAATCCTGCCGCGTATTTCATCCATTCTCTCACCCACTTTTTCAATTGCCTGTTTTCCAAAGGCAACTGTCTGGGTAGTCTTGTCCATGGATTCCAATATGCTTTTGCTCTCTATTTGCAAATTAGTGATAATATCCTCAATCTCGTCAGTTGAGTTTTTTGTCTGCTCGGCCAGATTTTTGATTTCCCCGGCCAGAACCGCAAATCCCTTGCCGGCATCGCCTGCACGCGCAGCTTCAATATTGGCATTAAGCGCCAGCAATTTGGTTCTGTCAGCAATCGATTTGATAACTACTGCTATCTCACTGATACGGTCAGAGAAATCATTCAGAACTGCAACTTTTTGTGTGCTGTCACTCACCGACAAATCGATTTTCGATATGCTTTCCACCGCAGCCAGTGAAGCTTCATAACCGGTACGCGTTACTTGCTGGGCTTCATTTGCCTGGATGGATATATCCTCGCCATAATTGCCAATATCCTCAACCGTTACCACCATCTCTTCGGCAGCAGCAGCAATAGACTGGGCCTGCTCATCGACATTGCGAATATCATACAGCATCCGCGCTGATAAAACGGCGGTTTCTGCGGCCTCGACAGACAGCCCCACCATTTGCTTCAGATCCTTGCTGGCATGGTCTGCATGTCTTTCGTTCAATTCGCGCAATGCCACTGAAATCCGGTCATGGCCTGATGGTTTGTTGGAAAAATCACCATCTCTGATTGAATTTATACAACTGACCAGATCACCACTACACCCTTCAACCTTGAAAGATTCGCTGTCAGAGCCTTTATTTTCAGCATCTGTGTCAAAAACCACATGTTCAATCTGTGCCATCATTACA
>JALXCV010000074.1 GCA_026990765.1 Hyphomicrobiales bacterium | reverse complement strand
GCAAAGCCTTGGTTAAGTCCTTGGGGTGTCTGGTAATAGCATAAGCATTGCGGCCAAAGATATACGGAAAATAGCTCTGCGCCTTTTTGTCTATGGTAATGCCGAAAACTGCCTGCCCGGCCCGGCGCGCTTCTCTCACAGCCTTGGCTGAGTCTTCTACCCCGTAGCGGCCTTCATAATGGTCAAGATCATTGGGTTTGCCATCAGTCAGTACCAGTAAAAGCTTCTTTGCATTACCGCGTTCATTCAGTTCTTTTGATACATGCCTGATTGCTGTGCCCAGTCTGGTGTAAAAACCCGGCTTCAGGGCACCGATACGTGAAAACACCTTTGGCCCCAGCATTTCGTCAAACTTCTTGATGGTTGAAACATAGACCCGGTCACGCCGCAGGGATGAAAATGAGTAAATCGCATTATCATCACCAACCGCTGCCAGACCGGCAGTCAGTGCCATCAGGGCTTCCTTGGAAATCTCGATAACCTGACGCCCTTCCACCCAGCTTTCAGATGATAATGATACATCTATCAGTACTGATACAGCCAGATCGCGGGCTGTTTCCCTTGTGGTTGTGAATACCCGCATCGAGCTTTCACCATTGGCTTTGAAATCACAGCGGGCGCGGATAAGCGCATCCATGTCAATCTCTTCGCCATCTGGCTGGCGGTGATGGATTTCCCGTTTTGGTCGCAAGGCTTCAAACTGGCGTTTCACGGCCCTGATACGCCGTCTGGCTTCTCCATCAGGTTCCCAGATTTCACCTTCCTTCAAATAAGGCGCATTGGCAGCCAGAACCCGGCAATGATCATGATAATAGGCAGATTTGCGATAGTCCCACTCAGGATAAACATATTTATCGGCAATACGTTCATGTTCTACATCTTCAGGTGACAGATCAAGGTCAAATTTGAGCCGGGTCTTGGCCTTGCGGGTTATTGATGCAAGGCTGAGTTCTTCCATGTCATCGGCGGCTTTTTGAGCATCTTCCTCATTTTCATCATCCATGGCCTTGTTGATATTCATCATCTCGGCCCATGACATCACGGCTTCAAATCTGGCCAGTACCATCGGGTCCTTGCGATTCAACTGGTCGGATTTATTACGCTTGGCCTTGCGGGTGCGTTTGTTCCTGCCTTCGCTGGAAGCTGATTTTGAATCCTGTATATTTTCATCTTTTTTAATATCAGACAATTCGCGCGGTGTGATCTCGCCCCAAAGTATCAGTGGCAAAAAAGTCCTGTAATTTTTACCGGCACTAAAAATTGAAAAGTCAGCTTCCTGATCGTTGATTGCTTCCCATATTTGAGAGCATTGCTGCTTTTGCGTTTCATCACCCAGATAATAACGCACTGCTGCCTCAATCCATGCTTCTTGTTCCGGCAACTGTTTTTTCAGTCGCTGCTCCAGCAGGGCAGTTTTCAATCTTGTATGAATTTTGCGCAAACCTGGATAGGTGGACAAAACCTTGTTGGATATATCAATGGCAAAGCGGATGAACTCAAGATCCTGCCGGAACGGATCATCATGCTGTGGTGCAATAGTCTCACCCGCCGTTGCCGCCCATGCGGTCAGCCATTTATAAAGCTG
>JALXCV010000073.1 GCA_026990765.1 Hyphomicrobiales bacterium | reverse complement strand
TGCAAAGCGTGATGGCAACATCTATTTCATCAAATTATCGTCACTCAGCGGTGAATTGATTGACGTCAACAAACAGAAGTGATTGCCCCCGCCCCGGTCAGTGCTTATAAGCACTTTGACCATGCGAAATGACAAGAACATAAAGCCAGACCTTGAAACCGTCCCAGGAGTTGTTCCCCCCAAAGGAATGACCTCAGGGCTGGTGACTACCAGCGACAACATGCAATTGCGCTATGCTCTTTCAGCAAGGCAAAGTTCTGGTCGTGGCACTGTCTGCATTTTTCAGGGGCGGGCTGAATATATTGAAAAATATTATGAAACAATCCTTGATTTGCAGGAACAGGGATTTTCAGTGGCCCTGCTCGACTGGCGCGGACAGGGACATTCCGAACGCCTGTTAAAGCGCAGCAATGCCGGACATATCCGCAACTACGCCCAGTATGATCTCGACATCAACGCTTTCATGACCAAAGTGGTCCTGCCTGACTGTCCACCACCCTATTATGCCCTTGGTCACTCAACCGGCTCGACCATATTGTTGCGTTCCCTTCAAAATCGCAACTGGTTTTCCGGTGCCGTACTTGCCTCACCATTCCTTGGCATATATGGCTATACCCCAACCCCGATAATCAGCTTTCTGGCTGCCAGTGCCACCTATCTTGGGTTTGGGCGCATGAAAATACCCGGATTTAACAGTGATGATGATTTTAGCTCCAATCGCCTGACCCATGATGAGCATCGTTTTGCCCTGCAGGAACGCCTGTTAAAAGAATTTCCCGATCTTAAGATCGGTGCCCCCTCATTCAATTGGATACATGCCTCTCTTGATGCACAAAACAAGCTTCTGGAATTGAGAGGCCCGGAGCTTCTGCGCTGCCCTGCCATCATCATAGCATCTGGAGATGAAAGGCTAGTCGATCTTGAAGCCGAACATCTATTCGCCCGCAACATGCAGGATGTACCGATAGTGGTAGTTGAAAATGCCGCCCATGAGTTGATGAACGAGCGTGATGAATTCAGGGAACAGTTCTGGGCTGCCTTTTACAGCTTCATCGAAGGGCTGGAACAGGCATAAAGCAAGATGCGATCATGCCTCGGCAAGCAACTTCATAGCCATATCATATAATTGCCTGCTGGCCGCAGCAATGATATTGCCGCCCATTCTGGCGCTGTCACCATCCCATGTCGTGATAACCCCGCCTGCAGCCTCGATAATGGGAATCAGCGGGGCAATATCACAGCGGTTCATCCTGGCATCCAGCGCAATATCCACATGCCCGGCTGCCAGCAGCGAATAAAAATACGCATCTGCATCATATAAGACACTGCGCGCATTCAAACGCAGACTATCCAGAAACGCCTTCTCCTGCCTGGTTTTGTAATAATGCAACCCGGTAGTAGTCACCAGCGCATCACCAAGCCCGTCTGCCGGGCTGGTATGAATCTGGCGAACCACATCATGGTTTTTCACAAAAGCCCCTTGCGGGGTGCCGTAAAATGTCTCGCCAATATATGGCTGGTGCATAAAGCCAAGCAATGGCCTTTCCTTGTATTCAAGCCCGATCAGCGTCGTCCAGCTGGTCAGCCCGGCAATGAATGCACGAGTGCCATCAATCGGATCAAGCACCCAGGTAAAGTCACCCTTTGCCGGTTTGTCGGGAAACTCCTCGCCATTTATCCCGTGATCTGGATATTTTTCCTCAATCATCTGCCGCATGACTTGTTCTGCAGAACGATCAGCCATGGTGACCGGATCAAAGCCATCTTCCTGCTTGTTCTCAATCAGCGTGAGTTTTCGAAAACATGGAAGGATTTTCGCTTGCGATGCTTCGATCAGATCAAAGGCAAAAGCACATAATTCATCAATTATCGGTTGATCAGGTAGCAAAGACGCGCCTCTTTATCAAAAATCACCAAAAAACAATCATCGCTGCTATAGGATAGTTATCATTTTCAGACAAGCCGCACTTGGATGCCACATCGCAATGCAACATTAGTTTTTTCTAATATAAACAATGATTTAACCTGCCAAAAACAAGAAACTGCCTCATTTACGCCACAATTAACCCTGTCTTTTCAATGCGTTAAAGACAATTTTTATTTGTCAATTTGTCGCATATCGAAAATAATACTTGATGTTTGTGCAGTGCAGTACCACATAGCTGGTGCAGAGACGGTAGTGATTTACCCTCTTTGTAATGCCCGACCTGGGCGTTTCCTCCCTAGACTTGGGCCGTTCCAGATTTTCTGCGAACGGCCTCTTTTTTATTCTGCCGCCAGACTGCCAGTTGCAGGCGCCAGCGAACTGGTTGCCAGAAAATCAGCAAACACCTTTTCCAGCCTGAGCTTGAACTCCTCAAACCCGCTGGTTCTGACCAGATGTTTTTCATCCATATATAATGAGCGGTTTATCTCCACCTGTATTACATTTACATTATTCAGCGGCCTGCCATAATTGCGGGTAATAAAACCACCGGCATAGGGTTTGTTGCATGACACTTTGAACCCTTGCGCCACAAATGCTTCTTCCAGGCTCTGGCACAAATCGGCCCTGCATGAACCACCAAACCGGTCCCCCAGAATAATATCGGGACGTTTGAGCATTGAATAACGCCCGGCTGATGCCTTTGACGGCATGGAGTGACAATCAATCAGCAATACTTCACCAAACTCTGCCATTTTCTGTTCAATCAATTGCCTGATTGCCTGATGATAGGGAAAATAGCATTTATCAATCCGCTGAACCGCCTCATCATATTGCAATTTGCCATCATATATGGGCAGGTTCGTTCCGACCACACGGGCAATTGTCCCCAGCCCGCCGGCAACCCTGATTGATGTTGTATTCACATGATCAGGCAAGCTGTCTTCAAACATCTCCGGGTCAAGCTCATAAGGCTCCCGGTTCACATCAACAAATGCCCGCGGAAAATTGGCCTTTAGCAGAACCGCTCCAAATTTTGGCATTTCAACAAATAGCTGATCAACAAAACAATCCTCTGATTGTCTTATTTCATGCTCATTAAGCCTTGATATGGCTAGAAACCGGGCCGGATAATCACGCCCTGAATGCGGTGATGAGAATATCACCGGGCGCAAGGCTGCTTCCGGCAACACAATTTCACAGGCAGGCTTATCGAGATTTTTGCGGTCCATCAGTTAAATTCATAACGACAAAAGCATTTGCTTGCAATCAGGCAACACCATGTTTACCGTTTTCCGGTAAAGTGCCGGCAACTGGTAACTAATCAAGCCTTTGACATCTTGACTGGTCCATGCTTGATAGAATAGCTCATACAGTGTTTTGAGGGTACAATGGTAAAAATTCTTCTAGCCGAAGATGATAATGACATGCGCGGCTTTCTTTGCCGGGCACTTGAAAAGGCCGGACATGAAGTCATTTCTCATGCCGAAGGTGTTAGTGCATATGAAGCCTTGAAAGTAAACCGGGTCGATTTGCTGCTTACAGACATCGTAATGCCGGAAATGGATGGAATTGAGTTGGCCAGACGAGCGGCTGAACTGGACCCGGCGCTGAAAATCATGTTCATAACCGGATTTGCTGCCGTGGCCCTGCACCCTGATTCAAAAGCCCCCAAAGATGCAAAGGTTTTATCAAAACCCTTCCATTTGCGCGATCTGGTAGCAGAAGTTGACAGGATGATGGCTGCCTGAAGCTTTAAGGGCTTGCACATTCCAGAACTTATCGATATACCCCGTTTCAGCAAATACAGCCAGACAAACAGGGGCGGTTAGCTCAGTGGTAGAGCACTACGTTGACATCGTAGGGGTCACTGGTTCGATCCCAGTACCGCCCACCATCAAATCCGGCCCTTTCTTGCCCTCACCTGTTTGATAAAATTTTCAAAAAAATTACTGATAGATAAAATTTGAAGTAATAAAAAACTTAATTTCAACAGCTCTCATCTATTATTTCGCCAATGAAATATCATTTAGGTGACTGACATGTTGAAAATATTAAAAAAATTCAGACAAGACAACAGGGGGTCTGTCGCAGTTGTATCCGCGCTTGCCGCATTCTCGATGTTCCTGATTTTGGGAATGGCACTTGAGACAAGAGATGCCGGGGACTTGCGCACCACCATGCAACTGTCAGCTGATGCAGCAGTTCTGGCCGCAACCGGCTCCAAATCCAGGGACAAGGATTTGAGCATGGGTGAACTGAAAAAGATTGCCAGTAATTATTTCAAGATTTCTTTGGGGGAGAAGTCAAGATTTCAAATTACCAAATTTGAACTGAAAGAAGTGGAAAAGGGCAAATTTGACCTTGAGGTCGAGGGAAGGTACAAAACTGCTCTCATGAAAATGTTTGGTGTTAAAGACATCAAGGTAGCCACTCTTTCTACAGCAGTTCTTAGCGCCAGCAAGTCAGTTGAACTGGCTCTGGTTCTGGATAATACCGGCTCCATGTCAGGGCGAAAACTGGCCACATTGAAAAAGGCTGCAAAGGATCTCACCAAGGTGATGCTCAAGGATCCAAACGCCAATGCCAAAATCTCGGTAGTACCTTTTGCCCGGCATGTTAATATTGGCACCAATATGCGCACCCCTGCCAACCGCCGTAACTGGTTAAGTGTAGAAGATGATTCCAACAGGCGCTGGCGTCAGTGCAAATGGCGCTGGACTTCCGGTCGCAAGGTAAATTGTCGCTGGAAATGGAGCGGATACTGGAATGACGGCCATTATGTGAGATATCGCTACAAGAAATGTGACCGTGTTGGACGCAGAAGATATTGGGGCTGTAAATGGAGAACCACCAGAAAAACATGGCGTGGATGTGTTGGGTCACGTGACTTCCCGAAAAACACTACAGACAGTGACTATCGCGCCAACAAGGTCACCGGCCTGATGAACAGATGGTGTTCACGCCCGATACTGCCTCTGACCAAGGACAAGGCAAAAATCGAACAGTCAATAAATTCAATGTTTGCCTCTGACTCAACATATATCCCGGCTGGTTTGGTCTGGGGCTGGAGAGTCCTGTCTTCCCAGGCACCATTTTCTGAAGGTTTGACTTATGCCGAAGTTGCCAAAAAGAAAAGCTCCAAGGTTCTGGTACTGATGACTGATGGTGAAAACACTGTCTCAACCACATCTCCTGGACAATGGGGTTATCCTGGTCACTTCAGAAACAGCAAGGCTGAAGCTGATCGTCTTACCGCCACCTTGTGCCGTAACATCAAGGCAAAGAATATAACCATCTTTACCGTGGCTTTTGAAGTGAACGACCCGGCTACCAAGTCAATGTTGCGCCAATGTGCAACATCACCAAGCAATTACTTCAATGCCAGTAACGGTGCTGAACTGACCAAGGCTTTTGAAGACATTGGTATCCAGCTTAGCGACCTGCGTCTGGCCCGCTAAAACAACGACAAAAATCAGGCGGCATTTGTGTATAATACCAGATGCCGCCTTTTTTGAATTTTTCAGGTATCAGAATGAAACTGACATTATTAGCACTGGCCTTGGCGTCATTTTCCGCTAGCAGCAATTATCAGCCCTATGAAAACTGGTATAAATGCACCGTAAAGGCATCATCCCATACCGGACGCTATACTTTCAGGATCAACACCAGAAACTGTTCTGTCTACTGGAAGGAAATCGATACTCAGCTTGAAGTGACACAATGCAGGCTGCCAATCATCCAGGCATTGAAACCTTCAGCCATTTCCGAATTAGATATTGTAAGCTTCAACATGAAAACCGGACAGTTTTATGATTATCTCTCCGGTGTCCATGATCGCGGGACTTGTATAAAAACCGACAAGCCCTAAAAATCGCCCTCAGCAGCCCTTTTAAGAATATCCTGCATGATATCCTTCACCTCCAGAGCCTCTTTCAACAGGGCCGGTGGCAGGGTTTTGCCACCATAGATCATCATGTCCATATCCAGCGTATAAATCCACAATTGCTTTTTTGCATCTTCCACCAGTGAAATCCGGCAAGGAAGATAGGCTGCATATGCTGGATCATATTCAACCATTTTGGCAGCGGTCAGCGGATTGCAGAACAGATATATATTAAGCTTGCGCCATGGTTTGCCCTGCATTGCCCCAACCTGATCTCCCAAAGGCAATTCACCAACAGCGCGAATATTGCGTTCATTGGCTATATTCTTGATTGATTCATTTACATCATCATAGGTCAGTCCTTCGGCAACTTTGGCCTTCCACACAGTGGCAGCTGCCGAATTACCGGTTTCAACCAGCTGGTCCATCATTTTTTCATATGTTGCCAGCGCCTTGGGATCAAAATCCTTGAATGCCGCTTTGTATTTTTTGAACTTCTCCACATATGTCCCGGCAGATGCCATATCCATATCGCCAAGCACATCTTTGAATTTAAGCATTTGCGGCCCGATCCAGATTGCAGCAGCTATGGCAACAGCACCAATTACAGCCAGAATATTGCGAATGAACTTCATGGGAAGCCTCCCCCTAATCAATTTTGTTATTGTCTGTAGTTCATATCACGATATAGGAATGTGTTTAATTGCGCAAGCACAAAGGCCCCGGAAGAATATCATTTCTTCCAGGGCCATATTTGTCAGCTATTGTTTAAGCCTTAAGCTATTCTTCTTCCTGTTGATGCGCTTTGATCACATCTTCAGCCAGCTTGCCCGTCAACTCGGCAAGATGATCAAACTTGAAGGTAAAGCTACCGGTTCCAGCCGTTGCCGAACGCAATTCGATAATCAGATTACCGATTTCCGCTTCCGGCAAATGCGCCTGTACCGTGTCCCATCCAGGCCAGCCATCGCGAACATTAAAGCCCAGCAACTGACCACGGTGGCCAGAAACAATCTGGTTGACCCGCGGAGTTGCCTCTGATGGAACATGAATATCCACTGCAACAATCGGTTCGAGCAGCACCGGTGAACAATCAGGCATACATTCGCTCATGGCCAGTCTGGCTGCCGATTTGAATGCCATTTCTGATGAATCAACAGTGTGATAGCCACCATCAGAAAGATTGACAGCAATATCAATTACCTGAAAACCCAAAGGCCCCTTTTGCATATATTCCTTAATTCCGGTTTCAACCGCGGCAAAATACTGCTTTGGCACTACACCACCAGAAATAGTATCTGTAAAGGTAAACCCGGATCCGCGCGGCATTGGCTTGATTTCAAGCTCGACATCACCATACTGGCCATGCCCGCCCGACTGTTTCTTGTAGCGCCGTCTCAAGGTTTTGGGCTTGCGGATGCTTTCCTTGTAAGGAATATGGCGCGGCGAGGCGATTGCCTCAACGCCAAACTTGTTGGCCATTTTTTCAAGCGCCACCCGCAAGTGCATTTCACCCTGCCCCCAAAGCACCATTTCATGCAGATCAGCATCATGGTCAAGCCTTAGCGACGGGTCTTCTTCGGTCAGCTTGGCAACAGAGCTTGTCAGCTTCACTTCATCCTTGCGGTCAGCCACTTTCAGTGCCTTGCCAAACACAGCTTCCATTACTTCAACCGGTACCAGTTGTTCGGTTTCACCCTTGGCTGTCGAGATGGTTTCACCGGTATTTATGCCGTCCATCCGTCCAAGTGCGACCGTATCACCAGCCGTAGCACCATCCAGCTTTTCAGTTTCAACACCCTGCATCTGGAAAACACCGGCAGCACGGGCATCATCTCCCTTGGGTCCGTAAAAGACTGTACCCTCCTTGACGTCACCTGCCAGAACCCTGACCAGTGAAAGCTTGCCACCATGCGGGGTATACAGGGTTTTCATTACCTGGGCGACAGTTTCTCCATCCGCTTCCAGCCCCAGCCGCTTGCAGGTATCTTCAACATCCGGCGCCTCATGCCGCAAGGCTTTCAGCAACCGCAAAATGCCATTGCTGCTTTCAGCCGAACCAAGGAACACCGGTGTTATCAGATCGTCGGCCAGTTCCTGTGCCAGATCATCAAATACCTTGTCTTTTGGCGGCTCCATATCATCCAGAAGCTGTTCGAGCAATTCATCATCAAAGTCTGCCAGTTTTTCCATCATCTCATAACGGGCATCTTTTTCACGTTCTTCCAGCTCCCCTGGAATTGTGATCAGTTCACTTGCTTCACCTTCATGATAAACATAGGCCCGTTCCAGAGCCAGATCGATAAAGCCAACCGCAATCCCGTCTTTCCAGATTGGCACCTGGCGCAAGACCAAAGGCACTGCACTTGCAGGCTGCATGAATTCAAGCACATCGCGTATCGGAGTTTCATTCTTGTCGATCTTGTTGACGAAGATAAATCTTGGCATCGACAATTCATCCAGCTGCTTCAAGGTCATCTGCAAGGCATGAACCTTGTCTTTATCGGGTTCGCAAACCACGATTGCAGCATCGCACCCGGCCAGCACCGCCTTTGATTCCTGGGAAAATTCAACAGAACCGGGGCAATCAACAAAAGTATATTTATCGCCAAGAAATTCCGTGGTTGCGGTATTAAGCTCAACGCTCATCCCGTGATTGCGGGCTTCAGGGCTGGCATCACCAACCATATTGCCCTCTTTCACCGTTCCCTGACGACCTATTGCCCCCGTACGGGCAAGAATTGCTTCCAGCAAAGAAGTCTTGCCACTAGAAAAAGGGCCCACCAGCGCAATGCACCGTGAACCCTTGCGTTCTCTACCTTTTGATTGTCCCATAGCTGATCCTTTCTTGTGTTTTTTTAACAAGACAAAAGGACCACCCCAACGCACCTGAGCACATCGCCCCATTTAGACAAGTCAGGGCGGTTCCTCAATCTTTATCGTGCTCCTAAGTGGGATGATTGGCAAGTATTATCTTGACTGATTTGTCAGTAAATATCATCAAAACAGTATCTGCCGGTAAAGTGCGAATAACACATTCGATACCCACCCGAATATTCAGGCCGGCAGTTTGCTTGCCAGCTGCAACTGACAAATATCACAATATCAGCAACTGACCTGCATACATGCCAATTTCAGAAGATATCTGCACAGACTGATAGTTGTAACCATCTCCTGAAAACCCGCCAATATTACGTCACAATGATTAACAGCAAAACAAATTGTCGCACCTTTTCAACTCTGCAGACGTGCAATTTATTGTGTTGAATCAATAGTATGATCAATTTCAATATGACTCAGCGTGATAGTTAATATACGAATCTATTGATATTTGAATATTAGAATATTGACATATAAGACTCTTCTAATGTAGTCTCTTTTCAATTCAGAGCGTCAGCATCTGGTGCGAGGGATTTCAAGACTAAAGGATCATTTGAGGAAAAACGGAGTAAACAACATGAACGCAATTTTCAAAGCAGCAACTATAGCAAGCGCGATCGCCCTTGGTGCAGTAGCAATGTCAGCTCAGGCCGGTGCCTGGGGCTGGGGTGACAATGGCTGGAACAACGGCAATGGCTGGGGTAACGGCAACGGATCAGGCAATGGCAGCGGCTCTTTCGGTATGAGCTTTTCTGGCAATTCAAACATATCCGGCAATGGTTATGGCAATGGCTATAATGGTTATAACGGCTACAACGGCTATGGCGCACCTTACGGTTACGGATATGCACCTTACGGCTATGGCGCCCCGGTTGCTCCTTATGGCTATGTTGCTCCCCCGGTTGCAGCTCCAGTAGCTCCACAGGCCAGCGTGGCACCTGCTGCCCCTGCAGCCACAGCATCAGTACCGGCAGTAACAGCCACTGCGCCTGCCGCAACAGTTACAGCTCCAGCTACTGCCGCACCAGCCGCCGCCGCTGCACCTGCACCAGCAGCCACCGCACCTGCCGCACCTGCAATTGCCACAACTGCACCAGCTATCGCCCCAGCACCTTACGGCGCTCCTTATGGCTATGGTTATGCACCTTACGGCAATAACTGGGGCAATAATGGCTATGGCTATGGCAACGGCAATGGTTCCGCCAATGGCAATGCTTCATTCGGCATGAACTTCTCAGGCAATTCACGCGTTGCCGGCAACGGTTATGGCAATGGCTATAATGGTTACAACGGCTATAACGGCTATGGCGCACCTTACGGTTACGGCTATGCACCATACGGCTACGGTGCCCCGGTCGCTCCAGCAGCCCCTGCCAAAAAATAAATTGCAATTTCCCGTCAAGGGATATCAATAAGCATTAAAGTAAAAGGCATCTGTCAATAATCCGACAGATGCCTTTTTTATTTGTGTATCGGCTAAAAACCCAAATACATAGCGGAGTTTGACCCCTGCCCTGCTTGTTCCATCTACTTCAAAGCTGCACAGAACCGCTGGATTCTCTCACAGCCTTCAGTCAATGCCTCAGTCGAGGTAGCATAGGAAATCCGGAAAAACGGTGACATTCCGAATGCGCCACCGTGCACTGCTGCAACCATTTCGGTTTCCAGAAGTTCGGTGACAAAATCCTCATCGGTTTCGATTACCTTGCCGGAGGGTGCGGTCTTGCCGATTGCGCCTTCACACGAAGGATAGACATAAAACGCCCCTTCAGGTGTCGGGCATGAAAGTCCGGTTGCCTGATTAAGCATTGACACCACCAGGTCACGGCGTTCCTTGAACACCTTGTTATTGGCATCGATAAAATCCTGCGGCCCGTTAAGTGCTTCAAGCGCGGCCCACTGGCTGATTGATGACGGGTTGGAGGTTGATTGCGACTGCAATTTGCGCATGGCCCCAATCAGTTTTTCAGGGCCAGCTGCATACCCAATCCGCCAGCCGGTCATGGCATAGGCTTTGGACACACCATTCATGGTCAAGGTGCGATCATATAGTCCAGGTTCAACCTGTGCGGGGGTGACAAATTCAAAATCATCATAAACCAGATGCTCATACATATCATCGGTCAGCACCCAGACATCGGGATGTTTCATCAATACATCGGTCAGGGCTTTCAACTCATCATGTGTATAGGCTGCACCTGAAGGATTTGACGGTGAATTGAATATCAGCCATTTGGTTTTATCGGTAATTGCAGCTTCCAGCACATCAGGCTGTAGTTTGAAATTATCGGCATCGGTGGTTTCAAGCGATACCACCTTGCCGCCAGCCAGCAGCACAATATCAGGATAGCTGACCCAGTAAGGTGCTGGAATGATCACTTCATCTCCCGGATTAATCGTTGCCAGCAAGGCATTGAACAACACCTGCTTGCCGCCGGTTCCAACGCTTACCTGCGAAGGCTTGTAATCAAGATTATTATCGCGTTTGAGCTTGTCACATATCGCCTGTTTCAACTCCGGTATTCCATCAACCGGTGTATATTTGGTCTTGCCTGCATTAATGGCGGCAATGGCTGCTTCTTTAATATTGTCCGGTGTGTCAAAATCCGGTTCCCCGGCTGAAAGTCCAATAACATCTTTACCCGCAGCCTTCAGCGCCATTGCCTTGCCTGAAATGGCTATGGTTGCTGAAGGTTGGATGCGGTCTAGTGAATCGGCGATAAAACCCATTTTTTTGTTCCCTGCTTGCGTTTGGTCATTTTGCAAATGCTGATTATAAGATAAAGCATCTGCAAACGGCTCATCCAATACACTGTTGCGCCCTGGTGGTAAAGGTAAGGATCAATAATATGCACATCGGCATTATTGGCGGCGGCATTGCCGGTCTGGCAAACGCCATATGTCTGGCCCGCAAGGGGCATCATATAGATGTTTATGAACAGTCCCCGGCATTTGAAGAAGTAGGTGCCGGATTGCAGGCTGGCCCCAATATGGTTCACATCCTTAAATCCATGGGGGTTTTTGAAACTCTTGAACCACTTGCCGTATCTCCGCCAGCCATCAGGATAATGGATGCCCTTTCAGGCGACCAGCTTGCCAGCATTGAACTGGGCGAACGCTTCACCAGCCATTTTGGCCAGCCATACCGGGTGGTTCACCGTGCCGATCTGCTCGGCTCACTGGTCATCACCGCCAGAAACCACAGCAATATCAAACTGCACACCAACCACAAGCTCACCAATATTGTTCAAAATAATGGTGAGATCAAATGCAGCTTCACCAATCAGCAGACAATTATCCACAAACATCTGATTGCTGCTGACGGGGTGCGATCAAGATCAAGAAGAATCCTTATGGACACCGCACAAGCTGTTTATAGCGGCCACACGCTTTATCGCGCCCTGGTTCCAATCGACCAGATGCTGCCGTTCACTGACAGGGACTGCGTGCATTTATGGTTATATCCAAATGGCCATGTGGTTCATTATCCGGTCAGCGCTGGCAAAAACATCAATATTGTTGCTGTCTTTGAACAGAACTGGGAATATGAAGGCTGGAGTTGCCCGGCACCTGATAGTGAAGTAACAACCAGATTCTCAAAATGTTGCAGCGATCTCAAAGCCATTCTGTCTGCGCCGGAAAGCTGGCTGAAATGGGCTGGATGCGGCCTTGCAACTCCCGGCTTGTGGCACCATGGCAATATTGCCTTTGCCGGAGATGCTGTCCACCCGACCCTGCCCTATCTGGCCCAGGGTGCCGCCATGGCCATTGAAGATGCCGCGGTTCTGGCCGACTGTATATCCAGGGATAACGGTTTGCAGACATATCAGTCATTGCGCCAGCCCAGAACAACCAGAATAGTGGAAACATCTTCAAGGCTTGGCAAAATATACCATATGAGCGGCACAGCTCGTCATGCCCGCAATTTTGTTATCTCAAGCAGCAGCACTGCCAAGCAATACAAGAAGCTTGGATGGCTGTATAACTGGCGCCCATAGGGCCAGTCACCAAGTTTATTAACCCTTTATAAACCAAACAATCATTTACCAGCCCGGCCAGTTGCTCACTTAACCTGATTACAAGCCCTTTGTGTCCCTATGATACCTGCGACAATGTCAAGGGGAACGCACAAATTGAGTAATCCAGGCAATATAACAACACTTAAACAGATTCTTATCCGCCGGCAGGTTCTGGTAGCCTTGAGCGTGTTCTCTCTGGTTGCCATCTCGCTGGCTGTATTGTTCATGTCCTATATTAACCTGTCACAACATAACAAATCAGTTCTGGTAGCCAGATCCATAGAACGCGATGCAATGCTTGCTCATGATTCCAATGATCTGCAACATGCAATGACTGATATCATCAATACTACCGATGCCGCCAATATTGCCATTTACTCCCCTGATGGAAAAACTGTCCTTGCTTCAAGTGGCTCGGTCAACAAGATCAAAAAAGAAAAATGGTTTCAGTCAAATCCCCAATTGCGTTCAGCCATAAGAAAAGCTGGTCAAACCGGTATATTCAATCCTGAACTATCCTTGAGCAGAACCTCCACCGTAACCATCCTGCCGCTTATCTCCAGCCCCCGCAAGTTGCTGCAAAACCACATCCATCTCATCTCGCACAGCCAGACACCATCATGGCATAATCAGGCAATCATTACCCCATTCAGTCTGAATACGATTTTGCGTAATATAACCTGTTCATTTGGTTCATCATGCCATCAGGAAATCAAGCTGCCAAAAGGCACCTATTCCGGGATAATCGTAGTTGAGCTGGACCGGTCAAAACTTGCCTCTCTGGCATGGACAAGTTTTGCAATAATCGGTTCATTCATGCTGTTTGCCATCACAGCTACAACAACAGCATTATCGCTGACCATACATAAATACATCATCAATCCGCTGAAATCATATAGCGATATAATCAAGGCCCGCAGACATGGTGACCGCTCAATTCGCGCCCGGCATTTCAATATTGTTGAATTTGACCGCATATCTGATCAGTGGAACTCCCTGCTCAACTACAAGGAAACCGCGCAGGATCAAGGCGTTATACTTGGCGCCGTGCTCGAACATGTTCCAGTTGGCATTGAAGTTGCCGATCGTGACGGACGGGTAGAATATGTAAATCCGGCCTATCAGAAAATAACCGGTTATTCTCTAAAGGATGTAATCGGCAATATAGCCAGAGAAATGGATGGCTCAGCTTCAACCGACCAGAAAAACTGGGGGGATGCACTTGTTGCCATAACCAAGGGTGAAACCTGGCGAGGTGAGATCATATCTAGCCGCAAGGATGGCAGCGAACTGATCTCTGACCTTACCCTAAGCGCTACTTTTGACAGCTCGAATGAAATGCAACGCATAATTGCGGTGCGTCACGACATAACCAGCCTGAAAAAACATGAAGAAACCCTTGTAGCCGCAAAAATTCAGGCAGAAACCGCCAATAAGGCCAAATCTGAATTCATCTCCAACATGTCACATGAATTGCGCACACCATTAAATTCAATCATCGGCTTTTCCGAATTGATGTCAGACCAGAAACTCGGACCGATCGGCAATGATGATTATCTGGAATTTGCCACATTGATCAGGAATTCATCGCGCTCACTGCTTGGCTCTATCAATGCCATTTTGGACCTGTCACGCATAGAAACTCACAAGGTAAAGATCAACAAGACAAGATTTTCCTCCAGTGAAGCCATTAACAGGGTTATCAAGACCAGATCTTCCAAAGCCCGTGAGATGGACATAAGCCTGAATGCCATGAAACAGTGCGATTGCGAAATCTATGCTGATGAAAAGCAATTCACCCAGTCCATCGGTCTTTTGCTGTGCAACGCCATCAAATTCAACAAACCTGGCGGCAAGGTTGATATAAGCTGCAACAAAACCGGCGATACACATTTTGAAATTCTGGTCAGCGATAATGGCATAGGCATTCCCGAACAGCATATACCACATGTTACCAAGCCATTTTATCGCGTTGACAACAGCTTTAACCGTGAAAATGACGGCATTGGTCTTGGTTTGACCCTGGTCAAGAAATTTATCGAGGCCCATAATGGTGAAATGAAAATAACTTCTGGCGAAAACGGAACCACGGTTAGCCTGAAACTGCCGCTTGCCAGTGAACAGACATCATCCAACAATGAATCAAGACAAGCTGCCTGATAAATCCATGTTTAATAAGTTGTTAAGCAAATCCCACATTGTTGACACAAAATCTCCTCAGTGACTGCACATTGAGGCAATTATTCCGCCCCGTTCATGTGCGATATTTTCTGCAATGAACACAAGAACATAAAAGAATTTGCACCAATGACCACCACAATCACAAATAACAAGACCACCACTGGATCAAACCGGAAAATCATTATTCAGGAAATCTCGACTATCGAGCGAAAAGACAGTGCAGGAAAACTGGCATTTTTCGGCCTGATTCTGTTCGCAGCAACCATGGCAATTTTGCTCATTGCCATAAACCCTGATACGGCAAGTGCCGGATCACTCCTTCCCACTGACACCAGCTATACACCCGCCAGCGCCATCTCATCAAAACAGGATGCCAGCGTTGCCGGTGCAGCAGTATTTTCACTTGCCGCATCAGCCGTGTTTTCATTTGCTTTTCTGGGTCTGGGCAAGCCTAAAAGAAAGAAGTAGCCCTTACTTCACACCTGAGCGCAGCAGGTCATGTATGTGAATAATCCCGACCGGCCTTTTTTCTTCCACCACAAACAAGGTGGTGATCTGCTGCGAGTTCAGCAATTCCAGCGCCACTGATGCCAGAGTTTGCCTGTCAACGGTTTTCGGATTGGCAGTCATGATTGATGCAGCCGTGCTGGCAAGCAGATCTTCTCCCATCTTGCGACGCAAATCACCATCGGTGACAATACCTATAAGCTCACCTGCATCATCAACCACCCCCAGACAGCCAAATGTCTTGTTGGTCATGATGATAAGGGCTTCACTCATTACCATTGAAGCTGCAACAATCGGCAATTCATCGCCTGAATGCATCAACTCGTCCACATGTGCCAAAGCCGCACCCAGTCGTCCACCTGGGTGAAACCGGTGAAAATCTACGCTGGAAAACCCCTTGGCCTCTAACAAGGCAATGGCCAACGCATCACCAATAGCCAGTTGCATGGTTGTCGAAGTGGTCGGGGCCAGACCGCGCGGGCAGGCCTCTGGCGCCCCTGGCATTTCCAGCGGCACATCACATGCCTTGGCCAGTGCGCTTTGACGATTGCCAGTAATGGCAATCAGCGGCACATTGAACCGGCGCGAATACACGGTCAAATCCTTGAGCTCCGTCGTTTCTCCAGAATTTGACAAAACCACCAGCAAGTCATCTTCAGTTATCATGCCAAGATCACCATGGCTGGCTTCTGTTGCGTGCATGAAAATTGCCGGGGTTCCGGTTGACGCCAATGTGGCGGCAATTTTACGGGCAATATGGCCAGACTTGCCAATGCCGGAAACAATTACCCTGCCTGAAGTGTTCAGGATCAATTCAACAGCTGCAACAAAATCTTCCCCCAGCCCTTCATCAAGGGCCGCATTCATAAGCGAAAGTCCATGACTTTCCTTGTCCAGGGTTTTTCTGGCTGATTCAAGGTAAGCCAGTGCACTGTCAGGTTTTTTTTCAACTGGTCTGTTCATCTCAAAGTAACTAGCCCGTCAGTGGGAAAATCGCAATCTTAAATATCACCGCCTGGCAAAATATACTCTCTGTTAACCATAATACTGATAGTCTTTCATCACATGGCTGTATCTGTCACAGCGGGCAAAAAAATCCGGCAAAGCATCAATGGCAAGTCACAAAAACATATGGCAATTTATGACCTGCCTTGCAGTTGCAGGTTCTGGACAGGCTGCAGCCCAGCAGGCTGATTCATTCCGTTCAGCCATAATGCGCGATGATGCCGTCATTTATCAGCCGGTTCCAGCAACTGAATACACCACTGCTGGACAGACCCGGCAACCACAAAGTGCCCGGCAAAACCCGCAATTGCCTGCAACAAACGCACCGGTGCGCATAACAACCCTGCCCGACCCGGCAACAGCCCTGCCACCACCGCCTGAACCGCCACAACCTTTGGCAGCAACAGTTCCACCACCTCCCCCGCCACTACCGGCAAGGCCAGCAGATCCATTTGCACCCAATGGCCTTGCAGCAGGTAGCATGCGTTTGTTCCCGCAACTGGAACTGACCGGAGTTTATAATGACAATGTTACCGACACTGCCATATCCAAACAGGCCGATGGAGCCTTGCGGGTTGCCCCGTCAGCCAGGTTGCAAAGCAACTGGTCACGCCATTCACTCACTGCATCTGCTGCAAGCGAGCATTATTTTTATCTCGACCATCATGAATTCAATGAAACCTCATTGAACAGTCAAGCCAATCTGCGTCTGGATATTCGCCGCGATACCCAGCTGGAGCTGGCCAGCACCTATATTCTGGCCCAGACCCCACCATCATCCGGGGAAGTACCGGGAAATGCCGCAGAAAAACGCGACGATCATGAATTTTCAGCCTCAGCCAGACTCATCCACCGGGCCAATCGTTTCATTACCAGTTTGCGACTTGGTGCCAGAGCCTTCAAATTCGGTAATGTCAAGCTCATTGGCGGTGGCACTGAAAACAATTCAGATCGTGATTATATCGAACCATCAGCCGCCCTGCGCCTTGCCTATGAATCCTCCCCGGCCATAACCACGTTCCTTGAAGCAGGTTACGCCCCGCGTTTTCATCACAAGAAGATCGACCGCAATGGCCAGAAACGCAACTCCAAAGGCTTTACCACCAGCCTGGGTTTGAGGTTCAACCCGTCACCGGTCTGGAGCGGTGAAGCAGCTCTGGTTTATGAATATCGAAAATATGAAGATAAAAACTTCAAGACAGCCAGCAATATTGGAGCCACAGCAAATATCAACTGGCGACCTTCCAACCTGACACAGATAAATCTGTTACTGGATACCAGCCTTGATGAAAGTTCAGTTTCAGGAGTTGCCGGCACCAGAAATTATGACGTGACCCTGACGGCCACCCACAAGTTCCGCGAGAACCTCACTGGCACGCTTTCAGGCAGCATAAATTATGATGATTTCATCGATTCACCCGGTGACGATGTTTACTTCACCGTTTCAGCCGGGGTTTCTTATGTAGTTCACCGCAATATGGAATGGATTGCCAACTATACCATGACCCACCTGAAAAGCGGCGTTCCATCGGCAAGCTATACCCAGAACCTGCTGTCAACCGGAATTCGCTTCCGGCTATAAGCTGCAATTGCGTCTATTTGCTTTCTGCCAGAATACCATGCAGGAATCCCAACAATTCATCTGCCAGATCATCGCGTTGCAGACCAAAGGCAATATTGGCTGTCAAAAACCCGATCTTGGAACCGCAATCATATAATGTTCCTGGACTTTCATAACCCCTGAAAGATTGCTCCTGCATAACCTGGATCATCGCATCAGTAAGCTGAATTTCATTGCCAGAACCTGGCTTTTGATTGGCAATCTTGTCAAATATCTCAGGCTGCAGAATATAGCGCCCGGAAATAATATAATTTGATGGTGCTTCCCCAGGTTTTGGCTTTTCCACCATCTGGGTTATTTCAAATGAATTGTCTGATTGATTCTTGCAATCGACAACACCATAATTGTGCACTTCCTCATCGCTCACTTTTTCAACGGCCAGAACATTTCCGCCATATTGATCATAGATCGACATCATCTGGGCCAGACAGCCCGGCTTTGCCTGCACCAGCATATCCGGCAATAACAGGGCAAAAGGTTCATTGCCAACCAGATCACGCGCACACCACACTGCATGACCAAGACCAAGCGGCTCTTGCTGGCGGGTGAAAGATGTCTGGCCAGCTGCTGGCAGGTCATCATTCAGCTTCGCCAAAGCTGCATGTTTGTTACGCTTTTCAAGCGTATGTTCCAGCTCGAACTGCTTGTCAAAATGATCTTCAATAACCGCCTTGTTGCGCCCGGTAACAAAGATAAAATGTTCAATGCCGGCTTCACGGGCCTCATCCACAACCATCTGGATTACCGGTTTATCGACAATTGTCAGCATCTCTTTTGGTACTGACTTGGTTGCCGGAAGAAATCTGGTTCCCAGACCGGCCACCGGAAACACCGCTTTTCTTATTTTTCTTGCCATTTGAAAACCCCGATCAAGTTTTATTCTGTTTATATTATTTATCATTAACTTATGGAC